>JBKDWF010000064.1:0-14284 GCA_046338525.1 Holosporales bacterium
GGCCTCAAGGGTCAAGATAGGCAAAGGCCCTGTATCAAGGGTAATCTTTTGTATCGGTGAAACGGTGATTTTTAACCATGGTGCCAGACGGCTGGAGACCAGCACCTTATCCTGCCACCGCACACCCCAGGCCAAGGGCGGCGGGTAGCTGCAATCGCTATGTTCGGTACCAAGGCCGTGCAAGGTATGATTTGTCCCGTCTGCCAGATGAATCGTTATAGATTGTCGCACCAATGGTCGGGACGGCCTGTTTTCCGGCACCAGGGTGTGCCCGGTATGGTTTGAGAAAATTTGTCGTTTGCCTTTAAGATTCGTCCCCACCACGGTCAGGAGGCGGTGGCCAATAGCTTCGGCGCAAAAACCGCAGGGGCATCCTTGCGGACCGATAAGGCCGTCGCCGTTTATATCATGGACGCTGTGCACCAGCACCAGGTCTTTGACATAGTTCTGGTTTAACGATGCCCATAGGGCCAGGGCGTGGTATTCGGCGCAGCTCCAGTACCCGGCGGGATAACTAAACGGATCGTTGGGCGCAATCACATAGTGCCGACCATTGGTGACAACGGCCAGGCGCAGATGGGGTTTATTTGCATTTGGAATAGTGCGCATGACCTCTATGAGCAGATGCTCAGCACGCTCAACCCAGGGCACTTGTTCATTGGGAAGTATGTGCCTCCAGGCTGAGGAGACAGGGCGTTTATGATTGGAGCCGTGGTCTGAGGTATACAAATGCTCTGTCAGTTCCGCAACGGTTTTCCCGGCGATGGTAGCGTCGGGGGGTAGCATCCGCTTGCAAGCCTGAAAATCTGCGCCGCTGATTTGATCCAAGGGTAGTCCGCCCAGTTTTTTAATGCCATCGCAATTGTCTTTATCCTGCATCCACAGTGCCAATCCCCGGCGGACGGTGCTGGGTTCGGCGGCGTCGGGGGGATCCAGCAACGGGTGGTGCAGGATTCTATGTTCCTTCTCATTAATTCTGAGCCATTGTGGATGCTCCGGCATGGCTGCTCGCGTGATCGGGTAGGGATAGAGATCGTTGATGGAATGAACACTGGGCTTTTCCTGGCCATTCGGATTAATGATCGTGACGGTAAGTTTCTCCCCCCCATACGCCTTCAGCAACGCCCATTCGATGAGGGGAATATCTTTTAGTTCTTGATCGGTGCACACCGTAACGCTGGTGATGTGTTGCCGTACGGCTAGTTCAAGGACACTGGCTGCCGCCGGGCAACTTAAAGTGCTGCTGGGGAGAAATCGCCCCGCGCTATAAATCTTGTCGTCCACAGCCTTCACCGCGATCCCCAAGGCGGGAAAGCCTTCCTTGGAAATAGCTCTGGATCGCTCAAAGGCGGCACGGGTAGCGTCGGCAGCGTCGGACAGTATTGTTTCCATTGGTATTGAAGTAATAGCAGATAAATGTTAAAAATGTGAAGCGAGTATCTTCTCCAACACATTTACTTCCTTCTCCCCCATTGCCGCCGTCAAGGACAGCCGCACCCGCGCCGCGCCTTGGGGCACCGTCGGCGGGCGAATGGCCGGGGCGCAGCAGCCGTAAGCCTTAAAGCGTTCGGCCAACGCTAATGCCGAGGCATTGTCCCCCGTGATGAGGGGAATAATGGGCGAGGCGCTGGCGCCCACGGCATACCCTGACGCTTTGGCCAAACCCCGTACCTGATTGGCGAGGGCGTGCAGGCGGGCGCGCGCGCCATCCAATGACGGTAATAATTCTACAGCAGCGGTAAGAGCCGCCGCCACAGCAGGGGGCAAGGCAGTGGTGTAAATAACCCCGGCGCAGCGTTGCACCAGGTACTCCAGAATATCGCCCCCGGCGGCGATAAACGCACCGTACCCACCCAATGCTTTACCCCCTGTTCCTAGCACCACGTCTATCCCATGACCATAAGACAACCCAGCCCCGCCCGGCCCGAACACCCCCGTGGCATGGGCCTCATCAAGATACACAAACGCGGCAAATTCCCGGCGCAAAGCAGCCAAGCCTTTTATATCGGCGATATCGCCGTCCATACTGTACACTGATTCGGCAACGATAAAGGCCTGCTGATGCTCATCCAATTTTTCCAGCCGCCGCCGCAAATCATTAAGATCATTATGGGCAAAACGCTGCCAGCGGGCACCGCTAGCCTGTACCCCGCGCAGCAAGCTCTGATGTGCCAAACGGTCAATGAGAACCACGGGAATAGTATCACCCCACAATGCTTTATCAAGCAATGCCGGCAAGACTGTTAGATTGGCTACCATTCCGCAGCCAAACAATAACGTCCCATCTGTTCCCTTCAGTCGGGCAAGAGCGGCTTCGGCTCTTGCATGTTCTGGGTGACTGCCCCCCGCAAGACGAGAGGCACGGCTGCCTACCATCGTGCGTGCCACCTCATTAAAGGCGGCCACCACCACCGGATCGCGTGATAAGTTAAGGTAATCGTTGCTAGAGAAATCAAAAATATAGTTGGGGTATTCTTGCGGAAGACTACGCCGAGTATGCGCAGGCAAACCATCCAGAAGAGCACGGAAGCGAAGCATGCTTATTCCTTCAGTATACCGCTCGCGCATGAAGATTTCCCTACAAAGCTTGAGAGCGGTACAACCCGCGCGATGCTCATAGGTTATAGCTATGCGCGCTGTCGGGAAAACGACCTTGCCGCACATCATCGGCAAACTGGGCAACGGCATTCTTGATAGTAGCCGCAATATCCGCATAGCGTTTAACGAATTTTGGCGGCTTTCCTGTTGTTAAGCCAAGCAAATCTTCACTTACCAGTACCTGACCATCACAAGCCCCAGCACCAATCCCAATCACGGGGATAGAAAGACTTGCCGCAATGGCATTTCCCAAAGCAGCGGGAACAGCCTCAAGAACCAGTGCAAAAGCACCTGCTTCGGCCAGAGCCAACGCATCCCGACGCAGATGATCCGCACCTGCCGTATCCCGCCCTTGGACTTTATAGCCGCCCAAAACATGTACCGCCTGTGGTGTCAACCCCAGGTGACCGCACACGGGAATACCACGCTGGGTTAAAAACCGGACGGTATCAATCATTGGTGCGCCCCCCTCCAGTTTTATGGCGCCTGCTCCGGCACGCATTAACCGTGCCGCGCTGGCAAAAGCTTGCTGGGGTGAGGCTTCATATGAACCAAAGGGTAAATCAATAAGAACCAGTGATCTTGAAGCGCCGCGATAAACGGCTGCGGCTGCATGTTCCATCATCTCTATTGAAACACCTAAGGTATCGGGAAGGCCAAACCGCACCATGCCCAAAGAATCCCCAACCAAAATCATATCTGCAGCCGTATCAACAAGCTGCGCCATTAAAACATCGTAAGCGGTTAACACCACCACAGGGCGAACGCCCTTGCAGGCGCGAATATCAACAGTGGTCAAACGAGAGGCGGTCACGCCCCAGCCTTACAGACTATCAAACAATGCATCAATATCGTCTTGCGTTACCCCTTTACCCGGAAGTTGTGGGCCGTTCATTAACGCAGTAGTTGGGGCTTGCCCCTCTTTTATTGGCTGTACAGTGCCGCGCAGGCTATATTTTAGCTCGCCACCCAACACCTCGACCATGCTCTGCAGCCTATCTTCAATCATCTGCATCGTTTTAACAACTTTGGTAATGCGTTGACCAGTGATGTCTTGAAAATTGCTGGCCTCAAAAATACACGTTGCCGCCTCCATCAGGAGGTGTTTATTTTTTTCATCCACTGCTTGAGCAATATTTTGCACTGTTTCGGCGGCATCAAGAATCTTGCTGGTGGCTTCTTCCGTGGCACGGATAATTTCTTCTAACTGATCGGCGGCTCCGGGAAGATGCTCGGCGGCAATATCCGTGGGCGCTAAACGGCTCAACTCTATTTTTGCCAAATCAATAGTTTTTTGCAAATCGCGCATCTGTTTGAAAATTTTAATATCGGCAACAGTTATATCCCCTTGCAAAGATCGAATAAGCTCATCTAAAATTTTGCCTATCACATGATGATCAATAACATTCATGCCAGCGGTGGTCGCCATCTTTTCCGCCAATCCTTTGTCCACTGTATAAGTGCTGTGCATGATCGTTCCTTTATGAAAAAGGACCTAACACCGCAGCCATTTTTGACTGTAGTGTCTGGGCATTGAAAGGCTTAACTATATAATTGTTTACACCAGCTTTTTTTGCGGCAATGACATTTTCAGTTTTACCTTCCGCCGTTACCAGAATAAAGGGCAGGTCTTTAAACCGGGGTTCAGCCCGCAGTTTAAGAAGCAAATCATACCCCGACATGGGCTTCATATTCCAATCAGAAATCACCAAACCATAACTACGCTGTTGCAATTTGGCATAGGCAGAAACGCCATCTTCTGCCTCATCAACATTGTTAAAGCCAATTTGTTTGAGTAGGTTGCGCACAATACGCAACATGGTTTTGTAATCGTCAACGATGAGGACATTCATATCTTTATTGACCGACACAGCAATGTCCTCCTTTTGAATTTTATTCTGGCAGTTTCGGCAACGTCTCACGACGCGCCAACTCGCTTGAGAGCAGTTTGGTCTTTTCGGGGTTCATCAACGCCAAAACAGGAGCCAGTTTTGCTTCTCTCATGCCCTTAACAACATCCAATAAAATGGTTAATTCTAGGTTATTAAAAATAGCAGCAGCATCCTTGGGTTTCATTTTTTCATAAACACGCACCAACATTTTTGTTTGTTCATCCTGATTGGATTCAAAACGCTTACTCTGTTCATCGATATCTTTTTTAATGGCTTCAATGTGTCCTTTAATACTATTTAGTTCTTGAATTTTGGCTTCAATCTGTCCTTCCATGGCGTTGAGGAGTTTTTCCCGCTCTTCAAGGGCTGCTTCCCTGACGGCGAGTTGCTCTCGGCGTTCGCGCAAGGACTGGAGCAGTTGTATTTCGCTGCTGGTAAAATCGGTGAGGGGTTTTGTTTCGTTTTCTTCGTCTGGCTTTTTTTGTGATTGACTTGTTTCCGGCGCAGCGGATGGTGGTTTTTGAGTGTTGCTCTCTGGATTTTTACCCTCTGAAGCGGTAGCGGCATCGGGGGAGCCACTAGGGGATTGAGCGTGGGCGGTGGTACTGAAATGACCATAAAGATCATAGCCTTTACCAATAATAGCCGCAGTCAAAACAATAAAAAACCCAATTTTTAGGTATTTAAACATGACGCATGGCCTCTTTTAGGGCTTCTTCCGCCTTAGAGGTTGGCTCAACAGCAACAGCAGGAGCAGGTGTTTCAGGAACATACCCGCGCCGCGTTACCGGACGACCCGCGGCGGCAACAGCTTCGAGTTTGCTGCAAAGATTTTCGGCTTTTTGACGTAAAAACTCCAGGTCATCGGCGGTGGAAAGCGCTTTTTTACGGGCCTCATGGAGGCTTTGTTGCTCCGTAGTAGTCAGTGCCCGCAACTCCTCAATGGCGGCACCGGCCTCGTTGGTGGCTTGGACAAAGCACAACGAAAGCCTTTGCAGTTCTTCGCGAAGACCTTTTAATTGTTTCAACCATCGGGGAACAACAACCAAAATAGCCAATAAAGCCATTAATAAACAAGCATCAAGAATCCACATTCTCAATGAACCTTAATCAAACGATCGTGGATTTTAATGGCAACATGCTGGCTTTTTTGCCCCATTTTACCGGCAAAAATAGGCACATCACCGCATCGCAATTCAACACTGGATTGCGGGGTAGTCACAAAATCAAGCCTGGTACCTACTTTCCAGTTCAATATATCACGCAGCGGCATCACTGTTTCACCCATAACCGCGTGCACATCCACATCGGTAAGCCATAATTCCGAAGCCAAGTGGTTTTCCCAAATGGAATCACGACCAAATTTTTCGCCCATGAACATTTGCAGTAAAATTTCCCGCACGGGTTCCAACGTGGCATAGGGCAAACAAAACTCTAGCTTGCCGCCGCGATCCTCCATGTCAATACGCAGGCGCACCAGCACGGCGGCATTGACCGGGCGAGCAATAGTAGCAAACCTAGGGTTGGTTTCTAAGCGATCGTAGCGGAATGTTACGGCCGACAACGGATCGAACGATATTGAGAGATCATTCATGATCAGATGAATCATTTTTTCAATGAGATTGCGTTCAATGGTGGTAAAAGGCCGCCCTTCAATACGCATGGTGGGAACACCTTGACGGCCACCAAGCAGCACATCCACCACCGAATAAATTAGGGATGAATCAATAGTGATAATCCCTTGGTTATCCCATTCTTCTGCCCGAAAAACCGCCAAAAGAGCAGGCAGAGTAATCGCGTTCAAGTAATCACCAAAACGTACCGAGGTAATATTATCCAGCGATACCTCGACATTATCAGAGGTATAATTACGCAAGCTAGTGGACATCAGACGCACCAAGCGATCAAAAACCACCTCCAACATGGGCAGGCGTTCATAGCTCACCATTGAACTATTAACTATCGCCTGAATACCGGTGGCCTTAGGCCTAGTGGCGTTTTCTTCAAACCCTAGCAGGCTGTCAATTTCATCTTGGTTAAGAAGACGGCTATGTTGCTCACCTTCAAAAAGCTCTTCATCGGTCAGAGCATCCGCATTGCTTTCAGCAGCAGTATTTTCATTTTCTTTGGCAAGGGTATCGTCAGCATCGGCCATAAGTAAACTCGCTTATTGTTATTGCATGAGCATTTCAGAAAACAGTAGATCATTAACCTTGGCCGGGGCTACGGCCATGCTAACCCGATGCAACAATTCTTCCCGCAGGCGATAAAGACCTTCAGAGCCTTGAATGTCCTCAACTTTTAATTCCCTAAGGTACATCTGAAGACTGTCCACAACCCTGGGCAAAACGGCTTCGATGCTTGCTTGATCGGAAGCATTAGATAGTTCCAGATTAATTTTTATTTTTAAATAGGCGGTTGCAGAACGGCGGCCTGTACTGCTGAGATTCACCACAATATCAGGCAGGGGGTAAAAAATAGCTTTGGAACTTCCCAACAATCCAGCCACTCCGCCATGATCTTCTTTTTTGCCTTTGCTGGTATGCTCCGCCGGTGACCCAGCCTCAGCCTCGGCTACAGCGGGATTATTCGCTTTTTTGCCGCCCAATAAAAATGCCGCAGCCCCGCCCAACAAAAGGACAACTGCTGCAATGGCACCAAACAAAATGAGCTTTTTTTTCGGCATGGCTACCCCTGTGCGGTATTTTCGTTAAGAAAGAGTGTACGCCGCAGAGGTAAAAAGGAGGTTAATAGAGGTGCCCTATACTCTCCCGCAGCCGTGCTGCGGCGGCATTAATCGTTCCTTGATCCGTGCCACGAAAGACCACGCTGACCCCCATCTGACCCTGGCGGAAATAGGGGTAGCTGCCGATGTTGACATCGGGAAATTGCTGTTGAAGATGGGTTAGCGTGGCGGCAATGGTGCCTTCGGCCAGCGTTGTGCTCACTGTTTCGGACAGCATCGGGCTTCCCCCTGGCAGGCTGGGCAGGAGGAAATCCAGCATCGCCTTGAAGATTCGCGGAACCCCAGCCATCACGTGGACGTTTTCCAAGGTAAAACCGGGAGCCTTGCTCACCGGGTTTTCGATAAGCGTTGCCCCTTTGGGCACGTCTGCCATTTTGAGGCGCGCCGCGTTGAGCATCTCCGGCGGGTAATGTTCATGAAGCATCCGCAAGGCGTCGGGGTGCCGGTGCAACGGAACCCCAAAAGCCTTGGCGATGCTGGCACTGGTAATGTCATCGTGGGTGGGACCGATGCCGCCACTGGTGAAGACGTGATTCACCTGTGAGCGCAGGGCGTTCACGGTGGTAACAATAACCTCCTCAATATCGGGGATGATCCGGACTTCGCGCAACTCTATCCCTTGCTGGCCAAGGGCGGCGGCTAGCACCGCAAGGTTGGTGTCCTGGGTACGGCCAGAAAGAATTTCATTGCCAATAATGATAAAAGCGGCGGCGGGGTTGCGGGATGACATAGTATGTTGATAGATACGCCTCATCCATGCGGTTTTCCAGTCCTCTTGTTCGCGGCGTGCTCATCAAGCGGTATAAACGCTTTTTGGCCGACGTCCGTCTTGATGGTGGCACGGAGGTTACGGCGCATTGCCCCAATTCCGGCGCGATGCTGGGTCTTGTTGCCCCGGGAACACCGGTGTGGTTAAAGCCAAGGGAGGCGAAAACGGGCCTTGCTTGGTCGTGGGAGCTGGCCGAGGTAGGCGGCGTTCTGGTGGGGGTGAACACTCAAACACCCAACCGCTTGGTGCGGGAAGCCATAGCCTTGCGGGCTTTGCCTGAAATAGCGGCCTATCCCCATTGGCAGGCGGAATACCCAGTGGGCGACAGCCGGATTGATTTCTACCTTCACGGCGGCGATGCGCCCCCTTGCTTGCTGGAGGTAAAAAACGCCCATCTGGTGCGGACACCGGGCGTGTTGGAGTTTCCCGACAGCGTCACGGCCCGGGGGGCAAAGCACCTGAAAACCCTCACCGCCGCCGTGGGACAAGGCCTGCGGGCGATCATTTTCTATGTTGGCCAGCGCAGCGATGTGGATCGCTTTGCCGTGGCCGGGGATATCGATCCGGCTTATGCGAAGGCGCATGCGGCGGCTGTTGCTGCCGGGGTGGAGGTGTTGGGGTATCGGTGCACGCTGGATGTAGAAGCGGGGATTAGCCTGCTGGATATACCGCTCGCACATCAAAACTTCCCCTCTTAATGGAGTGAAGCCCTTGCACATTCTTCATGTGCAAGAAGTATAGAATGAAATGATCTTTGTTTGTTTATCTGGGACAACCGCCCTCATTTTGACTTTAGGCTTCTGCCACCCTCGCCGCCATCTCCTTGACCCCCACCACCTCTATTCCTTCGGACAGGGGTAGGTTTCTGTCCCGGAATAGACGAAAAAGGCTTTATCAGGCTGAATATCCTCTAAGGCCTGATAAAACCCGCGCTTTGGTTTGGGGGTAAGGCCATGCTTGATTTCAATGGCCCAGATGCCGCCGCGCCCGCCGAGATTCAGCACCAAGTCCACCTCTGCCCCCCGCGCCGTGCGGTAAAAACCCGTCTGGGCCTGGGGCGGGGTAACGCTGAGGAGGTTTTCTAACACAAACCCCTCCCAGCTCATGCCCACAATGGGGTGGCCAAACAACCGGGGCTGGTCGGGAATGCCGCGCATCCGCTTTTCAATCCATGCATCGCTGTATCCCTTGGCTTTATACAGGGCGCGGGTGCGCTGTGTCGCAAGTTCTGGGTCTTCAATTTCCTGCACCCGTTCATAGCCCACCTTGGCCAGCCAGCGTTTGAAGGGTTCAGCCTTGGGGGAGGGGATGGATTGGATGAGGCGGAAGATAGTTTCCGTGTTGGCGCAATCCGTTTCCCGCATTTTGCCGTCAGGGGCAACGAGTCTCAACCCGTGACAAAATGTCACGACTTCACTGCCTTCTGCTCCTAGACGTTGTTTTAACTTGCGCCAATATGCACCAGCATCAACGCTTTGGGTGAGTGCCCCCACCACATCAACAACCGAAAACCACCACTCGCCGTTGTGCAACGTGCGGCGGATGTTGGCGTTTTCAAAGACGATGATTTTGTGGGGGGTGGTCATGGGATTATTCTCCTGAAGATTTTTACTTCAGGATCTGAGACGCTGTACAGAATAATGTTGCACTTGATTATTGAGAGCACCCCTTGCCATCGGCGGCAGTTTTTGAAACGCGCCTAAAGGTTTTTCGCTGATTTTTCAAGTCCAGGTTCTTGTACGATTGGATGTTTAGTACAAAAATGTAAGAGCTGTTCTGTTGTTCTATTGATTTCTTTTGTGTCGTTTTGATGAAGGGCCACAAGATACGCTGCAAAAAATGCTTCCATGGAAATAATAATATTTTCAAGTTTCTGTACCGCAGTTTTGTTGTTGGCATAAATACGAAAACAAACAGCCGCTAGGGATTCTAAAATGACAACCGCTGTCAGATACGGCAGAGCGAGCCAAAGAATAGATTGCACGGTAAGTTTATTCGCTACCTCGATTAGAGAACCCAGTGTTGCAAAATCATACACCTGAAAATAAAGAAATTTTATTTTCAAGCAAGGTATCACAAGACCACCAAAAGCAAAAATTATCGCTGTCACCAGACCAAGTTTTGAAGAAAGGGAATAAAATCTTCTTGAGCCATTGGCTCTGCGAATAATTTCCCGCAACTGTTTTTCCAGCTCGGTACGAAGATGCGAATTTGTTGCTTGTTCAGCGTATTTTTTTTCAATAAGGGGTTTTATATCCACGGAAAAAATGGCGTTAAGTTTTGCTTCTGCAATATCTTCAAATCTGTCTTTGTATTCGTAGCTGAGGGATGATACTTTTTCTTCAAGGGTGTGTATATCGTTGGTCAGGCGTTCTTCTGCGGTGTCTTTTTTATAAACACTCGAGCTTTTGCTATACAATCTTAATAAAGATGCAAGAGCAATAGCGATTCCCGCCACAACAACAGCTTGTCCTGTCTCCCATAGACGGACCCTATCTTCAATAATAGAATTTTTATTGATAATGATATATATCAAAAAAATTATATAGCAGCACAATGCTACTAGCGCGCTACCGTTATCAAAAAAGGTGAAAAATTTTTTTAAAGATTTTTTTGAAATGTTCATTGCAACTGCCCCGCTTTTGCTTTGAGATTAGTAACTTTTAAACACATAATCCCCCAACCGCAATGCCCCAAACACCCCCTCTTTCCTATTGCCCAAACGCCCGTGACCTAAGATAACCACGCCATGCGTATTGCGATTATTGGTACTGGGTACGTCGGGCTTGTGAGCGGCGCGTGCTTTGCGGAATTTGGCCACCAGGTGGTGTGCATTGACAAGGACGCGGCGAAGATTGACAAGCTGCGCCAGGGGGTTATCCCGATTTATGAGCCGGGGTTGGAGCATCTGGTGCTCAGCAACGTCGCGGCCAAACGCCTGACCTTTCGCACCGATCTCTCCCGCGCTGTCGCCCGGGCTGATGCGGTGTTTATTGCGGTGGGCACCCCGTCCCGGCGCGGCGATGGCCACGCGGATT
This sequence comes from Holosporales bacterium, assembly GCA_046338525.1. Lineage (GTDB taxonomy): Bacteria > Pseudomonadota > Alphaproteobacteria > JAJTHO01 > JAJTHO01 > JBKCUA01. The sequence goes on from JBKDWF010000064.1 coordinate 11,044, forward strand.
TGAGCTATGTCTTTGCGGCGGCGGAGGAGCTTGCCCCGCACCTCCACAACTACACCGTCGTCGTCACCAAATCCACGGTGCCCGTGGGCACGGGGCGGCAGGTTGCCGAAAAAATCCGCGCCGTGAACCCCCAGGCGCAGTTTGATATTGCCTCCAACCCGGAATTCCTCCGGGAAGGCTCGGCCATTGGCGATTTCATGCGCCCGGATCGGGTGCTGGTGGGGGCGGACACGGCCAAGGCGGCCCAGGTGCTCAAAGACCTCTACCGCCCGTTGTTCTTGCTGGAAACCCCCATGGTGGTGACGAGTCTGGAGACGGCGGAGTTGACCAAATACGCCGCCAACGCCTTTCTGGCCATGAAGATCACCTTTATCAACGAGATTGCCGATCTGTGCGACAAGGTTGGGGCGAACGTGCAGGACGTGGCCAAGGGTATTGGCCTCGATGGCCGTATTGGCAAGAAGTTTCTTCACGCCGGGCCGGGGTATGGCGGCTCATGCTTTCCGAAAGATACGCTGGCGTTGCTGCGTACCGCGAGGGATGTTGATGCGCCGCTGCGCCTCATTGAGGCCACGGTGGCGGTGAACGATACCCGCAAGGCCGGGCTGGCCGGGCGGGTCATTGCCGCTTGCGGCGGCTCGGTAGCGGGCAAGACCATTGCCGTCCTCGGCGTGACCTTCAAGCCGGAAACCGACGATATGCGGGATGCGCCGTCCTTGGCCCTTATCCCCGCGTTGCAAAAAGCCGGCGCAACCGTGGCGGCCTTTGACCCCGCCGGGATGCATGAGGCGGAAAAACTGCTGCCCAATGTGCAGTGGGGTGAAGATGCCTACGCGGTCGCCAAGGGTGCTGATGCCCTCGTCCTGCTCACGGAATGGAACGCGTTTCGGGCGTTGGATTTTGCCGCGCTCAAAGAAACCCTGAAAACGCCGCTTTTAGTGGATTTTCGTAACGTCTATGCGCCAGAAGAGGTTGCAGCGGCGGGGTTTTCGTATGTGTCCGTGGGACGGCCTGTTAAATAGCGTGCCCACTGTCGCCCGCCTTGCTTTAGCGTCGCCCCTTGCCGGGCTGTACGATTACGCCGCGCATGAGGGGATCGCCCCCGGTGCAGTGGTACGGGTGAAGCTTCGGGGCAAAGACACCCTGGCCGTGGTGTGGGAAGTTAACCCGGCGGATGCCTACTCGGGCAAGCTGCAACCGATTGCCGAAGTCCTCACCACCACGCCGCCGCTGCGCCCAGGCTTTCGGCGTTTTTTATCGTGGGCGGCGGAGTACACCGTGGCCGAGGTAGGGGCGTACGTGAAAATGGTATTGGGGGAGTACGCCGAACCACCACCGCCCAAGGCCCGGGCGGTGGACAGCCGTATCAACGCCCCCCGTACCCCGGATGTAGATTTTAATCCCACTCAGCTTGAGGCGGTACAAGCCCTGTGCACCTCTATAGGCGAGGGTTTTAGTACCTTCCTCTTGGATGGGATAACGGGTTCCGGCAAGACAGAGGTATTTCTGAGCGCGGTGAATACCGCCATCGCCCAAGGCACACAGGCTCTGATCCTCGTCCCGGAAATCGCCCTAGCCAGCAGCCTGGCGGAACGCATCGCCCGCCACGCCGATGCGCCCGTGTTCTTATGGCATTCCGACGTGACCCCGGCCAAGCGGCGGGGCACTTGGGGGCATCTTATGGCCGGGGAGCCTGCCGTGGTGCTGGCGGCGCGATCGGGGCTGTTTTTACCCCTACCCAAGTTGGGGCTTATTGTTGTCGATGAAGAACATGACGGAAGTTATAAACAAGACGATGGGGTGCGGTACCATGGCCGGGATTTGGCAGTGGTTCGGGCAAAAGAAGAAGCCGTGCCGGTGATTCTTGCCTCGGCTACGCCATCTTTTGAAAGTCTTTATAATGCCCAACAAGGCCGCTACCGACACTTAGTGTTAACGGGCCGCGCCGGGTCAGCCCAACTACCCACCGTGTCCATGATTGATATGCGAACGGAAAAACTACCCGCCGGTCAATGGCTCAGCACCCAGGCACGCACAGCCATTACTGAGGTGCTAAGCCGAGGAGAGCAAGCTCTATTGTTCCTCAACCGTCGGGGCTACGCCCCCCTGACCCTATGCCGGGCTTGCGGCCATCGTTGGCAGTGCCCGACATGCACCGCGTGGCTGGTAACCCACCGCCGCACGGGGCAACTGCACTGCCACCACTGCGGCTATCAGCAAGATATTCCCACCACCTGCCCGGCCTGCGACGGCAAGGACACCGTGGCCGCCTGCGGCCCTGGGATTGAACGCTTGGCGGAGGAAGCCACCGCCGCGTTTCCCGATTTCCCGCCGCTGTTACTGTCCTCGGATCACCTGCCCACGGCGGCGGCGTGGGGAGAGGCGTTGCCCAAGGTTGCCAACGGATCGGCGCAACTTCTCATCGGCACACAGGTCATTGCCAAGGGGCATCATTTTCCGGGGTTGACTCTAGTAGTGGTGGTGGATGCCGACGTGGGGCTGGGCGGCGGTGACGTCCGGGCAGCGGAAAAGACGTGGAGCTTGCTGCACCAAGTATCTGGCCGCGCCGGACGGGGGGAAAAGCCGGGGCGGGTGCTGCTGCAAACCTACCAGCCGGAAAACCCCGTGCTGCAAACCCTTGCAACAGGCGATCGCGCTGGCTTTTTTACAGCCCAATTAGAAGAGCGTTCCATTGCGGGGCTTCCCCCCTTTGGCCGCCTCGCCGCTATCATTATTTCAGCCCAAAGCGAAGAAGCAGCCCACCTCGCTGCCCGCACTATAGCGGCGGCGATCCCGGCGGACGCGGGGCCAATGGTTTTGGGTCCTGCGGCGGCGCCGCTGGCTATCCTGCGCGGGTGGCACCGGGTACGCTTTTTGGTGATGCAGCCAACCCGTCAACCGGCTTTAGCCGGGTTTCTGCGCGCTTGGCTGAACGCTGTGCCCGCATTGCCCAAAGGAATAAAAATAGCAATAGACATTGATCCAATAGGGTTTTTGTAATACCGCTTTGCGTTCAATATGTAGAAAATATTTACGCAAAGCGGCAAGCCTGCGCGGCGTTTGAGCGAAGCATTTTGCAATCACTTGATTGCAAAATGGTATAAAAAAGGTGCCACCCCTCTTTATATACTCATTAGGACTGGATTTTTTTACGCATCAGTCTTATTTAGTAAGAACCAACCTTATAAGGAGAAACAGGTTATGCTCACCGTCGGTGACAAATTCCCCCATTTTAACGTAA
>JBKDWF010000049.1:0-4936 GCA_046338525.1 Holosporales bacterium
CCCCTTCCTCACCTTCCCCCGCTGCGCGGGAGAAGGGGGCAACGGGCGGCGGCGTTATTCCCCGATAATGCTGGGAAAGAGCCAATTTCAGGGCTTGTGTGCATAGGGTAGGCCGAAAGGAGAGGTCGCCAAAGATGCCGCTTTGGCGGGTGAGGGCGTAGAAACTGGAACCCGCCCACTTTAGAAAAGAGATAATCACTATATATTACTCAATAGACTGTAAATTAGTATGGGTGGCTCTGATGAGCTTTGCGAGCAATCGCAAGCGTACTCCTTCGTACGTGCGGATTGCGAGCAAAGATATGACGACGCCAATCGCCCCAGAAATGAGATTAATAGAGGTACCCTAAACCAATCCCGCATGGGCCAATGCCCCATCCACCGCCGCCCGGGTTGCCGCGCCGCAGGGCACTAGCGGCAGGCGCAGGGTCTCGCCGCACAGCTTGAGGCGTGATAGGGCGTATTTCACCGGGGCCGGGCTGGTCTCTAAGAATAGGGCTTGGGCTAAGGGGAATAGGAGGGCGTTGATGCGCTGGGCTTCTGCCCAATGGCTCGAGCTGGCGGCATCGTACAAATCCCGGCACAGGCTGGGCGCGACGTTACTAACCACGGAGATACAGCCATTTCCGCCTTGGATGTAAAACGGCAGGACGGTGCCGTCTTCTCCAGAAAACAGGCGAAAATTAGCAGGCATGGACTGACGCAACGCCAGCGGCCGGTTCAAATCCCCAGTGGCATCCTTGAGGCCAAAAAAGCGCGGGAATTCAGCGTGCAGTCGCCGCACCAGATCGTCCGACAGCCGCGTCACCGTTCGCCCCGGGACATCGTAGAGCATCAGGGGCAACTGCGTGGCCGCATGAATGGCGGCAAAATGCTGAAACAGTCCTTCTTGCGTGGGCTTGTTGTAATACGGGGTCACGAGCAACGCGCCGTCCGCCCCGGCGTCTTCGGCGTAGAGGGTGAGTTCAATGGCTTCCGCCGTGCTGTTGGAGCCTGTCCCGGCCAGCACCTTCACCCGGCCATCGGCCAAGGCCACCGTCTGGTGGATGACCTCTTTGTGTTCTTCCATGCTTAAGGTGGGCGATTCGCCAGTGGTGCCAACGGGAATGATGCCGTGGGTGCCGTGGGTTATTTGGCGTTCTATTAGTTTTTCAAACGCTTTCCAGTCCACCGCCCCCGCCTCGGTAAAGGGGGTGACAAGAGCAGTGTAGGAGCCGTGAGCGTTGAGCATAGGTGGAGTGTAGCGGAGAAAATGAAGGTGTGAAGGGGGAGTTTTTTATTCTCGTGTTTTGTGGTGAAAGGAAAAATATTGTAATTTTTAACATCGTATGTTAAATTTCCTAACATGCGCCAAGTAACATTTCCCCGATGGTTGAAAAAAACACTCACTGACAGTCTGGCCAGTGTTCCGGCGGTGTTTGTCAACGGCCCGCGCCAGGCGGGAAAAAGCACTCTCGTGCGCACATTGTTTGAGGGTGCGGCGTTGCCGCCGTCCTATATTACCTTTGATGATGTGTCGGCGCGTGCTGGGGCGGCCAACGATCCGTTGGCGTTTTTGCGCCAGTTTGACCGTCCGGTCATTCTTGATGAAGTGCAACTGGTGCCCGCGCTTTTTCGTGCCTTGAAGCAGGTTATTGATGAGATGCGCCTGCATGACAGGCAAGCAGCGGCGGGGCGTTTTCTGCTAACCGGGTCGGCGAACATCATGGCGTTGCCAGAACTCGCCGATGCTCTGGTGGGGCGGGTGCGGGTGTTGAACTTGTTGCCCCTGAGCATGGGGGAATACGCCCATAAACCCAGGGCGTTAGAGAAGTTTCTTGAAGACAGGTTGCCCTTCGACAATGGACAGGCGTTTGCGCCGTTTGCGTTGGAGGAATGGCTGCACCGTGCCACTTTCCCGGAGGTGGCCCTCATGCCGCCGCCGGATCGCCCGTGGTGGTATCAGGACTATATCACCACGATGTTGCAGCGCGACGTGCGCCAGTTATCGGAAATTGATAAGCTCTTTGCGTTACCAAACCTCCTGAAAGTCTTGGCCCTGCGTGCGGGCAGTTTGGTGAACGATAGTGCCGCTGCCCGGGATGCTGGGCTTAATACCATGACTTACCGGCGGTACCGCAGCTTATTAGAGAATGTTTTTATGATCACCACGCTGCCGCCGTGGTTTCGTTCGGCGGGTAAGCGGCTGGCAAAAGCACCCAAGCTGTTTTTTTACGATACGGGGTTGTTGGCGCATTTGCTGGATGCGGCCCCGGTGGTGCTCCAGGCATCGGGATCGCCGCTGTATGGGCATTTGGTGGAAAATTTTGTGGCGACGGAACTGATGAAGCAGTGCACCCTTTCCCCGCGCACGCGGCTGTATCACTTTCGCACCGAGGCGGGCAAAGAAGTTGACTTTGTGCTTGAAGGCGAGGGCGGCAGGTTGATCGGTCTTGAAGTCAAGGCCCGCGCCAGCGTAACCAGCCAGGATTTTCAAGGCCTGAAAGCCTTTGCCGCATTGAGCCCGCCCGACTTTCACCGGGGGATTGTGCTGTACACCGGCACGCAGGTGTTGTCCTTTGGGGAGACGTTGACGGCGGTGCCGATTACGGCGTTGATGGGATAGCAGGAGCAAAAGAAACCCCGTGTTTCTGTAAAGCCGCCGCCAGTTCCGGTAGTCGCTTGTTAATAATGCCTATTAATAGGGGGTTATCAATATCCCCTAGGTAATCATGGGCCAAGATGTTGCGAAACCCAGCAATGCTTTTCCAGGCAATATGGGCGTGATGTGCTTTGAACTCTTGAGGTAATTTCGCGGCGGATAAAGCCAGCGTTTCCAAGCGGCGCAATACGGCATCACGGGTTTTTGAATCGTCGAGGGCGGCTGCCGTGTCTGAAAAATCTTTCACATAATGCTCAATAGCCGCAATGGATTCAAGAATATAAACAGCATGCGCTATCCAATGCGGGGTCACAACGCCACTGCCTCGGCCAGAATTTTGTCTTTCAGGTACCAATACAGCCCCTTTTCCCCGATAACATCCACGGAGCAGTGCAGCAGTTTTTCCAGATCATGCTTGAACTCGATGAAGTCGATCAAGTCCTTGCCCTCGTCCATGCCGCTGATGAGAAAATCAATATCGCTATCGGGGCGGGCATCCCCCCGGGCGACGGAGCCGAACACGCGCAGACCACGAACCCCATGCTGATGCGCTAAGGCGAGCACGGCATCACGCTGTTGGCGGAGGTTGCTGAGTTGCATAGCTTAGCATACTGCCCGATTGCTTTTAAAAAAGGGTTTTTTGATTCTGCATAAAAACCTCCCAACAACCCAAAAAATACCAACTTTTATAATGAGAGCACTTTCACCATGGCAACTGTAATCCTTTCCACCCTTGGCGCTGTCGTCGGCGGGCCGATTTTGGCCACGGCGGGCAGCATCGTCGGCAGCTATATCGACAACGCTATTTTCGGCTTTGGCAACAACAAGGGCAAGACCACCACCTCGCCCATTGCCGCCCCGGAGGTCATGACCTCGGCGTATGGACAAACCATCCCCGTGGTGTACGGCACCGCAAGGGTAGCGGGCAACGTGGTGTGGATGAGCACGCCTCAAGTCACGACGTTGACAGAGACCCAGAAAGTTCGCACCGGCAAATTCTCCAGCAAGAACGTCAGCACGGTGGTGGATCGCTACACCACCTGCGACCTCGCCATTGCCTTTGCCGAGGCCCCGGGCCTTGCCGGGGTTGCCGGATCAGCGGAGGCCAGTGAGGATGAGGAAACTCGTTTTAAGACGCGGGGCACGACCACGGGCTTGCGGCGGTTGTGGGCGGACGGCAAGCTCATCTACGATGCCCGAACCCACAATTTGAGTATTCAGCCGACCAACAAATTTACCCTAGCGGCGTTTTTCGACGGCGGTGAGGATCAACTCCCCGAGAGTATTATTGAGTCGTATGTCGGCACGGGCAATGCGCCGGCGTTTCGCGGGGTGTGCTACGCCGTGTTTCAGGGCTTTCGCCTTAGCGATTTTGGTGGCCGTGTCCCGAACCTGCAGGCGGAACTGGTGGCCACCCTGCCCCGGGCCTATACCGAGGCCAGCCCGGCGGGGATCGCCTTCCTCCCTGATGGGGCCATTGCCGTGGCCAACCAAGTGCGCCGGACGGTGAGTGTGCTTGACCCCATCACCCTGCAACCCCGGTTGACCATTGGCCGGGATACCGCCGATTATCTGGGCAGCCTCAAGGCCCAGCCGCTGAATCTCGCCGTACGCTCTCAGGACGGCAGCCTCTGGGTGACGAACAAGGGTGATGCCTTTGTGCAGCGGCTTAACCCCGTGAGCGGCGCGGTGGTGGCAACGATTCCTTTGGGGTACTACCCCGAAGATATTATCATGGACGCTGTGGGCAACCCGTGGGTGAGCTTTCCGACCCGGGATAAGGTGGCAAGGCTCGATCCCGCCAGCAACACCGTGGCGGCGGAATACACCGTGGTGGGCAGCCCCTACCGCCTCTGCCGCGGCCTCGACGGCGACCTCTGGGTGTCCGTGAGCGATAGCGTCGTGCGCCTGAACCCCCTCACCGGAGCAGAAAAAGCCCGCATCGCCGTTGGCCTGTTCCCCGCCGGGGTGGCGTGCAACCCCGTTACCGGGCACATCTGGGTTGCGCTATCGGGTCAAGATGTGCTGCAGATCATCGATCCCGCCAGCAATACCATCATCAAAACCCGCAACACTGGGACGTTCCCCGTTGCCGTGAGCTGTCACCCTAACGATACTGCGGGCAGCGTCGCTGTGAGCCTGCTCTACGGCAATCAGATCAAAGTTTATTCACGGACGTTTGAGCAGATGCTGGAATACCCCACGGTGGCGTTCCCGAGCGCCTGCGCCCAGGATCAAAATGGGAAGGTTGTGGTGGGGCAAGCGAAGTATGATTTTGTGCTGGTGGCGGAGGGG
>JBKDWF010000058.1:0-8636 GCA_046338525.1 Holosporales bacterium
GGGTAAAATTGATCTGACTGAGCAGCAAAAACTGGCTGTAGTCCTTGTAATTTACGCTGCGTGCTCGGGACATCGACAAGACCTCTTCTTGCAATGCCCTGTAGCAGCTTCCTTTTCTTTTGTTAACGCGTAAGTCCTAAATATCTGAATCACTATAGATTAATTCCATAATTTCTAAAATTTGCTGGTGCGAACAGGCTATCTTATCACCAACCCAACCATTACCGATATTCATTGAACTGTCCGCAGCCAGAAAACCGTTTTTTGGCCAGAAGTAAACCCCATCCCCTTCCGCGCAAAGTTCAACACACATTTTCTCTTTTTGCGCCAGTTGCGTAATGCCGTTAGCTATAATCCTTCCTACACCAAGTCCTTGATAGAGTTGTGTTGTTCGCAGGGATTCGACTACAATCAAATTCTCTTCATGTATAAGGTTAAGAGAGGCCACCATGGTGGGTTCTTCTCTACTTTTCAGCCGACGGTTAAATGGGTCTTTGACCTGTAAGCACGCTCCGACCTCAACCTGGAAAGGGCTAAGCACTTGGGAAAGTCCGTTAGCTATTTCATTATACCAATTAATTTTTGACATAAAACACCATATTTTTTTAATTTTAAATTAAAAAATAAAAAAATCAATAAAAAAAACAAACATACAACCACCCCATTGCTCCCGCCGCCCCGGCATGGTTTAACACCCTCCATGGCCGCGTTGACCTCCTTGTTGCCTGCTGCTGCCCCCGTTGCCGGGGCTGCCCCGGTGCGGGAGCCGCCGGTGAACGTGCCGGCGGAGCAAGCCCTGCTGGGCATCCTGCTGATGCACAACACGAGTTTTGAGCGCGTCTCGGAATTCCTCCTCGCCGATCATTTTGCCGAGGCCGTCCACGGGCGCATCTACGCCACCATTCAAAAAATGCTGGAGCGGGGGAATGTTGCCACACCCATTACCCTCAAGGCCCTGTTTGATAACGACGAGGGCCTGAAACCCTACGGGGGCAGTGCCTACCTCGCCGACCTCGCCGACGCGGTGCTCAGCACCGCCAACGCCGGGGATTACGGCCAGACAATCTATGACTGCTTCCTGCGCCGCCAGCTTATCGGCCTGGGCGAAGGAATCATCCAGCGTTCCATTACCCCCAGTCTTGAGGAAGACGCCAAAACCCAGGTAGAGATTGCCGAAAAGCATCTGTATGAACTCATCACCAACGGCAAGCTGGACACCAGTTTTCAGACCTTTACCCAGGCCCTGACCAAGGCCATCAGCTTGGCCGAGGCTGCCTACCGCCGCGACGGCGGCATCTCCGGGATTTCCAGCGGCTTTACCGATCTCGACCGGATGCTGGGGGGATTGCAAAACTCAGACTTGCTGATCCTTGCCGGGCGGCCGTCCATGGGCAAAACCTCCCTCGCCACCAACATTGCCTTTCACGTGGCCCGGCACTGTAAGCGCCAAAACCGCAATGAGCCGCGTAGCCCCATTGTAGACGGGGCCGTGGTGGGGTTTTTCTCCCTGGAGATGTCCGCCGAACAGTTAGCCGCAAGAATTCTCTCCGAGCAATCCATGGTGCCCTCTGAGAAAATCCGCCGGGGCGACCTCACCCAAGTCGAATTCGATCGCCTTGTTCAGGCCAGCCAAGAGCTTTCCGGCCTGCCCCTCTATATTGACGACACCCCTGCCCTGTCGGTGTCGGGCCTGCGCACCCGGGCGCGCCGGCTCAAGCGGCAGTTCGATCTCGGCCTGATTATTGTGGATTATCTCCAGCTCATGCGCGCTAACGTCCAAGGCAACAACGACAACAGGGTGCAGGAAATCTCCGAGATCACCCGTGGCCTCAAGGCACTGGCCAAGGAACTTAACGTGCCGGTCATCGCCCTGTCCCAGCTCTCAAGGGCAGTGGAACAGCGGGAGGATAAACGGCCCCAGCTCTCTGACCTTCGCGAGTCCGGCTCCATCGAACAGGACGCCGATATTGTCATGTTCGTGTTCCGGGAGGAATACTACAAAGAACGCGAAGAACCCGTGCACCGCCAGGACGAAACCGAACAGAAGTTCAATGAACGCTATGAGCGTTGGCACCAATACCTCGCCGAAATCGCCAACATCGCCGAGGTCATCATCGCCAAGCAACGCCACGGCCCCATCGGCAAAATCCGCCTCCAATTCGACGGCAGCACGACGAAGTTCAGCAACCTTGCGGACCCGAGTAAGTTGCCGGTGGCGAGGTGAAAAACCGTGGGTTCACCGTCACCTTTTATTAATGAATTATAAATCAATATCCACTAACCACACAACGAATCTTGTATGCAAAATTCTTTTCTTACCACCTATCCACCGCGCCTGCTTTATTGGGCAATAGGCACCCTTGCAGGGGCCACGCTGTCGCTACAGATTATTTTGACACGATTTTTCAGTGTGGTTCTGTATTATCATTTTGCTTTTGCCGGAATTACCTTTGCCCTGCTGGGGATGACACTCGCTGCGACCGTTGTCTTAAACAACAAGAACTATAATGACATTGAAAACATACCGTTTTTGTTCTCCAAACATGCCTTATTATTTGCGCTAACGTCTGTAGGAATAATTATCCTTTTTCTTAAGTTGCCGCTGTTGGTACCTGCAGAAACTGTTACACTGTGGGAGGTGGCGGCGATGTTATTTTTCATCGTTCCTTTTTACCATGGCGGTGTAGGTATTACCTTGTTGCTGACGCGTCTGCCGCAAACAGGTGGCAGATTGTATGCTGCGGATCTGGTGGGGGCAGCCTTGGGGTGTATGGGATGTGTACTGGCTTTATTCCTAGTGGATCCCGTAACACTGGCGTTTATGATGGCGGCGATGGTGGTGTTTGTAGCAACATTTATTGCAGAAAATAGGCAGCGGTTACACCTATGGTTAGCACTGGTTGCGTTGGTGGGGACAGCAACATTGCAAACAGTATTGTTACAAATGAACGCGCCACACCTTGGCGTACGCTGGGCCAAAGGAAATGTAGAACAAAATACTGTTTATGAACGCTGGAACGCCTTTTCGCGGGTGGATGTACGGTGTGAGCACAGTCGTCCACGAGGATGGGGCCTTGTACACCAGCCAGAAGAGAAAATCGACCAATGCATTCTGCGGATTGATGCTGATGCCGACACGACGATAACGTCCTTCAAGGGCGACCTTGAAACTGTTTCCTTCTTGAAGCAGGATGTGATTAATGGTGCTTATTTATTGCAACCTGTCCAGCATACTGCCGTTATTGGTGTGGGTGGCGGAAGGGATATTCTTTCCGCGCTGATCTTTGGTGCAAAGCACGTAACAGGAATTGAGATTAACCCTTCTATTTTCGAGGTGCTAACAAAAAAATTTGCAGATTTTTCCGGAAACCTTCACAATCGGTCGGATGTGACGCTGGTCAATGCTGAGGCACGCAGCTATATTAATCAGCAAGCACAAAATTTTGATCTGATTCAAATATCTCTTATTGATACATGGGCAGCAACGGCCGCAGGCGGGTTAACCATGACCGAAAACCGTCTGTACACAACAGAAGCCTGGGAAGATTTTTATCGCGCCTTGAAAAAAGGCGGAATGCTTTCTGTATCGCGATGGTTTAATCCACAGCACCATACGGGAGAATTTTATCGATTGCTGGCCATTGCCAGCTCTGCACTAGAAAAGATTGGCGTACCGAAAGAAGCGTTGCAACAACATATAGTAGCCCTTAACGTCGGGGATATTGTCACCGTTATCACGCGTACGACACCCCTAACGTCGGACGAATGGCAGGCTGCCACGGCACGCTATGATGCGGCTGGGTTCAAGGTGCTGCTGGGACCGGATGTATCGTATGATGCCACTACGGATACGCTGCTGCGCGGCGCAGATACCGAGGCTTTTTATACTGCACAACAAGAAAATATTCGTGCCAGCACCGACGATAAACCTTTCTTTTTCCATAGCTTGAGCCTTTTGGATGTTTTTAGGGGGATAACTGCTGGAACCAGCAACAATAATGCGGCTATTGTGATTACATCATGGATGCTGCTCCTGGTAACAGTATTCTTTCTATGGTACGTAGTGCGCTGCTTTTTGACTCTGCGCCAGCATTACACCTCGGCCACATTATTAACACCAACCCTGTTTTTTACAGCCATTGGCATGGGTTTCATGCTGGTGGAGATATCGCAGATGCAGCGGTTGATGGTATTTTTAGGGCATCCTGTATATGGTTTAAGTGTGGTGCTATTTACACTGTTACTCTTTAGCGGGTTGGGGAGTTTTACAGTGCGTGATGGAATGCGCCGCAACAGCATTCTTGGGCGCGGCGGTTTACTGCTGGGTGCCCTTATTCTCACAGGATATGCCACACCAGAGATAACAACAGCCGCGAAAACACTGAACGCTGGCATGCGTATTTTGCTTTCCGTGGGGTTGCTTGCGCCGGCAGCGTTTTGCATGGGGATGATGTTCCCCCTTGGCATGGGACTGTGCCGTACACGCTATGCTTCAGCACTGCCGTATTTCTGGGGGGTAAACGGTGCAGCCTCGGTTATGGCATCAGTATTAGGCGTGGTATTGTCAATGGAAATAGGCATTACAGCAACCTTATCCGTAGGCATAGTATGCTATGCCTTTTGTGTACTCGCATTGTGGCGAATGGCATCCAGCCGTTTGGCGTAAGGCATGGCGCAGCCAGCCAGAACTCTTCAGGTGTAAGAGGTAACCCCCATTGACCCAGCCCCTCCCCCCCTCTACCCTCCCCGCACCCCATGGCCGACGACATCCCCCAGCGCATCAAGGATCGCCTTCCCATTCAGGAAGTCATCGGCGCGCGCATCAAGCTCACCCGGCAGGGGCGGGAATACATGGCTCTGTGCCCGTTTCACGTCGAGAAAAGCCCCTCGTTTTCCGTCAGTCCGCAGAAGGGGTTTTACCACTGTTTCGGCTGCGGCGCGTCGGGGGATATTTTCACGTTTGTGCAGGAATACGACAAGGTGGACTTCCGCACCGCGCTGGACGGGCTGGCCCGACAAGCGGGCATCGCCCTGCCCGCCTTCACTCCGCAGCAGGCCGAACACAAAGCCCGGAGGCAAGGCCTCACTGGGATCATGGAGGCTGCCCGCACCTGGTACCAGAGCCAGCTCTACAGCCCCGCCGGGGGCAGCGTTCAACGCTACCTGCAAGGCCGTGGCCTTACCGTTGACACCATCCGCACCTTTGGCCTCGGCTTTGCCCCCGACGGCGGCGAGGCCCTCAAAAAAGCGTTGCTGGCGCAGGGATTCCCGCTGGCGTTGCAGATTGAAGCTGGCCTGCTTTCTGCCCCTGAAGGCAAAACCCCGTGGGATCGCTTCCGGGGCCGCCTGATGATCCCCATCCGGGATCGCCAAGGGGCAACCATCGCCTTTGGTGGACGCAGCCTAAGCCCTGATCAAGAACCAAAATATCTTAACAGCCCGGAAACCCCCCTGTTCCACAAGGGCGACAACCTCTTTGCCCAGGACAAAGCCTTTACCCCCATCGCCAAGAGCGGCACCGCCGTGGTGGTGGAGGGGTATTTTGATGCTATTGCCCTGCACCAAGCTGGCATCATTGAGGCCGTCGCCCCCCTAGGAACCGCCTTGGGGGAGGATCAAATCCGCCAGCTATGGAGCCTCGCCGATATTATCGAGCTGTGCTTTGACGGCGACAAGGCCGGGGCACGGGCGGCCCTGCGCGCAACAGAACGCGCCCTGCCGTTTCTGGTCACGGGTAAGAGCCTGCGCTTTTTACTCCTCCCCCCCGGTGAAGACCCGGATACCCTTGTCCTTAAAGGTGGGTCGGAGGCCTTTGCTGCCGTGCGTCACGCAGGGCTGTCCCTGAGCGAGTTTCTGTACAAAACTATCCTAGCAAGCCAAAACCCCCAGACCCCCGAAGGACGAGCGGCGTGTATCAAGGCCTTTGACGAAGTGACGGAACCTATCCCTGATGCCATACTCCGTCGCGTTTTGCGTCAGGATTTAAAAGACCGTTTTTACAGCCAGACCCGCCCCTCACAAAAGGGGCGGGGCACGCCCCAGGCCCGCACGAACGGCGTTATCTCTCTGCCCTCCCCCACTCAAGCACGGGGGCGAGCGTCGGCGGCGCTGCTACTGGCACTGTTCAACCATCCCTCACTTCTGGACGAGGTTGCCGAAGCTCTGGTACAACTACCGCTGCCGGATAAAAACCTTGACATGGCCAGAGAACACCTACTACATTACGCGGCCAGCGTAGAAACACAAATGCTTCAAAACATCGGCCACTTCTTCGACGACGGCGTTACTGCCGCACTGACCCTCGAATGGCCATGGATTAGGCTAGAAACCCCGCACGCCGAAGCTCTTAAAGAATGGAGAGGTCTTTTCGGCGCACTGCTAACGCATCAACCCCACACCACTGCTCCGCGCCGTGTATTCCGTTTTTAACTTTTTTTACCCTTTTCTTGTAGGAAGCCCTATGGCCGCCAAACCCACTGCTAACAAAAAAAACGCCCCAGCGTCCAAAAAAGCGGAGCAAAAAAAACCTGCGCCCAAAAAATCGGCAGCAACCACCCCCGCCGTCAAAAATCCTGTCACTAAAGCAGTCGTCAAACCGGCACCTAAGCCTGCCCCTAAACCAACATCTACCACCAAGACTTCCCCTAAAAAAACGGATTCTACCCCAATAACAGTGGAGTCCAAAAAAACTACTCCTGAAAAACCAGTCACTGCCATCGTCCCTCCGTTCGAAAAAACCACTATCGAAAAACCCACCCCCAAAGCCCAGAACGCCGTCCCCGCTCCAGACAGCGATGAGGGCATTGAGCTAGCGCTAAACCTAGCTGAAATCGTCAAAAAACTCATACAAAAAGGCAAGACCAAGACCTACCTCACCTATGCGGAAATCAACAAGGTTCTGCCGCCAGAGATGTTTAGTTCTGAGCAGATCGAAGACGTCATGACCTCCCTCTCCGAGGCGGGGATAAACCTCACCGATGCAGAAGAAGATGCAGAAGAAGAAGAGACTGCCGACAGCAGTGACGGTAGCGGCGGTGGAATCGAAGCCGCCTCCTTAGGCCGTACTGATGACCCCGTACGAATGTACCTACGCGAAATGGGGGGGGTTGAGCTTCTCTCTCGTGAGGGCGAAATTGAAATTGCCAAGCGCATTGAATCCTGTCGCGAAATGATGATCGGAGGGATTTGTGAAAGCCCGTTGACGATTAGTGCCATTGTCCAATGGCACGATGCACTCAAAGAAAACCGCATCCTCCTGCGCGACGTTATTGACTTAGAGTCCACCTACACCATCGGCGAAAAAGCCGAAGCGTTAGAGGCCAAAGAAGCCGCCCGGGAGGCCGAGGCTCTTGATCTTGCCGAACAACAAAAGGCCGAAATCAAAAAACCTGCCTCTGCTCAAGCCGTCGCCGCTGACGACGAAGACGCCGACGAAGAAACCCCAAAACCGTTGGAGGAAGAACCCGAAGAAGACGAGGAGGGAACCGTATCCCTCTCCGTCATGGAAGAAAGCCTAAAACCAAAAGTGCTGGAAACCTTTGAGGCTATTGGGGTCTCTTGGGGTAGGCTCTCGAAGCTTCAGCATCAACGCCTGACCCGCCTGCAATCTGGGGAAAACCTGAACCAAAAAGCCGAAAAAGACTATGAAAAAACCCGGCTGGAGATGGTGCGCCTCATTGAAACCGTGCACCTCAACACCCACCGCTTGGAACAGTTGGTGGAACAGCTGTACGCCCTGAACAAGACCCTGATGCAGTTGGAAGGTCGCCTCCTGCGCCTCGCCGAGCAAAGCAAAATCAAGCGCGAGGAATTCCTCAACAATTATTTTGGCAAAGAACTGGCTCCTGATTGGCTCGACGTGGTGGGGGAACTCAAAACCAAAGGCTGGAAGCCGTTTGTTACGGAGCACGGCGATGAAGTCCAAGCCATCCGTGAGCAAATCGCCGAAATCTCCGAAGAAAGCGGCCTACCCATCCCGGAATTTCGCCGCGTGGTGCAAACCGTGCAAAAAGGCGAACGCGGCATGAACCGCGCCAAAAAAGAAATGATCGAGGCCAACCTGCGCCTAGTCATCTCCATCGCCAAGTAATACACCAACCGCGGCCTACAATTCCTTGATTTGATCCAAGAAGGCCACATCGGCGGGGTAGGTGTTGCAGGTGGTGCCAATGGAGGTAACGGTGTTTACTCTTCATCTGCTGGTCCATTAAATGGGACTTCGGGTTTTGGTTTAGGTGGAGTTAATACTAACGGAATAGGTTGGTCAGGTGGTGGAGGCGCAGGTTATGCCAATACCGGTTCGTCTTCAGGAAGCTCATCTGGAGGTTTTGGTGGCCCAACTTATGGTAATGCCCCTATTTCACCTACCGTTGGTGGTTCAGGCGGCGGTGGTGGTTCAGGTGGATTTAGCTGCGGTTCAGGCGGTGGCGGAGCCGGTGGTGGTGTTATTATCATTCAAACAGCTTCATTAACAATTGGAGCATCAGGTATGGTTAGCAGTAATGGCGGTAATGGTGGTTCTGATGGTACAGGGAATTGCGGCGGCGGCGGCGGCGGTTCGGGAGGATCTTTATTATTAGCTTCACCTGGCATGACAATAAATGGTCAGTTATCAGCAAAAGGTGGAATTGGTGGTG
>JBKDWF010000033.1:0-32019 GCA_046338525.1 Holosporales bacterium
CCCTTACGAGCAGCAACCTTATTGACGCCAGCCCTCTGCGCGTCGGCGGCATCTATGAGAGTGCCACCACCACAGGCTACAGCCCGGCGGGGTACAACGGGGCGAATTCTAATGAGAAATTCTTTGCCTCCAACAACACCAATATTGTTGATACCATCAAATATACCGGTAACAACAGTATCGCTGCCAGCGATTTTTTCACTAAGGGCTTTCGATCCTTTGAAAAATTTGATTTAACCAGCTCGACCGCAACCAGCTTTGCTGTCAATGTCGACGATATTATCAACCTTACAGAAAGCCGTACATTGGCCATTGATAAGACCGCATCATCCATTAATGTTACTATCACCACTAATCAAGGCTGGACCAATACTGTTACCACCAACAGCGGATCACAAGTGTACACCTTCACCAAAGCCAATGAACAGAACGTGGTGTTGGCCATTACGGGGTGAGGGTTACGAAGGCGTTACCCTGCCCGCGTATGAAGATTTCCTCCGCAGGGCAGTGGGTGAGGGGGGGGGATAAGACCCCCCTTTTTTGGGCTACCCTATGCACACAAGTCATAAAATTTGGCTCTTTTCCAGCATTAGCGGGGGTACAACGCCGCTGCCTATTGCCCCCTTCTCCCGCGCAGCGGGGGAAGGTGAGGAAGGGGGTGTTTAAATCTATAAAAAACAATTATTTGCCCTCTTGCTTTTCACCCCCTCCCCGTAAGGCCATCGGCCTTACGCCTCCCCCGCAAGCGGAAGGGGGCTACACCGAGCACTTGAACAGTTGTGTGCATAGGGTAGCTTTTTTGGGGAAAGAGATGAAAAATATTGTTCTTGACATGCAACAATAAATCAATATTTTTTACCCCTCGCATAGGCAGCAATGTTATTTTTTCCGTTTTTGTGTCGCCGCCGTTTTTTTGGTGTGGCCTTTTTTTCTTGTCGGTCTTTGACTGATGCGATTGTATTGCTTTTTTTCATTAAAACATCTCTCACATAAGGGATCGCAGCATGGCATCTTCTGTATCTTCGGCCAAGAAAATCTCCACCGCATTGGGATTATCTTTTACGGGGCGCAAGCGTCTCCGCAAAAGTTTTGGCCATATCGCCGAAGTGGCGGAAATGCCCAACCTGATTGAGGTGCAACGGCAAAGCTATGAACAATTCCTCCAAATTCACGTTAAATCAGAGCGTCGGGACAATTCCGGGCTTCAGGAGGTTTTTCGCTCGGTGTTTCCTATTGAGGATTTTTCCGGCCGGGCGCATTTGGAATTCGTTAAGTATGAGTTTGAAGCCCCTAAATACGATGTGGAAGAGTGCCACCAGCGCGGCATTACTTTTGCCGCACCGTTAAAGGTCACCTTACGCCTGGTAGTGTGGGATATTGAAGAAGGCACCGGCCTGAAATCTATTCGGGATATTAAAGAACAAGAGGTGTACATGGGCGATGTGCCGCTCATGACAGAAAACGGTACTTTTATTGTCAATGGTACTGAGCGCGTTATCGTGAGTCAGATGCACCGCTCCCCCGGTGTGTTCTTTGATCACGACCAGGGGAAAACCCATGCATCGGGCAAATTTTTGTTTAACGCCCGGGTGATTCCCTACCGGGGAAGTTGGTTAGATTTTGAATTTGATGCTAAAGACCTTGTGTACGCCCGTATTGATCGCCGTCGTAAATTGCCGGTGACTACGTTGTTAATGTGCCTTGAATCCGAAGAAAGCAGCAAGGCTCGAAGCAAAACCAAGGCCGACAAACGCAATGTCAATGCCGCCCCAGCCGCCCCGATTATTGGGATGAGCAAGGAGGAAATTCTCAATTATTTCTACAAAACCAGTGACTATGAAAAGGTTAAAAACGGTTGGAAAACAACCTATTACCCAGAACGCTTTGCGGGAACAAAGCTTTCAACCCCCTTGGTGGATGCCAAAACCGGGAAAGAAATTGCCGAAGCTGGCTCAAAAGTCACTGCGCGGCAGGCAAAAAAATGGGCTGAGGCTGGCCTCGAATTCTGCCTCGTGGGTGAAGAGGACTTGTTTGGGCGCTATGTTGCCCGTGATTTTATCAATGCCAAAACCGGGGAAGTGCTCTGTGAGGCTGGGGATGAAATTACCGAGGAGTTGCTAGAGCAGCTTTTGGATACCGGCCTAAAAGCCATTCCGGTGCTGGATATTGATCATGTGACGGTATCCGCCCACATTCGCAATACATTGGCTGTTGACAAAAATTTCAATCGTGATGAGGCTCTCATCGATATCTATCGCGTCATGCGCCCGGGTGAACCGCCCACCCCGGAGGCTGCGGATGCCTTGTTTCGCGCATTGTTCTTTGATATCGAACGCTATGATCTCTCCAGTGTAGGCCGGGTTAAGCTCAACGCCCGCTTGGATTTACAATGCCCCGATGACGTGCGGGTGTTGCGTAAGGAAGATATTTTGGCGATTGTCAAAACCTTGGTGGATCTCAAAGATGGCCGTGGTGAAGTCGATGACATCGATAACCTTGGCAACCGTCGGGTTCGTTCGGTGGGTGAGTTGTTGGAAAATCAATATCGCATTGGCTTGTTGCGGATGGAGCGTGCCATTCGTGAACGCATGGGCAGTGTCGATATTGACACGATCATGCCGCATGATCTGGTCAATGCAAAGCCGGTGGTGGCATCAGTCAAGGAGTTTTTCGGCTCCTCACAGCTATCCCAATTTATGGATCAAACCAATCCACTGTCAGAAATTACCCATAAACGGCGCTTGTCAGCTTTGGGTCCTGGGGGGTTGACGCGGGAACGTGCTGGCTTTGAAGTTCGTGACGTACACCCTACGCATTATGGGCGCATTTGCCCGATTGAAACGCCAGAAGGTCCAAACATTGGACTTATCAATTCTCTGGCGACATACGCCCGGGTAAACCGGTACGGCTTTGTCGAAAGTCCCTATCGTAAAGTTGTGCAAGGCAAGGTAACCGATGATGTTGTGTACCTTTCCGCTATGGAAGAAGGACGTTACGCTATTGCCCAGGCCAATGCAAACTTGGACAAGCATGGTGCGTTTATTGATGATCTCATTAGTTGCCGCAAGGCTGGAGAGTTTGTCGTTCTTCGTAAAGAAGATATTAATTTCATCGATGTATCTCCAAAGCAGCTTGTGTCCGTAGCCGCTTCGCTTATCCCGTTTTTAGAAAACGATGATGCTAACCGCGCTCTGATGGGATCAAACATGCAGCGGCAAGCCGTTCCCTTAATCCGTGCCGAAGCCCCCTTGGTGGGCACTGGTATGGAGGCTACCGTTGCACGGGATTCCGGTTCTGTGGTGGTTGCCCGCCGCGCTGGGGTCATAGACCAGGTGGACGCACGCCGGGTGGTGGTGAAGGTCAGCGAAGACAGCAAAGGCGATGTCGGCCCTGGTGTGGATATCTACAATCTTCGTAAGTTCCAGCGGTCGAACCAAAGCACATGCATTAACCAGCGCCCTCTTGTTCGTGTGGGTGATGTGGTGCAAACCGGGGATATCATCGCCGATGGTCCGTCTACGGATTTGGGCGAATTGGCCTTGGGAGCCAACGTTTTGGTGGCTTTCATGCCTTGGAACGGGTATAACTTCGAGGATTCCATCCTGATTAATGAGCGCATTGTCAGTGACGATGTGTTCACCTCCATCCACATCGAAGAATTCGAGGTGATGGCCCGAGATACAAAGCTAGGTGCGGAAGAAATCACCCGTGATATTCCCAACGTAGGGGAAGAGGCTCTGCGCAACCTTGATGAATCTGGTATTGTATATGTCGGTGCGGAGGTAAAACCGGGTGATATTTTGGTGGGTAAGGTCACCCCGAAGGGTGAATCCCCCATGACTCCTGAAGAAAAATTGCTTCGCGCTATTTTTGGCGAAAAAGCCGCCGATGTCCGCGATAGCAGTCTTCGCCTTCCTGCTGGGGTATCGGGCACTATCGTTGATGTTCGGATATTTTCCCGCAGCGGTATTGACAAGGATGAGCGCGCCCTTGCCATTGAGCAGGCGGAAATCGAAGCCCTTGCCAAGGATCGTGATGCCGAGCGCGGTATTCTTGAGCGCAGCTATTATGAGCGTCTTCATGAAAAACTGCTTGGTCAGGAAGTACTCAAGGCACCAAAACTGAAGGCGGGCAGTAAAATTGATGAAGCCGCCCTCAAAGGTTTAACCCAACGTCAGTGGGATCAAATCAGCGTCGAAGATGCCAGTGTCATGGAACGCATTGAGACCATGCGCCTACAGTTTGAAGCCAGCATTAAACGGGTCAATGCCCGCTTTGAAGACAAGGTTGAAAAGCTTCAGCGTGGCGATGATCTGCTTCCCGGCGTTATGAAAATGGTCAAGGTATTTATTGCTGTGAAGCGTAAACTGCAACCTGGCGATAAAATGGCTGGCCGTCACGGGAATAAAGGGGTTATTTCGCGCATTCTGCCCCAAGAAGATATGCCTTTCTTGGAAGACGGTACGCCTGTTGATATCGTTCTCAACCCGCTGGGGGTTCCATCACGGATGAATGTGGGGCAGATTCTTGAAACCCACCTTGGTTGGGCTTCTCACGGCTTAGGACGACAGATTGGCGAAGCCCTTAAAACCCATACCGCAGAACAACGTCCAGCGTTAGAAAAAGTCTTGTTGAAGGTTTACGGTGAGGAAACATCTAAAGTCATCAAAAAACTCGATGATAATCAGCTTGTTGAGCTTTCCCGTAATCTCACTAAGGGTGTGCCCATAGCTACACCAGTGTTCGACGGAGCCAAGGAAAAAGATATTGAGAGTCACCTCGAACTTGCCGGGGCAGCCCGGAGTGGCCAAGTTCGCCTCATTGATGGCCGTACGGGCGAGGCCTTTGCCCGGGACGTGACCGTTGGCTACATCTACATGCTCAAGTTGCACCACTTGGTGGATGACAAAATCCACGCCCGTTCCATTGGACCGTACAGCCTTGTTACTCAGCAGCCGCTGGGCGGTAAGGCTCAGTTCGGTGGTCAGCGTTTCGGGGAGATGGAAGTCTGGGCTTTGCAAGCCTATGGTGCCGCCTATACCTTGCAGGAAATGCTCACCATCAAATCCGATGACGTTTCCGGCCGTACCAAGGTCTATGAGGCTATCGTTCGCGGTGATGATAATTTTGAGGCCGGTATTCCGGAATCTTTCAACGTGTTAATTAAAGAGATTCGTTCTTTAGGTCTCAATATCGATCTTCAACAGGCCGCACTGGAGGATAAGGCTTCCCCAAGCGATGAAGCCGAGGAAGGCAATATTGATGCTCCTCGGCAACTTCCGGCGGCGTAGGGGGGTGGGGTTTATGGGTTTTGTCCGTGCCTCACTAACCCTTAGCAACCCGCGCCTTGATACGCTTCGCCCTATGCAGGTTACTGCTCTGGTGGACACGGGTGCGCTGCACCTTTGTGTGCCGGAGCATGTGGCGCAGCAATTGCAGTTAACAGAACTGGAAAAAAGAGAGCTGACCATTGCCGATGGATCGCGGCGTACCGTCCCTTATGTTGGCCCGCTGCACGTCGCGTTTGATAACCGGCAATGCTACACGGGGGCGTTGGTGTTAGGCGATGAAGTACTGCTGGGGGCGGTGCCGATGGAAGACATGGACGTCCTGATTTCTCCATCTCGGCAAGAACTTATCGTTAACCCCGCTAACCCTAATATGGCGGTATCTATAGTAAAAAGGCATTATTATTCATCAGTACAACCGGAGTAACCCCCATGGCGTGCGGAACAAACACGGAGAAATCTTGCGGCGGATGCCCTTGCTGCTGCAAACCTCGCTGCCGCCTGTCGCGGTATGCCGTGCTTTTTCTGTTGTTTGTGCTGGGGGTGCCGTCTTTTGCGTTTTTGTTCCAGTATGGGACAGATATGTACGCGGCGGTTCGGTTTTCTGAGTATTCGGATGAAGATTTGTGCAGGGCCAATAGCAGTCTTGAATATGCGGTAGGTTCTCAACAACAACTGACGCTGACTCCTGTCGGGGTAACTGCCGTTAAGGAAATGCAACGTCGTGGGTTGACTTCCATTAAGTGCTGGGAGCTTCTCCCTCCGTTATCCCAAGAGTCGCTCAAATCCCTCATTCAGGAGGAACCTCTTGAGGAAAATAAGGATACAAAGACAGAACCATCAAAGCCTTCCATTCAAAATAACATCCTCAAAGATACTAGTGCCCCTGTTGAGATTCAAAAAGCCCCATGAACCCCCTTGATCTCAGCACCATCCTCGCCAAGCAAATCGGCGTTTTCCCCCATGTGGAAAAGGTCATGCTGTTTGGATCCCATGCGCGGGGTGATGCCCGATCGGGTTCGGATATCGATCTGGCGGTAATCGCATCGGGGGCGGATGAGGACGAATGGACACTGATAAAAGCCATGCGGGAACCCCCCATCACCCTGCGGAAGATTGACATCGTGCGCTACGATAAAGCCCCGCCGGCACTGCGCGAGGCGATTGATCAAGAGGGCGTGGTGCTTTTTGCGCGGCAGGTATCATGAAAAATACCCTCACCAACAGCTCCTAGAAACTTTAACCCTTGACAGCGTTTTTCCAACCCTTTCTAATGAAAGTTTAACGAGGATCCCATGAGCGACATTATTAATCTCTTCGGCAACAACGCTCCTTCTGTTCAGACCTTTGATCATATTAAGATTGCCCTGGCAAGTCCAGATAAAATCCGCTCGTGGTCGTTTGGCGAGGTGAAAAAGCCTGAGACGATTAACTACCGGACGTTCAAGCCGGAACGCGATGGGTTGTTCTGTGCCCGGATTTTTGGGCCTATTAAAGATTACGAATGCTTGTGCGGTAAGTATAAGCGCATGAAATATAAGGGTGTTATCTGCGAAAAGTGTGGTGTCGAAGTTACCTTGACTAAGGTGCGCCGTGAGCGCATGGGGCACATCACCTTGGCTGCCCCGGTCGCCCACATCTGGTTTCTTAAATCCCTGCCAAGCCGGATTGGGCTTATGCTTGATCTGACCATGAAACAGCTTGAAAAGGTTTTGTATTTTGAAAACTACGTGGTGTTAGAGCCTGGCCTTACCCCGCTCAAACTCTACGATTTGCTTTCTGAAGAAGAATACCTCCGGGCGCAGGACGAATACGGCGAAGACTCCTTTACCGCTGCCATCGGTGCGGAAGCCATTAAGGTTATGCTGTCGTCCATTGATCTGAAAGCCGAGGCCGAAGCCGCCCATGAAGAATTGCGCGAAACCAATAGTGAGCTGAAGCGCAAAAAACTGGTCAAAAAACTCAAACTGCTAGAGGCATTTATTGCTTCTGGCACCCGCCCGGATTGGATGGTGCTGGAAGTCCTGCCCGTCATTCCGCCCGAATTGCGCCCGTTGGTGCCGCTCGACGGTGGCCGTTTTGCCACTTCGGATTTGAATGATTTGTACCGCCGGGTGATTAATCGAAACAATCGTCTAAAGCGCCTTATTGAGTTGCGCGCGCCGGATATTATTGTCCGAAATGAGAAGCGGATGCTGCAAGAGTCTGTGGACGCTCTGTTTGACAACAGTCGCCGTTCCCGCCCGATTACTGCCGCCAACAAGCGTCCTCTGAAATCTTTGGCCGATATGTTAAAAGGTAAACAGGGTCGTTTCCGCCAGAACTTGCTGGGCAAACGGGTGGATTATTCCGGTCGTTCGGTCATTGTCGTGGGACCTGAACTCAAGCTGCACCAGTGCGGCTTGCCAAAGAAAATGGCTTTGGAACTGTTTAAGCCATTTATTTATTCAAAATTAGAACTCTACGGCTTGTCTACCACCATCAACCAGGCCAAGCGCATGGTGGAAAAAGAACGCCCGGAAGTCTGGGATATTCTTGAAGAAGTCATTAGGGAACACCCTGTGTTGCTAAACCGTGCGCCGACATTGCACCGCTTAGGTATTCAGGCGTTTGAACCAGTGCTTATTGAAGGCAAGGCTATTCAGCTCCATCCTCTTGTCTGCACGGCGTTTAACGCCGATTTTGATGGCGATCAGATGGCTGTTCACGTGCCGTTGTCGCTTGAGGCGCAGCTCGAAGCCCGCGCCTTGATGATGTCCACAAACAACGTGCTTTCCCCTGCGAATGGAAAGCCGATTATTGTGCCTTCTCAAGATATCGTTCTTGGGGTTTATTACCTTACCATTCAACGTGATGGTGAGCCTGGCGAAGGTATGGCTTTCGGCGACATGGGTGAAATTGAGCATGCCTTGGCTCAAGGATTAATCACGCTGCATAGCAAAATTAAAACCCGTTTTCATACGGTGGATGAGGCTGGTAATCCCATAGTAAAACGGGTGGAAACTACACCGGGCCGAATGTTGGTGGCCAATTTACTGCCGAAGTCGCACAAAATTGACTTCTCGCTTGTCAATCGCCTGCTCACCAAAAAAGAAACCTCTGTAGTTATTGATGCTGTGTACCGCCATTGTGGTCAGAAAGCGGCGGTAATCTTTACCGATAAGCTCATGGGTCTTGGCTTTAACCATGCCTGCCGTGCCGGGATTTCCTTTGGCAAAGACGATATGGTGATTCCGCAAACAAAAGGTAAGCTGTTAGATGAAGCACTTGGCCGAGTGAAGGAATTTGAACAGCAATACCTCGATGGCCTTATCACCCAAGGTGAAAAGTACAACAAGGTGGTGGACGTCTGGTCGCAGTGCTCCGACAAGGTTGCCGAAGAGATGATAAAAGAAATTTCACGCCCGAACAACCAAGTTGGCGGCGTGAACTCCATTTACATGATGGCGCACTCCGGTGCCCGTGGTTCGGTGGCGCAGATTAAACAGCTTGCCGGGATGCGCGGTCTGATGGCGAAGCCATCGGGGGAAATCATTGAAACCCCCATTATTTCCAACTTTAAAGAGGGTCTTACGGTGTTGGAGTATTTTAACTCCACCCACGGGGCGCGCAAAGGCTTGGCGGATACCGCCCTCAAGACCGCTAACTCCGGATACCTGACCCGTCGCTTGGTGGACGTGGCTCAAGATTGCATTATCTTAGAGAACGATTGCGGTACTACTGAAGGTATTACTGTTCGCGCCGTTGTGGACGGCGGGGAAGTTGTGGCTTCATTGGGTGAGCGGATTCTTGGTCGTACGGTGCTGGAGGATATTCGTGATGCAAAGGGAAAAATCTTAGCGCACAGTGGCGATCTTCTTGATGAAGCTACAGTAGAGATAATTGAAAAATCTGGCATTGATGAGGTTCGCATTCGCAGTGTGCTAACCTGTAAGACAAAAACTGGCGTGTGTGGTAAGTGCTATGGACGCGACTTGGCGAGAGGCGTGCCCGTGAACCTCGGCGAGGCTGTTGGGGTCATTGCTGCCCAATCCATTGGTGAGCCTGGAACCCAGCTTACCATGCGGACGTTCCACATTGGCGGCGCGGCTCAACGTGGTGCCGAGCAATCCTTTGCCGAAGCCAGCCACGATGCCACAGCCCACATTCACAACCGCTTGGTCGTGAAGAACAGCGATGGCGCGTTGATCGTCATGGCTCGGAACACTGAGGTTGTCCTCCGCGATGCTGATAATCGAGAAAAAGCCCGGGTGCGGGTGCCTTATGGTGCTAAATTGCTGGTGGATGAAGGCCAAATCATCAAAAAAGGCCAGCGTCTGGCCGAGTGGGACCCATACACCGTGCCGATCATTACCGAAAAAGCCGGGGTGGTTCATTACGTTGATTTGATTGACGGTATTTCCGTTCGCGAAGTCACTGATGAGGCCACCGGGATGTCGTCCCGCTTGGTGGTGGACTGGAAGCAGCAGCCCAAAAGTGGTGAGCTGCGGCCCCGGATTATCCTCCGCGATGACAAAGGTGAAGCACTTACCCTGGCCAATGGCCTTGAGGCGCGGTACTTTATGTCGGTGGACGCGATTTTGAGCGTCGAAAATGGCGCAACAGTTCGTGCCGGTGACGTGTTGGGTCGGATTCCTCGGGAATCCACCAAAACCCGCGATATTACTGGTGGTTTGCCCCGGGTGGCGGAACTGTTTGAAGCCCGCAAGCCCAAAGACTTTGCCATCATCAGCGAAATAGAAGGCAGGGTAGAATTCGGTAAGGATTATAAATCCAAACGCCGCATCGTGGTCATGCCCGATGATGCCACGTTGGAGCCGAGGGAGTACCTCCTCCCCAAAGGTAAGCACATCAGCGTCCACGAAGGCGATCACGTCCAAAAGGGTGATTTGCTGATGGACGGGAACCCCGTGCCCCACGATATCCTCCGGGTGTTGGGCGTGGAAGCCTTGGCTGCCTACCTCATCAATGAAATCCAAGAGGTTTACCGCCTCCAAGGGGTCAAGATTAATGACAAGCACATTGAGGTAATTGTCCGCCAGATGCTTCAGAAAGTGGAAATCACCGATGCGGGTGATTCGACGATGCTGCTGGGCGAACATATCGATCGCGATGAGTTTGCTGCGGAAAATGATAAGCTGGTGGCTCAGAACCTGCGCCCGGCGTTGGGCGAACCTGTCCTTCAGGGGATTACCAAGGCCAGCCTGCAAACCCGCTCGTTCATCTCCGCCGCCTCGTTCCAGGAGACCACCCGTGTCTTGACCGAGGCCGCCACCGCAGGGAAAATTGATTCCCTCAACGGCTTGAAAGAAAACGTTATTGTCGGTCGCCTGATCCCTGCCGGGACGGGCAGTGTGGTGGCGCGCCTGCGCCGCCTTGCCGCGGAACGGGATCGCCAGGCATTGGCGGATAACGCGGACTGAGTGTTCTAATGATAGTGGGTTGATGCCTGATAGTGTACCGCTCGTACATAAAGATTTCTTTGTAAATCGTGTGAGCGGTACAGCCCCCGCGGCGCTTGAGCGAAGAATTTTGCAATCAATTGATTGCAAAATGGTATAAGCCCCCTTCCTCACCTTCCCCCGCTGGGCGGGAGAAGCAAGGGGTCAACAGTCAGCGGTTATCGTCTTCAAAGCAACGGCGTTGCACCGCGCTAATGCTGGAATAGAGCCAATTTCAGGACTTGTGTGCATAGGGTAGGCCGAAAGGAGAGGTCGCCAACGCGGCCGCTTTGGCGGGTGAGGGCGTGAAAACTGAAACCCACCCATATCATGTTTATACCGCTTTGCGTTCAATATGTAGAAAATATTTACGCAAAGCGGCAAGCCCGCGCGGCGTTTGAGCGAAGAATTTTGCAATCAATTGATTGCAAAATGGTATTAGGTAATAATCCCGTCCCCGCAATCCCCGCAAACCCATTCGCCCTAGCCTTTTTCGCAAGCCCCCGTCGCATTCCCCCTAAAGCAAAGCAAGGCTGACCAAGCATATCTACCAGCCGTCGCGCCCGAATCCAACCCAACGTCCGTCCGCCGGGATGCGACGCTGTGGGCAATACAGGGGATACCAAAAACACGCCTTGCACCAATGCTCGCGCAGCTTGGGCGGCGTGGTGGCCATGCACGGCAAAGGAAAGCAGGTGCCGCGCTGACCGGCAACGGCGCAGGGGATCACGCCGCCAGAAGACCTCTGGGCAATGCCCCGGCATTAATGGGGGGGGGCAGCCTGGGGCGAGGCTGGGGCGCACTATAATATCCCGGCGGCTCAGGCAGGCGCGGCGCGCCGCATCGGTTTGCTGGGCGCGTATCTGGGGATCAGGATGCCGCACGATAATCCATTGCCTTTTGTTCCCCGGCAAAGGCGGCGGCGGCAAAGGAGTAGCCCGATGCCTATCAGTCATGTATATAAGAGTAGGCAGAGCACTATGAACACGCATCATACTATCCACGCTAACCTTACCGCAATTATGAACCGGTGTGAAGCACACTGCCGTGCGCTAGCCCGTCCCCTGCCCATTCTGGTGGTGGTGAGCAAGACTCAGCCGCCTGAAGCCATTGAGGCTGTTCTTGCCTTGGGCTTTCGGCACTTTGGCGAAAACCGGGTGCAAGAGGCCTTGCGCAAGTGGCCAGCATTGCGCCAACGCTATCCGGATATTGTGCTGCATCTTATCGGCAACCTGCAAACCAACAAGGCGAAGGAAGCCTTGGAACTCTTTGATGTCATTCATACCGTGGACAGGCCAAGCCTCCTTGAAAAAATTGTTCGCTTGCGGGCAACTTGCCCCACCCGAACCAAAGAATTTTTTGTGGAAGTAAACCTCGGCGATGAAGCACAAAAAGCTGGGGTGTCCCTCGAACAAGCGGATATCTTTATCGCGGCGGCAACGCACGCTTTACCTATCAATGGCTTGATGGCCATTCCGCCCAAGGATAAGCCACCCGTGCCAGCGTTTCAGACTTTAGCGGCTCTTGCACAGCATCACAATCTGCATGGATTAAGCATGGGGATGAGCAACGATTGGGAAGATGCACTGGTCTGTGGTGCGACGCACCTGCGGCTGGGGACGGCTATCTTTGGAAACAGTGACGAAAAACACGAAGAAATAAAAATTTGACATATAAAATATTTCTGTTATAATGAACGCGTTTTTCAGGCGCATCAAATGAATGATTCTTCTATACCGCTCGCACATCAAAATTTCCCCTATCAATCTTGCCAGCGGTACAGCCCGCCCGGCACTTGAGCGAAGCCCTTGCACATTCTTCATGTGCAAGGAGTATATCTCTGTAAAAAATTCAAAAATGTCCTTATCATCAGCGGCATCGTCATAAAACAAGCACTGTTTTCCCAAAATCTCCTACTGTAGAAGGAAATAGTCTTATGATGCCTCGTACGAACCCCCGTGCTTTGCACACCAAAAAGCAATTTCACTATCTTTCCTCTACGACGTGCCTAGTGGCCTTGCTCGGAATGCTGGAAGGGGCATCCCCAGCCCATGCCCAAGCGGTCAAGGATACCCGCTACGGTGCAACCCTCAACGCGGCAAAGCTGCAACAGGTTGGCACCCCGACGGCGTTGAGCCGGGGCTACGCAGGCGCAAAGATTCAGATTGGAATTATTGATTCCGGCGTTGATTTTCGTCAGGTCGATCTGCAAGGGCGCAATTCGTTGCCGTACAGCCGAAACTTTTCCGCCGATGCCACTGCGAAAACCATTAATGACCCAAGCCCTGTTTGGGGTAACAATCCGGGCGTAAGCATCAACAACAAATTTTCCGGCTATTCCCACGGCACCGAAGTGGCCGGGGTAGCAAGCTATATCGCCCCGAACGCTGATATTCTCGGCTATCGCGTCGCCGCCACCGGCGGCGGGGGCGGCATTGATGGGAAGGCCGCCGTTAACGCGGTTAACTACGCCGCTAATTATGCCGATGTTATCAACATGTCTTTTGGCTCCAGCGTAGGCCTTTCCCTACGCACATCTGCTGTTCAAACCTTATATTTCAATGCTCCCGGCAGCGACAGCCTGTTCAAACAAGTCTCCGACATTACCGCCTTGGCCAGTGCCGTCTCCAAAGCCGTTGGCACTGTGGGCACCCTCAACAAGACCCCTACCCTACTGCGCACTACCAACCGTGGTGGCTACGCGGATAAACCCGTGGCCGTGTTCGCCGCTGGTAACGACGGTTGGAACAGCGAAACCGGGCAGGTATCGGTACAAATCTACAACGGCAGTGCCTACGCCGGAACCGGCACGGTGAAAGCCAGCAGCCTCGCCGCCGCCATGGGTGTCTCCGCCAACATGCCTAGTCTACAAGCTCGCATGGTGGAGCTGTCCAGTAACAAATTCCCTGCCGGCTCTGTCATTGTGGCGGTATCGGTGGATGCGAACAACAAAATCTCTAATTTTAGTAACGGTTGCGGCATTACCAAGAGCCATTGCCTCGCCGCGCCGGGGGAAAACTGGTCCGCGCCCATCCCTCTTGATGCGGCAAAGAACGCTGGCCTTGCCCCCAGCGTTGGCAACTATTGGGCCGGGGCCAGCGGTACATCGTTTGCTGCCCCCACCGTTTCCGGCGCCGTAGCCGTACTGATGAGTTCTTTTCCGAACCTCAAGAGCGAGCAAGTGACTAGCATTCTCTTTACTACAGCCAAAGATTTAGGAGCCGCCGGGGTTGATGATGTGTACGGTCGCGGCTTGCTGGATTTAAACAAGGCCACACAACCCGTCGGCACCATTGCTGTGCTGACCCCAACAAAAACAGTTGCCTTGCCCAGTTTTAACACCTCCTCGGCCTTCGGCGCCGGGGTGAAGGCCAAGGGCAGCTTCGGGTTTGTCGATGAATATCAGCGTGCCTACACCACCGATGCCAGCGCGATGGTTGCTTCCTTAGGCAAGCAGCAAAGCCTCATGCACGACGACGCAAGACAGGAATTGTTCGGCCAAATTGTCGGCAGCGCGCCCCAGTTTGCCGGTGCCCCTACAGGTGCCTGGACATCCGTCACTGCCTTTCGCCAGGAAGCCTCCGTCCCTGGCTTAGCCCGCATCAGTCTCAACGTTGAAGATATGCACGGTCAGCGCGGCGGCGGCCTATCGCCCATCACCGGCCTACAGGCAGGTAATCTTGAAAGTGTAAGCGGGATGTCTCTTGTTCCCAATGCGCTGGAAAACCAGAACCTGCGCCGCTTTGGCTTTGGTACAGCCCTGAACGGTGACACCACTTTGCGGATGAGTGTCGGCTTTAGCGACGGCGTATTCAGCCAAGACGAACAAACAACCTTAGAAGGCGGCGCCCCTGTGGCCTACAGCCAAGATGTGGAAATTCGCCGCAATCTTAGCAAAGCAACGTGGTTTAGTCTATCTGGCGGGATGCTCACCGAACACGATACCGTTTTAGGATCGTATTTCGGTGGCGCGGCCAGCACCGACAAGGCCCGCACCCTTTACCAAGTGGCCTCTGCTGGAACGGCGCTTAGCCCTAACACGGCTTTAGTAGGTGGGTTCGGCTATGCCATGACCGATGTGCACAGCACCGGCGGGGCGCACTTTGATACCCTGAAAAGCACCAGCATGACCCTTGGCCTAGTGGGTAATGAGGCTCTAGAGGATGGGGATCGTTGGACACTCTCCTACCGTGAACCCTTGCGGGTGGGCAGCGGCTCAGCCCACCTCGATCAGGCCACAGGCTATGATGAAAACGGTGATTATACTTTTGGTACTCAGCGCTATGATCTCACCTCAGACGGGCATGAGCAGACCGTGGAAGCCTTCTATGGTCTTGAGCCAGGCCTGGCCGGGGAAATCGATACTGTGGGCATGGTGCTGGGCTATAGCAAGGACTACGGCAACGTCGCCGGGCAGAATAATACATATGGGATGCTGCGGTATGCGTTACGGTTTTAGGGGCATTCCTAACAGTTTGCCGCTAATCCCCCAACGCCTTTTTAAGCAATGCATTCACCACCGCCGGGTTGGCTTGGCCGCCCGTGGCCTTCATGACTTGGCCGATAAAAAAGCCGAACAGCTTGTCTTTGCCGCTTTTGTACTCACTCACTTTATCGGGGTTTGAGGCTAAGACACTGGCGATGGCGGTCTCCAGCGCGCCAGTGTCGGATACCTGGCGCAGGCCGCGCTGTTCCACAATCACCGCCGCCTCTAGATCGCTATCCAGCATCGCCGCAAAAACCTCTTTCGCCATACGCCCCGACAAGGTGCCGTCGGCCACCAGGCGCAGCAACCCGGCCAAGCGAGCCGGCGACAGGGGGCTTTGGCTAATATCCTTGCCGCTGTCGTTGAGGGCGGCAAACAACTCCCCCACCACCCAACGGGCGGCAAGCGGGGCTTCAATACCCTCGGTCAGCACGGCCTCCAGATACCCAGCCACCGCGTTTTCTTCAGCCAGTAGCAATGCCTCCTGCGGCCCAATCTTCAATACAGTGATAAATCGGTGCCGCCGGGCTTCGGGCAATTCCGGCAGGCTAGCGCGGATTTTTTCCACGAACGCGGGATCAATAACCAGTGGCAACAAATCCGGATCGGGGAAGTAGCGATAATCGTGGGCATCTTCTTTGGTCCGCATGCTGCGGGTAACACCTTTGGCGCTGTCAAACAGGCGCGTTTCTTGGCGAATCACGCCGCCGTCCTCAAGGATTTCTATTTGGCGTTTTGCCTCGTAATCAATGGCTTGGCTAATAAAGCGGATAGAATTGACATTTTTAATTTCGCAGCGGGTACCCAAAGGCTCCCCCGCGCGGCGCACCGAGACGTTGACGTCGCAGCGCAAATTACCCTCCTCCATATTGCCATCACAAGTGCCCAACGCTCGCAAAACAGCCCGCAGGCGTTTGACGTAGCTAGAGACTTCCGTCGGGCTGGAAAAATCAGGGTGCGAAACAATCTCCATCAACGCCACCCCAGCGCGGTTGAGATCGACGTAGCTTTTCGTCGGGTGCTGATCGTGGATGCTTTTACCAGCGTCTTGCTCTAGGTGAATGCGCTCAATACGAATACGTTTTTCCGAACCGTCGTCGGTTTCCACGTCCATCCAGCCATCACTGACCACGGGATTCTTATATTGAGAAATCTGGTAGCCTGTTGGTAAATCAGCGTAGAAATAGTTTTTACGATCAAAGTAGGAGATGGTGTTAATACGGGCATTGAGGCCAAGGCCGCTGCGGATCGCCTGCTCCACGCAAAAGCCATTGAGCACCGGCAACATCCCCGGAAACCCAGCATCGACAAAAGACACGCTGCTGTTGGGGGCGCTACCGAACACTACCGGCGCGCCGGAAAACAGCTTCGATTGGGACAGCACTTGGGCATGAACCTCCAGCCCCATGACAAGTTCCCACGGCCCGGTGCGGCCTTCCAGTATATAAGGTGTGCTCATGAGCAGCACTGTTGCAGGATTTGCATCAGAGAATCAAGGGGCGTTCGATATACCCCTTGCACATGAAGAATGTGCAAGGGCTTCGCTCAAGTGCCGCGCGGGCTGTACCGCTCGCAAGATGGAGAGAGGAAGTTTTGATGTGCGAGCGGTATAGCCGATTTTACACTCATGCTAATTTACAGTCTATTGAGTAATATATAGTGATTATCTCTTTCCTAAAATGGGTGGGTTTCAGTTTTCACTCCCTCACCCTCCAAAGCGGCCGCTTTGGCGACCTCTCCTTTCGGCCTACCTTATGCACACAAGCCCTGAAATTGGCTCTTTCCCAGCATTATCGGGGTATAACGCCGCCGCCCGTTGCCTCCTTCTCCCGCGCAGCGGGGGAAGGTGAGGAAGGGGGTGTTTAGAATTAAGAAAAACCAATGGATTTTCACCACCTCCCCGTAAGGCCATCGGCCTTACGCCTCCCCCGCTGCGCGGGAGAGGGGGCTGCCCTGTGTGTATGGGGTAGCCTCTCGGGTTCAAAGACGACCGAGGGCGTAGCATTGGCAGGTTTTCCACCCACCCATTTTGGAAGAGAGCCGAAAAACACAATATATTTACTGCGGATATGGGGTTTTTAAATTACTCAATAGACTGTAAATTAGTATCAACTACGGTGCAATTGCCGCAACACCCAGAAATACGCCCCATGGGGCAACAGGCCAAGAGCTTTTAAAAGCAACGAAAATCGTCGGGGAAAGTGCACCTCAAACCGCGCCGACTTCATTCCGGAGGCAATATAGTCGGCGGCTTTTTCAGCGGAAATCATACACGGCATAGGAAAATCATTTTTGGCGGTCAGGCGGGTTTTCACAAAACCAGGGTTAATCACTTGCACCTTCACCGCCGTGCCGTCGAGATCAGCCTTCAGGTTTTCCGCCAAATGAATCAGGGCGGCCTTGCTGGCTCCATAACCAATAGCCGCCGGCAAGCCGCGATAGCCAGCGACGCTGGCGACCAATACAATATGCCCGGCGTTACGACCCAAAAAATCCGGAACCACCGAGGTCAGAACCCTCAGCGCGCCGCGAAAATTTACGTCCAGCATCTGTTCAATCGTGGGAAGATTCCAATGCTGGGCATCCATCGGCTGATACGCGCCGGCGTTGTAGATAACTCCATCTACTTCGCCAACCTCTGCCCAAGCCTTTAGCACACTGGCCGTATCGGTCACGTCTATAGACACTGCGCGATGGCCAGTGCCGGGCAGGTTTGCCCGCACGTCCTCTAGCCGCTCAGTATTCCGGGCAGATAAGGTCAGACGTATTCCATCCCTAGCCAAGCGCAAGGCCAAAGAAGCCCCAATGCCCTCACTAGCACCAATGAGCCAATAGTGGCTCATTTCTTTTTGAATCCAATCACCAACTCACCCACGGTCAGGCCAAACTTTTTCATTTTTGTACGGTTAATCAGACTTTTTTCATCAATAAGATACATCCAATCATCCATGGAAAGAACGATTGTCTCACCGCTGGCACGCTTGGCGTTGAGGGTGTACTTCATGTTGACCGCGTTACCGTCTTGGGTTCCTATGGCTTCGCCAACGACATCGGCGGCTGTCGCTGTAAAATTATTGTCATCCCGGAACGCAATAGTCCAAATGCGGGTGTCTTTCCGGCCATCGCTATAGAGGAAATGCTCTTCCAGAGTGCCCTTATTACCCTTCCATGTTCCGGTCATGGTAACTGTAAATTGTAAATCTGCCTTGCCGGATATGTCGTAGAGGACACCCCAAGCTTCTAACTCCCCGTTTAAATACTGGCGTAAATCCAGTTTTGGTGTGTTGGCTGTGTAATCTTTGGTCGTAAGACCGGAACAACCAGTCAATAAAAACGCAGCAGCACTCAAAAAAGCGCAAAGTTTACGCATGGAATGTTCCTTTTGTAGAGTGTGTATATATCGCTTATCGTCCAGGGTCAACATTTCCAAAGATATATTTCCAAAGATATACCGCTCGCACATCAAAACTTCCCCTCTCCATCTTGCGAGCGGTACAGCCCGCGCGGCGCTTGAGCGAAGCCCTTTCACATTCTTCATGTGCAAGGAGTATAGCCGTCGTCGCCTGCTGACCATTAGCCGTGGCCAGCGGGATAGACATCGTGCATTGGTGTCTGGTATAGAAGCTTATTAACGGCCCCGTAGCTCAACTGGATAGAGCACCTGCCTTCTAAGCAGGTTGTTGCATGTTCGAGTCATGCCGGGGTCGCCAGGTTTTCTTGTATACCGCTCGCACATCAAAACTTCCCCTCTCAATCTTGCGAGCGGTATACTGAACACGCCTCAAGGCTCGCCGAGCCGAAGCACGTAGTGCGAAGGCTGGTGGAGCCAAGGGGGGTCGAACCCCTGACCTCGTCATTGCGAACGACGCGCTCTACCAACTGAGCTATGACCCCAACCTGAACGCCGGGAAAGTGCCAGAGCCCTACAAAGGTGTCAACGCCATTTGAACGCTATGAGTGCTTTGACAATTCCGCTTGACCTTCAAGTTTAGACTGTTATGGTGCCAAACTTCATTTTAAGCGGCAGGTTTTTATGGCAAAAGCATCCACGATCCTTATCCGTCTGGTTAGCAGCGCGGATACCGGTTTTTTCTACGTCACCAAGAAAAATCCCCGCAAAATGACTGATAAGCTCAAACTCCGTAAATACGATCCCGTTGTACGCAAGCACGTTGAGTTTAACGAAGCCAAAATAAAGTAAAAACAACCTATACATGGACGGAATTTTTTCAAACGATCTGATCAAATATTGGTCGGGGTATCTTTCCCCCGAACGTCTTGTATCGTTTGGTCAGGCGTTGCTGATCTTCGTCTTGGGCTGGATGTTGGCCAGTACCCTTAGTGGCGGCGTGCGCCGAATTATTGCTAAAAAGTTTAAAAAACAACATGCAGTTATTATCTCTAAAATACTTTTTACCCTTATTATGGTTATTGTCCTGATCTCCGCCTTGCGGCAATTGGGTTTTGATCTTAGTATTTTTATTGGTGCTGCGGGGGTGCTAACCTTAGCGTTGGGTTTTGCCTCACAGATTTCCGCATCCAATCTTATCAGTGGCTTGTTCCTTCTTGGGGAGCGTCCCTTTGAGATTGGCGAGGTTGTCCGTATTGGTGCAACCAGCGGTGAGGTTCTGTCGGTGGATTTGCTTTCCACAAAATTAAAAACCTCTGACAACCAGGTTATTCGTATTCCTAACGAAACTATCATTAAAAGCGAGGTTGCCAACCTCACCCGCCTACCTGAACGCCGGGTGGATATTACCTTGGACATCGCCCATCCGACATTGCCGGAAACTGTTGCTGGTGCTTTGCGTGTTTTGGCCGGACAAGATGTGTATCTTAAAAATGAGCCATTTTTCAGTGTGACCAGCTTTATTCCCAGTGGCTATCGGTTAACCGTGGGGTTTTGGACGGCCACGCCAAACCTCATGGCCGCGTCGGGGGATTTACCCCAACGGGTTTTAAAAATTCTTTATGATAACAAAGATATTACCTTATTGCGCGCCTCTGGTGCTGCGGCTGTTTAGAAAGATACTGGAATGACCAAAGAAGACCTTATTGAATTTGAAGGTATTATTACCGAAGTCTTGCCCAACACCATGTTCCGGGTCAAGCTGGATAATGGCCATATGGTGCTTGCCCACACGTCCGGCAAAATGCGTAAAAACCGCATTCGCGTCCTTGAGGGTGATAAAGTCAAGGTGGAGATGACCCCCTACGACTTAACCAAAGGACGGATTAGCTTCCGGTTTAAATAGCCCGTGTTAATGGGTTTCGTTTGTTGACCTGCAGGCGTTTCTTTTAAGGGGGGTCGCCGTACCCTTACGGTTGCTCACAAATCCCTTTCTAGCCACTCATCCCCATAAATGGGTTAATAGAGGTGTCCAATACTTCCACTCCCCCCTAGGCCTACCCAGGGTAGCCAGGCATCAGAGGCGTATCGTTCCCGATGCCAACAGCACCCCCGCCACTCGCCCGGTTTCATCCAGCGGCGGGTAGCGTTCCCCCGGCATCACCTCCGGGGTGAGCCAGCGGGCCATGCCCCGCTGGACAAAGGACTGGTAGAAATGCCGCTGGCGGGGTTTTTTAATGCCCATGTCCCAGAGCAACAGGGGCGTGCCGCTGAGGGCCGCCTCGCTGCACATGGAGATAGAATCCGCCGTGTTCACGATAACATCCGCGCAGGCCAGCAGCCCGATATAGGGATTGTCCCCCTGATTATCCCAAAACCACGTGTTGGCCGAGGGCAACGCCCCACGCAACGACGCTGTCTGTTCCGCCCCCGTGCGGCGGGAGGTGGTGATGAGCAGGCTTGCCCCCAACCGATCCTGCAACGCTTGCAGTGCCTCCCCCAAGCGAGCGGCATCTTGCGGGGTAAACGCATTATGAGGGCTAGCCCCGCCCACCAGCACGGCAACCCACGGGCGCGGCAACCCGGCCCAGAAGCCCGCCCACACCGGCCGCGCCGCGTCCAAATCCTGCCGCATCAGGTGGTGCACCGCGCCCAAGGTGGGAAAGACGTTGGAACCTGTTAGCCCGTCATGTTCCGGTACCACCACGGCATCAAAGCGGGGGGTGAGGCCTTTGGTGTTTTGTACATGAATCACTTGGGTGAGACCGCCGGATAGGTGCTTTAACGCCAGGCACATCGGGATGCTCCGCCGCCCGCAGGAAATAGCCACTTCAGGCCACGTTCCCTCCGGCACCTGACCATCCAGCGTGGCCCAGCCGTCAAGGCGCACCGCACAGGCCGGGGGCAGCAGATTAAACCCGCGCTTTGGCTTTACCTGCTTTGGGACAAAACTAAGGCCTAGCCGCCGAGCCAGCCCCTCCGCCTGATGGCGCATCCCGATTTCCCCGGTGGTGAGTGTCCAGCAAGAGGTCATATCGCCCCCGCACCCTTGCCGGGGTTAAAGATATTCTTCGGATCAAAAAGCTGTTTTATCTGTCGCTGTAAAGCTTTTGTCACGGGATCAGTGTGGGCGGCATAGTCACGCTGGCGCACTAGGCCTATCCCATGCTCTGCGCTTACCGCCCCGCCCAGGTGCCGCACCAGAGCAAAAATAGCGGCATTAATGGCCGGTCGGACTTTTTTTGCATCATGCACCTGTAGATTATAGTGAATATTACCGTCGCCAAAATGACCAAAGGAAATGCACCGCGCCGTCGGTTCAATGGCCCGCACTAATGGCTCTGCTTGTGCAAATAAATCCGGCAGACGATCCAGTGGCACGGCAATATCATGCTTAACGCTATCCCCGGCCTCCTTTTGCACCGCTGGCAATTCCCGGCGCAGGTGCCAGAAACCCTCGGCCTCAGCGCGGCTTAATACTCTGCCCTGTACCCGCCCCGCAAGTGTTTGAGCTAAAAAATTAATATCTTCTGGCATGCTTGTCTCAAGAGTCAGCAACGCGGTAAACGCTGTCTCTGGTAACACTAGCCCGGCGCAGGCATCGGGTCGCCATTGCCGCAGCAAATCAAGGCATGGTGCGGTCATGACCTCAAAGGCACTCAGGCTTTCACCCGAAAGGGCTTTAGCCACCCCCACCGCCGCCACCAGTGTTGCGGCATCGTCGTTGGCCAGCAGAATATCCGCCCGCTGCACCGGCATCGGCACCAAAGCCAAGGTTGCAGCGGTGATAAGACCAAGGGTGCCTTCACTGCCGATAAAAAGATGCTTTAAGTCCACGCCCTCGTTCTTTTTTCGGCTTGGTTCAAGATCGCTGTACACCGATCCATCGGCAAGAACGACTTCCAGCCCCAGTACCGATTGCCGTGTCATCCCATAGCGCAGCACATTCATACCCCCGGCGTTGCTGGCAATATTACCCCCCAGACGGCACCACGAGGCCACGGATAACCCCAATGGAAAACAAAGCCCCACCTCGGCGGCTTTGTTTTTAATGTCCAGCAAGATGCACCCAGCCTCGGCCGTCATGGCTGCTGCTTCTGGGCGCAGTGCCCGAATACGATTCATGCGGTTAAAATTGACCAGAGCCTGCCCCCTTGTTGCCACCGTGCCGCCCACCAGGCCGGAATTACCGCCCTGTGGCACCAACCCAATACCCTCTGCGCCAGCCAGGCGAACAATAGCCTGTACCTGTTGTGTTGTTTCAGGTTGCAGCACCCATGTGGGTGCGTTGACAAACGCGCCCCGCTGCTCCCACGCAAAGGGAGCCATCGCCTCCGCCGTATCAAGCACAGCATCAGGAGG
Source organism: Holosporales bacterium (assembly GCA_046338525.1). Classification (GTDB taxonomy): domain Bacteria; phylum Pseudomonadota; class Alphaproteobacteria; order JAJTHO01; family JAJTHO01; genus JBKCUA01. The sequence goes on from JBKDWF010000033.1 coordinate 22,927, forward strand.
AAGAATCGAACGAAACATACCATCTCGTAAGGGTTTCACCATTGTGGTGACAAGAGATTTTTAAGGAGATTTTCAAGGTGCATCACAAAACCCCTTGCATCCCCTCGCACCGCGTTTCACTTATCCCTCATGCCATCGGTTTCTGCATTGCCGCCACCAACGCTCATCTGGGTCGCCGGATGGGGTATGGCCGCCGATGTGTTTGCCCCGTGTCAGGCATTATTGCCGGAATATCATCATCACAATATCTTTTTGTGGGGGGAAGATGCGGCAGTGCTACCCAATTTTTCTCCACCCCTTATCGGCATTGGCCATTCCATGGGCGGCTGGTGGCTGGCGCAACAACCAGCAATGCAAACTCTTATCACCATCGGTGGGTTTCAGCGGTTTCCCGCTGGCTCTAGGGTGTTGACCCCCATGCGCCAAGCGTTTGATCATAAGCCGAAGCAGGTGCTCCTCAGCTTTTACGCCAAAAGCGGGTGCAGTGATTACCCGCCGCCAGCAGTGCACTTGCCGCGCCTAGCCCATGCCTTGGATCGCCTCACCCATGAGCAGGTTGCTTTTCAGCCTCGCCTCGCTATCCACGGGGAAAAGGATGCTATTGTGCCATTATACCATGCTCAGCGGGACTTTTTATCCCTTCGGGTTTTGCCCAACGCCGGGCATGTACCGCAATGGACGCACCCAGAGCAAACCGCAACCCTGATTCGGGAAACACTTTGTGCTGAACGATAAGGCTGCTCTGCGCAAAGCATATCGCGTTCTTCGGGCTGGATTTTCCCCGGAACAACGCGCCGCTGCTAGTGCGCGCATCACTGATCACCTCCTCCTCACGCCGGTGTTGATGACACCAGCAACGGTAGGGTTATTTTACCCGTTGGCTGAAGAGGTCAACGTGCTTTCCTTGGCTCCTGCTTTGCGGGCGCGGGGGCATCAGGTAGTGTTGCCTGCCTTGCAGCAAAACCAGCGGAAGATGGTGTTCCGGCCATGGAATGAAGATAGCACTCTGGAAACAATCCATTTTGGCATTCGCCAACCGGTGACAGGTGCGGTCATGCTTCCCCAAGTGGTGCTGGTGCCTGGGCTGGCTTTTTCAGAGCAGGGAACGCGGCTGGGTTATGGGGGCGGGTATTATGATGCCACGTTAGCAACGTATACCCCAAAGCCACTCATCATCGGTGTTGGGTTTGCAATTCAGATGCGGGCAGTCTTGCCCTGCGAGCCGTGGGATGTTAGGTGTGACGGCCTTGTCGATGAAGGGGGATTAACATGGATTTCGACGTTTTGATTATCGGGGCTGGCCCCGGCGGGTATGTAGCGGCAATTAAGGCGGCACAATTAGGTCTCAAGGTGGCTTGCGTGGAAAAGCGCGCCACGTTGGGCGGGACATGCCTCAATGTTGGTTGTATCCCCTCAAAGGCATTACTGCAATCGTCGGAAAAATATACCGAAGCCACCGGGCATCTCAGCGATCACGGCGTAGAGGTCAAGGGCGTCTCCCTGAATCTGGGCGCTATGATGACCCGAAAGAACAAAGTGGTGGGCGATCTCACCAAGGGGATTGAGTTTTTGTTTCGCAAGAACGGCGTTACCCACCTCAAAGGCGAAGCCAAATTTATTGCTCCACTAACGGTAGAGGTGGCGGGCACCCCCTACACGGCAAAAAACATCATCATCGCCACCGGATCGGAAAGTACCCCCTTACCCGGGGTCACGGTGGATGAGGAAGTGATCGTTAGTTCCACTGGTGCACTATCTTTAAACAGTGTTCCCCAACGAATGGTGGTCATCGGCGGTGGGTATATCGGCTTGGAGCTTGGCTGCGTCTGGGCACGCTTGGGCAGCACCGTCAATGTCGTTGAATACGCTCCCCGCATCCTCCCAGCAATGGATGAAGATATCAGCGCAGCAATGCAGAAGATTCTGGAAAAACAAGGAATTAAATTCAATCTTGCCCACAAAGTCACTAAGGTTGAGCGCACGGGCAACACCGCCGCCGTGACCATTGAACCCGCCGCAGGGGGGGCTGCTCACACCCTCACCGCCGAGGTTGTCCTGCTCTCTATTGGCCGCCGCCCATACACGCAAGGCCTTGGCCTTGCCGCTGCCGGGGTAGAAACTAACGAGAAAGGACAGATTATCACCGATGCTCACCTCCAGACCACGGCTCCCAACATTTATGCTATTGGGGATGTGGTGGCCGGGGCAATGCTGGCCCACAAGGCCGAAGAAGAAGGCGTAGCTGTGGCCGAGCGTCTTGCTGGCCAAAAGCCCCACGTCAACTACGATGTTATCCCCGGCGTGGTGTACACATCGCCGGAAATCGCCATGGTGGGTAAATCGGAAGCAGAACTTAAAGCCGCTGGCATTGCCTATAAGGTCGGCAAGTTCCCCTTTGCCGCTAATAGCCGAGCCAAAGCCGCCGGGGATACCGAGGGGTTTGTCAAGCTGCTTGCTGATGCCTCTACGGATCGTCTGCTTGGGGCGCACATCATTGGCAGCAACGCCGGCACCCTCATTGCTGAATTGGCTCTTGCGCTGGAATTCAAAGCCTCCGCCGAGGATGTCGCCCGCACCTGCCACGCCCACCCCACGCACAACGAGGCGGTGAAAGAGGCGGCCTTAGCAGCGGCATTCGGGAAGGCGATCCACGCGTAAAGAAATCCCCCCTAAAATTTTCCTCGCTTTTTGAAAGCAACTGCGCCAGAAATGCAGACTGTTGCACGGCACAAAGAAAACCACTCTTTACCATAAGCAGTATTTTTTCTTGTGTCGCATGAAGATTTTATGACAACAGGAGTGCGCATGATCAATCCAGAGGCCGCGTATTTCAGCCAGCAGCTTGTCAACGGTCTGACCTTGGGGGCTGTATATGGGTTAATTGCTTTGGGTTATTCCATGGTGTACGGGATTTTGGGGCTCATCAATTTTGCCCATGGTGAGCTATATATGATAGGCGGTTATCTGGCGTTTCTGGGGGTTTTGGCAGCTAGCACCTTGGGCGTAGAAGCACCCATTCTATTGTTGCTGGGTGGGCTTGGTTTGGCGATGCTTAGCACCGGGGCGAGCGGTATTTTGCTGGAGCGTGTGTGTTACCGACCCCTGCGCCGCGCCCCGAAGCTAGCCCCATTCATAACCGCCATTGGTGCGTCAATATTCCTGCAAAATGCCGTACAGGTGGCTCAAGGGGCAAGGCCACGGGCACTTGGGGCGTTGTTTGAATCTCAATACACCCTTACCGAAGGTGTGAGCATTACCGCGGTACAAATCATTATTATGGGAGCGAGCACAGTACTGCTTGCCAGTTTTGCAATATTCCTTCGTTGCAGCGCCTTTGGCCGTCAACAGCGAGCCATCCAACAAGATGCCGGTATGGCCGCTATGCTTGGGATTAATGTCGATCGTATTATCAGCAGCACCTTTGCCATAGGCGCGATGCTTGCCGGGGTCGCTGGTACTTGCACCTTGCTGTACTACGGCGTAGTGGATTTCACCATGGGCTTTTTGGCCGGGATAAAGGCGTTTTCGGCGGCGGTTTTGGGGGGAATTGGCTCTCTGCCCGGCGCGGTGATGGGTGGTCTTATTCTCGGCCTCAGCGAAACATTCTGGGCCGCGTACGTCAGCGCTGATTACAAGCACGCCATCGGGTTTGTGGTACTCATTCTGGTGTTACTTTTTCGGCCTCAAGGATTGTTTGGGCGCCCTGAATTTGAGAAAGTTTAATGCGCCAGGGATTGTTCTTATTGGTGTTGGCAGTGATTGCCTCGGCGCCATTGTTGGGGATGGTTAGCCACGATAAAGTAGCTGGGGTTGAGCTTTCCTTGCGTCCTGAAACCTTAGCTTGGTTTATTGGTTTTGTGGTGCTGGTATTGGTGGCTAGGGAAGTGCGTCGCCGCGTGTCCTTGAAGGCCTCGCGTTTTATCAAGCCTGAACGCGTGCCGGCTTTTCCGGTTTGGCTTGGGGCGAGTATCCTTCTTATTCTGCCGTTTTTTTTAAACCGAGCCGGATTGGACATGGCGGGGTTGTGGTTGTTGTATGTTGGGCTTGGGTTGGGTCTGAGTATTACTATCCAGCGCACCGGACTCCTCGATCTTGGCTACGCAGCGTTTTACGCTCTGGGCGCGTACACTTTTGCCATTTTGGCTGTGCGCTACGGTATCTCCTTTTGGGCAGCGTTGCCCCTGTCGGCTTTGGTCACCGGGTTAGTGGGTATCGTGGTGGGGATTCCGTTGCTCCGCCTGCGAGGAGATTACTTCGCTATTGGTACATTGGGGTTTGCAGAGATTCTCGGCATCGCTCTGCGTAATGAGTTCACGTTAACGGGTGGCCCCAATGGCCTTGATGGTGTGCCGCGCCCGACATTGTTTGGTATGGATTTTGCCCGCATTCCCGCGCCGGGGCAGGTGTCTTTTTATGAGGTCTTTGCAGTGCCGTTTGCGCCGGAACAACGCCTATGGTTTTACTATTACCTAACGTTGGCTGTTCTTGGGCTGGTTGTTTTTATCACCCGGCGATTGGGGCGCACCGGATTTGGCCGTGCATTGGAAGCCGTGCGGGAAGACGAAATCGCCTGCCATGCCTTGGGCTTGTCTGTTGCGCGCCTCAAGATTGCTGCCTACGCCTTAGCCGGAAGCATTGGTGGCCTTATAGGGTGTTTGTTTGCGGCGCGGCAGGGTTTTGTTAGCCCAGAGAGTTTCAGCTTCAACGAATCCGTGCTTGTCCTTGCGGTGGTAGTGCTCAGCGGTGGGCGAATGCTAGGAACCTTTATTGCCGCCGGGGTTTTAGTATTACTGCCAGAACTAGCGAGAGGGTTGGACGATTATCGCATGATGTTCTTTGGGGCGGTGCTGGTATTAGTCATGTTGTGGCGACCCAACGGCTTAGGAGGCAAGCGTATACCTTCTATTAAGGTGCCCGCATGAGTTTACTCTGCGTAGAAAACCTCACCATGCGGTTTGGTGGTCTGCTGGCCGTGGACAAGGTATGCTTCACCGCTCAGCCTAGTGCTATTACCTCCATCATCGGCCCCAATGGCGCAGGGAAAACAACTCTTTTCAACTGCCTTACCGGGTTTTATCCCCCCACCAGCGGACAAATTATCTTAAGGCACAGCGATGCTTCTTTTGCCCTTGAGGTCATGCCTAGAGCAGCTATCCCGCGAAAAGCTCGCCTTGCCCGCACCTTTCAAAATATTCGCCTTTTTGCCGGCATGACGGTACTGGAAAACCTTATTATTGCGGCAAGTGCGCGGAAGAGCCACTTTTTACAAGATTTTTTGAACACACCAAACGCCCGTCGCCACCGGGAACAGGCTATTGAAAAAGCCTTGGGCTGGCTAGATTTTTTTGGCCTTCGCCATGTCGCAAATATCGCGGCCGGGAGTCTTTCCTACGGCCAGCAACGCAAAATTGAAATCGCTCGCGCCTTGTGCACCGATCCCGTGCTGCTATGCCTTGATGAGCCTGCCGCCGGGCTTAATGCTGCCGAATCCGCTGAATTAATGCACCAACTTGCTGGCCTAACTCGGCAACGGGGCATTGCATTGCTGCTGATTGAACACGACATGAGCGTCGTGATGAGCATTTCCGATCACATCATCGTCCTCGAATACGGCAAGAAAATTGCCGAGGGCGATGCCGCCCACATCCGCCATCATCCCGAAGTTATCCGCGCCTACCTTGGGGAGGACGACGAGGAATGATGTTAGAGCTGCACACCCTAACCGCTGGATACGGCCGTTCGGCCATCTTGAACAACATCAATCTTCATCTCGCTGAAAAAGAGATTGTAACGCTCATCGGCACCAATGGCGCAGGAAAAAGCACCCTGCTCCTGACCATCAGCGGTATGACCAGAGTGTTGCACGGCTCCATAACCTTGGAGGGGCATCACCTAAACGGCTTATCACCACAACGCATTGCTCAACAACGTGTTGCGCATGTACCCGAAGGACGTCGGGTTTTTGCAAGGCTCAGCGTGATGGAAAACCTTCTTCTTGGCGCGACTATTGTGCCAAAAAAATATCATAAAAATGATTTAAATAGGGTTTTTAGCCTCTTTCCCCGCCTAGCCGAACGGCAGTATCAACGTGCCGGAACCCTGTCCGGCGGGGAACAGCAGATGTTGGCCATTGGTCGAGGCCTGATGAGCCGCCCGAAAGTCCTTCTTCTTGATGAGCCGTCCTTGGGCCTTGCGCCGCTGGTTATTAAGCAGATTTTTGAGGCTATCCGACAGATAAACGCGACAGAGGGGGTGGCGGTGCTGCTGGTGGAGCAAAACGCCCGCGCCGCGTTGCGCCTTGCCCACCGGGGGTATGTCCTGCAAAAAGGCCGGGTAGTGCTAGAGGGGGAGAGTGCCGCGTTGCTCAATGATCCCTGTGTGCGGCATTCCTATTTGGAAGGTGGGGCAGGGTAGGTGGGTGGTGTAAAGGCGTTCAGATGAACAGTGATTTTTGGTTGGCGAGTGAGCAGGGTATTTAAATCCACCCCACCGGAATTGCATCCACCCCCTCACCCAGCGGCAGCACCGCGCCCGTAAAACACAGCACGCCGCCATGACCGATAGGCACGCCCAGCGTGTCTAGCATCCCAAAGCCCTTAAAATGCAGGTTCTGAATGGAGGCGGTTTTCTTGATTTCCAGCGGGTAGAGCGTGCCGTTTTCCTCAATCAACACATCCACTTCTCGGTTATCTTTATCCCGGTAGAAATAAAGGCGGGGGGTGCGGCCATGATGCAGGTAGGATTTGAGTATTTCCGATACCGCCCATGTTTCCAGCATCGCGCCGGACATCGCCCCGCGCTCCAAAACATCGGCGTTGAGCCAGCCTGTCAGGTAGGCGCATAACCCCGTGTCCATAAAATACAGCTTTGGAGTCTTGATCAGCCGTTTGGTGCGGTTATTAGAATACGGCTGCAGCAGTGTGATAATCCCGCAAGCATGCAGCACGTTCAGCCACGTGTGCATCGTGGTCTGGTTAATCCCAACATCCCGCGCCATATCGGCATAATTCACAAGCTGCCCTGTCCGGGCGGCGGCAATCTGCATGAATTTGTGAAACGCCGCCGTATCTTTAATCGCTAAGTATTCCCGCACGTCGCGCTGAATGTATGTGGATACATAGGAGCTGTAAAAGCGTTCCCAGTTTTTGCCGTCCTTCATGACCACATCGGGGTACGATCCGCGCCAGATACGATGATAGACCTCCTTCAGTCCCAGAGCCTTGGCTTTTTTGCGCGATTTCATCAGCGTTGGCGTCGGCAAAAACGGGGCATCATTGGCGCGGTCTTGTTCTTCGGCCAAGGAGATACCTTGCAAATGGAGAAGTGCCACCCGCCCGGCCAGGGACTCCGTGACGTTCTTCATCATCTCAAATTGCTGTGAGCCTGTTAGCCAGAACAAGCCGGGCTTTTTTTCTCTATCAACCACTATTTTAATATACGCAAACAAATCAGGCGCGTATTGGACTTCATCAATCAGCACGGGCAGGCGCAGGCGATCCAAAAAACCCGCAGGGTCTTGTTGCGCCGCAAGGCGCATACCCAGATCATCCAATGTCACGTAAGAGCGTGACGATTTCTGCACTTCTTGGAGCAGTGTTGTTTTCCCAACCTGCCGTGGCCCAGTGAGAAGCAATACCTTAAAGCTATCGCTGGTTTCTTTGATAGCTTTTGCCAAGGTGCGTTTAATAGCTAACGTCATATCGTCCAATCCAGTTTTGAAAACCATATTAGCCGAATACGCCTTCACAAGCAAGTCATAAAATTATTGTGTAACCGCCAAAAAAAACCTGCAACGCAGCCTAAGACTGCATGACTTATAGGCACGATCTACGTATAACACCCCCATGATATCCAAATTTCTCACCCGCTTTTTCGCCCTAGAAACCGCCGGAGGCTTAGTAATGCTGGGCGCGGCGGGGCTGGCCCTGTTTCTGGTCAACAGCCCGTGGTCGCAAGAGTATCAGGACAGTATCGCCCCCGTTCGGCCTTTTGTGAAGGACGTGCTGATGGTGTTGTTTTTTTTTCAAGTGGGTTTGGAACTTAACCGGGAAACAAAAGAAGGCTTTTTGCGATATCGGCACCAAATTATAATGCCACTAATGGCGGCAGTTGGCGGGATGGTGGTGCCGGCGCTGGTGTTTTTGCAGATCACCAAAGGGATGCCTGAACTTGCCAGCGGTTGGGCTATCCCGGCGGCTACGGATATTGCTTTTGCTTTGTGCATCTTAGGTCTAGTGGGCAAGGGCGTACCGCCAGCGGCCAAGGTGTTTTTGTTAGCACTGGCTATCTTTGATGATTTGGGCGCGATTTTGGTGGTGGCGTTGTTCTACAGTAAGGGTGTAGTGCTCGCATCATTGCTGGTCGGGGCAGGTATCATCGGGTTACTGGCTTTATTAAATGCGCGGGGCGTGAAGGCTATAAGCCCTTATATTGTCCTTGGTATTGCCTTATGGTTTTGCCTGCACCACGGCGGTGTGCATACCACGGTGGCCGGGGTGGTGGTGGGATTATTGGTGCCTATGCGGGTTGATAGTTTTTCCCCGGCAGAGAACACGCTGGGCATTCTTCACCCGTGGGTGAGTTACCTTATCTTGCCGGTATTTGCCTTTGTCAGCGCCGGGGTAGATGTGCGCGGGTTAGGGCTAGATGATCTTACCCACCCGTTACCCTTAGGGATTGCTCTGGCACTGTTTTTCGGTAAACAAGTAGGCATTATGGGAACGGCATGGGTGCTGGTGCGGTGCGGTTTGGCGGCATTACCGGAGGCTACCCGCTGGCGGCACCTTTATGGTATCAGTATCCTCGCCGGGATCGGCTTTACCATGAGCCTATTTATCGGTGATTTGGCCTTTGCTGGATCATGGCGAGAGCCCATTGTGTTGGGGGTTCTAGCAGGGTCCCTGTTATCGTCTGGATGGGGATGGGTGGTTCTTTGGGGTTCTGGCGGCGTGAGGCCTCAAGGGTCAAGATAGGCAAAGGCCCTGTATCAAGGGTAATCTTTTGTATCGGTGAAACGGTGATTTTTAACCATGGTGCCAGACGGCTGGAGACCAGCACCTTATCCTGCCACCGCACACCCCAGGCCAAGGGCGG
>JBKDWF010000077.1:0-10528 GCA_046338525.1 Holosporales bacterium
GATTGTCCTCGTATGTCTTAAACGCCTCGCCGTGCAGTGCAAAACCACTGCTTATCGCCTAAAAAGCGAATTGCTCGGTGAATATATGCGAAAACAGTTGAAATCACCCACTATCCGCTTCGCTTAACGCGTAAGTCCTAATATCCTTGCACATGAAGATTTCCCTAAAAATCTTGCGAGCGGTACAGCCCGCGCGGCGCTTGAGCGAAGCCCTTGCACATTCTTCATGTGCAAGGAGTATTGCATAATGTTAATTATATCTTTAAAGTATTGTAAAATTATATGAGCCATTTTATTCCTAAGCCCACGTTTTTATCGTATTCTGCGGGTGTGCGCTTGCTTTTTGTGGGTGCGCTATTGGCTGTTGTGGGGCTGTTCATGCAATGTGTTCTATCATGAGTGTGGTTTTTGAAAACCTCACCGTTGGCTATGATCGGCACCCCGCCGTTCACCACCTGTGCGGCACTTTAAAGGACAATAGCTTAACGGCGATTGTTGGCCCCAATGGCGGCGGCAAGAGCACACTATTAAAAGCCATGGTCGGCATGCTCAAACCCCTATCGGGCAGTATCAAAAAAATCGGCAATTGCCGCGTTGGCTATTTGCCCCAGGTGACCGAGATTGACCGCACCTTCCCCATGTCGGTGTTTGATACGGTGCTGTTCGGGTTCTGGCCGCAATCTGGTATTATGGGGGGGATTAATAAGCATCAACGCCATGACGCGTTTCATGCATTGGAAAAAGTGGGGATGGAATCTTTTGCTAAGCGCCCTATTTCGGCACTTTCCGCAGGGCAGTTTCAACGGGTGTTATTCGCCCGCCTGATGGTGCAGAATGCGGATATTCTGTTGCTTGATGAACCGTTTGCGGCGATAGACAGCCGCACCACCGCCGATTTACTAGAAGTTTTATTACAATGGCATAAAAACGGTAAAACCGTGGCGGCAGTCGTGCATGATTTGCCGCAGGCACGCGCCCAGTTTCCTGACGCCTTGCTACTGGCAAGAGAATGTATTGCGTGGGGTAATGCCGCCGATGTCATGACGGAAGAAAACTTACGCAAGGCGGATACTCTAGCGCGAGAGTGGCATGATCATAAAGAAGTCTGCGCCGCATGAGCCTCTACACTGCACTTGTTGAGCCGTTTGTTGAGTACGGCTTTATGAGCAAAGCCCTGCTCGGTTGTGTGCTGCTCAGCCTCAGCAGTGCGCCACTGGGGGTATTGTTGATGCTCAGGCAAATGAGCCTGATGGGCGATGCGATGGCACATGCCGTGCTGCCGGGGGTGGCGGTGGGCTTTTTGTTGGGGGGTGCGTCCCTGCCCTTAATGAGTTTTGGTGGTTTCGTTGCCGGCGTGATTATTGCCGTACTGGTAGGGCTGGCAACGCGCAGTAGTATCGTTAAAGAAGATGCCAATCTTGCCGCATTTTACCTGATGGCGTTAAGTTTGGGGGTGCTGCTGATTTCGTTAAAGGGCAATACGATTGATCTGATGCATCTGCTTTTTGGCAGTGTGCTGGCAGTGGATGCGGCATCGTTGCGCCTGATGGCTGGGGTTTCCTCCTTCACCCTTATCACCGTTGCGTTGTTTTATCGGGCACTCTTGGCAGAGGCGTTTGATCCGGTATTTCTGCGGTCTGTTTGCAAAGGGGCAGGGGTGTTTCATCTGTTGTTTTTGATTTTAGTGGTGGGGAATCTGGTGGCTAGTTTTCAGGCGCTGGGTACGCTGATGGCTGTTGGCCTCATGATGTTGCCGGCGGTCGCATCCCGTTTCTGGGCGCAGGGCTTTGCCACGATGGTGGCGGTTTCTGCTGGTATTGGTTTTGCCGCTAGCACCGTAGGGCTGCTCATTTCCTATTATATCAACGTTCCGTCTGGTCCTGCTATTATTTTATCGGCAGGGATAGTATATCTGTTGTCCTTGCTATTTGGGCGGTTTGGCAGTGTGCGGGCGCGGTATTTTCCGTTTAAACACCTTAATTCATAGAGGAGATTTTTATGAAAAAAACACTTATGGCACTTTTTTTAGCTGTGGGTTTTGGCTTTGCGGCATGTCCAGTCCATGCTGCACCGCTGAAAGTGGTGACCAGCTTTAGCATTTTGGGCGATCTTGCCCAACAAGTAGGCGGTGATGATGTTAGAGTCACCACCTTAGTCGGTGCCGATGGCGATGCCCATGTGTTCCAGCCTACCCCTAATGATGCCAAAGCCTTGAAAGAGGCGGACGTGATTATTGTTAATGGTCTTGGGTTTGAAGGTTGGATGGGCCGGCTCATTCAATCATCAGGCAGCAAAGCCCCCATTATTACCGCAAGCCAAGGCATCTCCAAAAAACTGAATATGAAAGAAGAAGGTCACAAAGGCCATCATCATGGCAGCACCGATCCCCATGCCTGGCAAAGTCTTGCGAACGGACGGCAGTATGTCAAAAATATTGCCGCTGGCCTGGCAAAAGCCGACGCAACGAATGCACACGACTACGCAGCCAGGGCCGCCGCCCTTGATGCCGATCTTGCTGCTCTTGACGCTTGGGTAAAACAGCAAATCGCCAGCGTCCCCACCGAAAAACGCCGGGTGATTACTACCCACGATGCCTTTGGCTATTTTGCCGATGCCTATCAGGTGACGTTCCTTGCCCCCACTGGCTTTAGCACCGACGATGAACCCAGTGCCAAAGAAATGAAACACCTGATTCAGCAAATCAATTCTGGTAAAACCCGTGCTCTTTTTTTTGAAAACATGAGCAATCCGAACGTGATTAAACAATTGGCGACGGAAACAGGGGCGGTGGTTGGCCCAGCGTTGTACGCCGATGCGCTGTCCGCGCCGGATGGTAACGCCGCCACCTATCAAGCCATGTTCAAATACAATGTTACCGAACTGGTAAAGGCGATGGGGCGCAATTAGGGCGCCTCTATTCAAGTTGCTCGCAATCCGCGTTGAAGTCACCCTCTTGTTCTTTTTCGTTGCATGCCCCATATAGTCCCCCATGACCACGATTGTTGCTGTTCGTAAAAACGGCGCGGTTGTCCTCGCCGGTGACGGCCAGGTCAGCCAAGGGCCGACGGTGCTCAAAACCAACGCCAAGAAAGTCCGCCGCTTGGCGGATGGCAAAGTGATTGCTGGGTTTGCTGGGGCTACTGCTGATGCCTTTACCCTGTTCGATCGCTTGGAAGGAAAACTGGAAAAGCATCAGGGCCAACTGATGCGCGCCTGCGTCGAGCTGGCCAAGGACTGGCGCACGGATCGCTACCTGCGGCGGCTGGAGGCAATGATGATCGTCGCCGACGCTAAGGACACCCTGCTGCTCAGCGGCACCGGTGACGTCGTGGAACCCGAAGAGGGCGTTATTGCTATCGGTAGCGGCGGTAATTACGCTCTGGCCGCTGCCCGGGCATTGTACCCGGATGAGCGGCTCGACGCGGAAACTATTGCCCGACGCGCCCTTGATATTGCCGCCGATATTTGTGTCTATACCAACCACACTGTTGTTCTGGAAAAGCTCTAAACCTATGGAAAGCCTTACCCCTCTGGCTATTGTTGCCGAACTCGATCGCCATATTATCGGCCAGAAAGATGCCAAGCGCGCCGTTGCCGTGGCCTTGCGCAACCGCTGGCGCCGCCTTCAGTTGGAGGCTGACTTGCGCGATGAGGTGCTGCCCAAAAACATCCTCATGATAGGCCCTACGGGGGTGGGAAAAACCGAGATTTCCCGCCGCCTCGCCAAGCTGGCCGGGGCACCGTTCCTCAAGGTTGAGGCTACCAAATTCACGGAAGTCGGCTATGTTGGCCGTGATGTGGATTCCATTGTTCGCGATCTGGTCGAAAACGCTATACATTTAGCGCGAGAAGCCAGCCGCAAAGACGTGGAAAAGACTGCTGCCCAGACCGCTGAAGATCGTCTCATTTTGGCCTTGGTAGGAGAAGATGCCAGCGAGGAAACCAAAAGTCGTTTCAAAGATATGCTTCGCGCCGGTAAGCTCAGTGACCGGGAAGTGGAAATCGATGTCGCCGATGCCGGCGGTTCCGGTTTTCCGACCTTTGATATTCCCGGTATGCCCGGTGCACAAATGGGGATGATCAACGTCGGCGAGATGTTTGGTAAAGCGATGGGAATGCAAAAAACCAAGCGGCGCAAGCTGCTCGTGCCTGAAGCCCTTGATGCCCTTGTCGCTGACGAGACCGAAAAGCTGCTGGATAACGATACCATCATCAACGATGCCCTGCATAGCGTTCAGGAAAACGGTATTGTCTTTATTGATGAGATCGACAAGATTTGCGCCCGCAGCGACTATCACGGCGGCGGCGACGTAAGCCGAGAGGGTGTCCAACGTGACCTTTTGCCCCTTATTGAAGGCACCACCGTGGCCACAAAGCATGGGGCGATTAAGACCGATCACATTCTGTTCATTTGCTCGGGCGCGTTCCATATGGCCAAGCCGTCGGACATGCTGCCGGAATTGCAGGGACGCTTGCCCATCCGGGTGGAGTTAAAACCCCTGACCGCCTCGGATTTCCGCCGGATTTTGACGGAACCCCATGCCTCGTTGCTGCGTCAGTATGAGGCGCTGCTGGGCACCGAAGGCGTGACCCTGCGCTTTGATGACGCGGCGGTGGATCGCCTTGCCCATTTGGCCGCACACCTCAACGAGACGGTGGAAAATATCGGGGCGCGGCGGCTGCACACCGTCTTGGAACGCTTGCTGGATGGTATCAGCTTCGATGCCCCGGAACGTAAAGGCGAGACCATCACCGTCACCGTGGCAATGGTGGAGGAAAACCTAGCGACTCTGGCCAAGAATACGGATTTGAGCCGGTTTATTTTGTAGACAACGCCGCCCAACCCGCGCTGGCGGCCATCAACCCGGTGACGCCGATATAGACCAGCAACGGATCGTGGAGGAGCACGGTCATGATGAGAAACACCATGGCGGCCATGGTGTTGAGGAGGTGTTCGTGCTTCGTGTTCAGGGCGATGCTTAGCCACAAGATATTGGCCGCCAGCTTGCACCACAAGGCGGCGGAGGCATAGGGCAGGGTGATGATATCGTGCACCGCTGCGCCGCCCATGATGAGGCAGGCGGCGATGTTGAGGCCGGAATGGCGGCCTGTTGACCACAGCCTAGGGCGCTTAGGGTGGCTCCTATAGCGGGGTAGTTTTTGATGACCCACAAAGCGATCAAGAAACAGCCGCCGATACGAACATTGAGGGGAATCTGGCTCAGGAGGAGCATGGCGACAAGCCCGGTGACGCTCAACAAAGAGCTGTAGAAAGAGATTTTTTCAAGGTTCCTAGCTGCTGGCATGGGTGTTCCCCTTGCCAGATAACTAACATATCAATAAAAAACAATCAAATTAATTTTTAAATAATATGTTATAATTGATATACATCATATTTTTGGCCTCGCACATGCTTCGCCAACTCCAGGGCACCTCTATTAACCCATTTATAGGGATGAGTGGCTCTGATGGTATATGCGAGCAAACGTAAGCGTACTCAAACGTACGTGCGGATTGCGAGCATAGACCTGACGACGCCAATCGCCCTAGAAATGAGGTTAATAGAGGTGCCCTCCACTTTTACAGTCAGTTTTTAGGTGCCCTTTAATTAGAGCATTGCACTCCAGGCGCAAACCCCCGCGGTAGCGGGGTTGTTTGAAACGATGTCCACGCCGGTGTTAAACTACTGCGCCGTGGGCGGCTAATGGTGCTGGAGCGGATGGCCAGCAACTGCGTGTCACGAAAATAGCCATTGTACTGCGACGGTATAAAAATCGGAATGTAATTGTACACAACTTCTACCGAATAGGCCCCCTCTTTTGGTTGCAGCGTCAATGCGGTGCCTGAAGTGATATTGTTCCCTGGGTTTGGCACTAGCGTAGAGTCGCCTAAAAAACAGCTCCATTGGCGCGTTGCGCCGGTGCCTCCACTGGGGTAATTGACGGCGGTGATGTAAAAAACAGAGCGCTGGATTAATTGATTTGGTGTGATATCAAATGGGGACAGTGTGTTGTTGGTAATGGTGAAGATGTCTGAGACATCTTGGCGCGACAGCGGATCCAATTGCGTCACTAAATTGCCTAGCGTGTAGGCAGTTCTGCTGACCTTCTGGTGTATTAGAATATACCGACCGATTTCAATAGTACCCAGCAGTAAGATTATCAAAATAGGCGCAATCATAACAAACTCAATTATTTGAGTTCCAGATTGATCTTTCTGCAAACGCCTCAGTATAGGCAACATAAAACCTCAAAATGGTTCATTTTTGACAATGGTATTGGTGAAAAAATCAAGCCGACCTTTAGCAAAATCGGATTCTTCATCGCCAATTAATTGTAATAATGCCCCCAGCGGTGAAAAGAAATTATGGCGATAGCGTAATTGATATAGCACCAGCGCATCCGCCGCAGCTGTCGGTGTACCGTCTCCAGTGGGGCATTGCGTGGCCGCTTCAGTCTGCACGTTCATAAGTGCGGTGGCGTTGGCAAACGCGACTACGCACAGACAATTGCGCTCCTCAGAATCGTTGCAGCCAGAATTAACTACCTGGATATCATCAATGAGATGAAACGTGTTTTTGGTGATAAGGTTACTTATTGCACCGTTGCTGGCATTGGTAGCGTTGAGAATAGCGTTGCGGCTGGCAACTTGCATTGCATGTTCTGCGAGTACGTTTTTTAAAATAATTACAGTTATTTCGATAAATCCCATTAATAAAACAAAGAATAATGGTGCCACTAGGGCAAATTCTAGTACCGTTACGCCGCGACGGCATCGCGCTCCCTGCATTAGGATTGTTTTTGTATTTTTCATGACTTTTCCTTATTGTGTTTATTTTTATTAAGTTAAAATAACTTATTCATGGTTACATCAAATTTTTAAAAACTAGTTAATTATGGGCACTTCTATTAACCCATTTATAGGGATGAGTGACTAGAAAGGTATATGCGAGCAAACGTAAGCGTACTCAAACGTACGTGCGGATTGCGAGCAAAGACCTGACAACGCCAATCGCCCTAGAAATGAGGTTAATAGAGGTGCCCTTATTGCATGAAGCCTCTGATGTAGAGCTGATACGAAACGTAGGTGCGGGGAGATTTTTTTGGATTTTATTGACAGGGATTAGTCCTTGATGTTAAATTTTAAAGTGTGCGCGCCATACTAACATTGGCATTTGTTGCTTTCTCCCTCTCGGCTGGTGATTGCGCGGTTGCTGTTGAGCCGTATGCGTTGGTACGAACGCCGTTGTATGGTGTTTTGGCGGGTAGCGTTGATTCCCAAATACGCTTGGCAGATGAAAAAGCTATTATGGCTGCTCAGGCTGGGCTTTCTCCGGCGGCGCTGGAACAGCTGCGCCGTGAGGATGCGCTTCGGATTGAGCTGATGACAGACCCGCTCAATATTGCGCTTAACGCACCTGAAAACAAAGCGTTGTTGCATGTGTTAGAGCGAACATGGGCAACAGCCGCCGCCGGTATAAGTGGCGCACGCCAGTTCTGGCCGCAACAGCGGCCATTTGAACAGAATGATCTCATAAAGGATTTGGCTTCACCAAAAAACAGCACTCCGCCTGAGAAAAGCTCATTTCCTGCGGCGCATGGTGCGGTATACTTTGCCCTTGCCGCTGTTTTAGGGATGGTCAATCCTGAATGGCGGCACCCCGCTTTTGCGCAGGCTTTTGCCATTTCTGCCCGTCGCCGGATTGCTGGTCTTCATTATCAAGATGATGTCAACGGTGGGCGTGATCTTGCGTTTGTGTTGCTTGGTATGATGCAGAATGATACAGCTTTTTACGATGATATTAAAGCCGCACGGTTTGAATTCTATAAAAAAAATGCTAGGGAGCGCGTGCCATGAGAAATTTCAAACGTAATAATAGCGGCAGCATTATCGTTATAATGGCGCTGGCGTTGGGTGTGCTTGCGTTCTTTGCTTTTGGTGGCTTGCAACTGGCATCTACGTCGAGGAATGCTTCTTCCTTGCAGCAAAACGCCGATGCCGCCGCCTTGGCGGGTGCGCGGGAGATGTTTCGTAATCTTGAGAGTGAAAACACTGCTGTTATCAAGCAAAAAGTAACGGATTATGTGAACGCTAATTTTGTCAAAGATGGCACCAATACGGGCAATGTAAGTATTGCGACGAATGTTGATTGGGACACGCTGAGAGTGCAGGTGCGCCTTGGCAGCAACACGACCCCTAACGCAAATATAACTAAGCCGCTTGCCGGGCAGGTAAACGCGGAGGCGACTGCGGAACTGGTGTTTCCCGATGTTGATTGGTGCGTTGGTATTGATTTAAGCACGGAACTTGCAACGGATTCGACAAATTCTGCTTTTCTGGTACCGTCCAACAGCGCGGTACGCGGTAACGCTGGTGACATCGTCCGAGAGTTAGTTGCCTGGATAAATAACATTAATAAAAACAACACCTACAAAAAAAAGATTTCATATGCTGTTGCACCATATGGCAACAGTGTGAACGTCGGCGTGTATAACATGGATGCCATACTGACCCCGCGCAGTGATGGCCTGAGCCATGAGGATGAGATGACGAAAGGGCCAAATTACATTGACCAGAAATATGAAACCTTCGCCGCCAGTTGTAACGGTTGTGTGCCTCCTCTTTGTGCATCGGATTGTCTCAGTGCGCCTAGGTGTTGGAAGGGCGCAAGCTCTGGGTGTTGGGAAGACTTTATGACGTTGTATCAACAGGGGAAATTTGGTATAGATAAAGGAAAATCAATCGGGTGTGCCAAAGAGCGTGTTCTATCTGATAATTATAGCAACGATGCTTCACCTCAGGTTGAAAGATTTGCGCCGATGATAACATTTTTTGAAACAGGTTGTTCCAGTGGGCATATGTTCTGCCTGGCGCCGGCACTTCCATTGATGCGTCCTGGAGATGCCCTCTACGGCCAGTTACCAGACATGCAGCCTGTCAAGATGTGGACTGTTGATACCAGTTCTGTGGGTGGTAGTCCTATTCAATTCGATCAGAAGCCTATTTTTGTTGAAGGGCTTGCATGGTGTCATCGCCTTATCTCGCCAAAGTGGGATGGGGTTTGGACAGGGTACAGCGCGTTACCTGATTACAAATCATGGTCGGGTAAAGGCGTGAGACCAAATTTTGGCCAACCTGGGGCTAAAGTCGCTATCGATGATGAGCGCAAAAAAATTATCAGTTTGTTCGCCGCTGGTTTTATTGATCAAGTTAATCCGGACAAGGTGCAGGTTGCGCTGAGCTTGCTGGACTCTACGGCGTATTCCGGGCATGCTCAAGCAGGTAACTTGGTTGAAGTTACTAAAGACGCCTGCACTAAAATTAAGCAAGTGCAGTACAAAGGTGAAGGTATTGCGGTGTTTGTTGTTAATAGCAATCCTGGATTGCTTCCCCACCAGGTTGAGATATTGAAAGGCTGCGCCAGCACTGAGGAACACTATCAAGAATTATTTGATCCTACTGTTAATACCGCAAAATTTAAGGATATTATGCTGAATCAGCTGGATAAGATTGTTTATACGCGGTTGGTTCGATAAAATCCGCTTAAAACTTATGGAACAACCGCCCACCTAATGTGATCCAAATCATCTATTTTTTATTGTTTTTTTATTAATATGCAAAACATGCTCCCCCCCGGCCCCTCGCGCGTGTTCATCGCTGTTGATAGCTGCATCCCTAGTGAAAAGAATATAAAAAGTATACAGGCACTGATTAATTCCCTCATGAAAATAGGCTTTGACTGCATGGTGGTAACGACACCGTATCTTATAGGCGTTGAAAATTCTCAAAAATCAGTTATCAATCAAATGGGGTCAGATAGGGTGATCCCAGTGCGTACGCCCGTTATAGAAGAATTGGTTAGAACAATCCAACAAACAGAACAACAATTAAACAGGTATCTGACTGGAAACGACCAAGAGCCATTTGACGTATTGCAGGATCGTATTCCTAATCTGTCGCCCGAACATCTGCACACAAACAATAGTCAGTTAGTAACTAATTTTGTAGAAGAATCATATGATATTCAAGAACATACTAAATTGCTTAAAGATACTAATCGCGATCTCGTTTAGAGCGTTTTTTGGGTCGTTATTTTGGCTGTTTTCTGGGCTTTTTTGACCTTGATGTGTCACCTGTTTTGATTCGGTATTAGTATGCATGGCAAATTCACGCAATCAAACTCCTCATCCAAGAAAAAAGACAGAAAACAAAAAAAATTAGCAGAGCAAAACGGCGAACCAACGCGAGTTCAACGGATTCTTTTAAAGCAGGCCTCTAAACCATGTGAATTATCAGTTAACTACGAGATAGACCCCAAAAAAATTCTGCGTGCCTTTTGCGACAGTGAGATTATGAAACCTCTCAATGATGCTGGGGAATTGAGTATTACTAATCACGAATAAAAATAGGTGACAAATCAAGCTGCGGCATAAGCCACCGTGGGATGGCGGAAGTAGCGTATTACTTTTTCTGGTTGTTTTTGGATGGAGCGAAGAACAGAGCGAACGGTGCTAGTCAGTTGAATTTT
>JBKDWF010000026.1:0-16761 GCA_046338525.1 Holosporales bacterium
AGACAAAAGTTTTGGTAAGCACCGTTCCTTTATCATCCAGACCGGAAACAACACTCACAAATTGGCCGGAAGTTGTTTTTGTTTCATCAACGGTGACTTTTGTAACCCGTGTATCGGTGATTTTGATAATATCGCCTTCTGGTTTACTAAAGTCTATGATGTTGTCTTCACCAGGATTCATCCCGATCAAGAAGGTATCTTTGCCTGTGCCCCCACCATAGGAATCGTTCCCACTTCCGCCGTCGATGACATCGTTGCCAGCACCACCCATCAAACCATCAGGAAAACCGCCACCGATGAGAGTATCATCACCATCCTTTCCTCGAAGAGCGTCCCATGACGGCCCACCCGTCAATGTGTCGTTACCGGATGTACCTAAACCTAATATGGGATCACCACCGTAAACGATCGTGATATCACCTTCTATTTCTTTAACATTATCAGAAGGCCATGCAAGTGTAACCAGTGGAGTGCCATCACTTTTTTGAAGCCGGTCTTTGACTTCGTTGAGTGGTGCCAGGACGGTAACGTTTGCCAGAATTGTGTTATCGGCACCCACGCCTGTAATAGTGGTCAAGTACCGTCCGGCGGAAGGTTGATAAGTTTCGCTATAAACGAATTTCCTCACAGCTGGATCGGTAAAGCGTAAGTAGTCCTTGCCTGCATCGAAGTCCGTGACGATGTCTACAATGGGGCCTCCGCTATTATTTTGGCTAGTGCTTTTTAAGAAAATATCTGCCCCAGCGGTGCCTTTTAGTATTTCAATACGGTTTTCGTCGGTGCCTTGGATATAATTAAATCCATCAGAGGATATGCTTGTCTGGTTAGAACCACTCTTGGTGGTGGGAGTGCTGCTTTGTATCGTATTGTCGGATACCACGGTCATAATGCACCTGTTTCAAAAAAATGATATTAATCACTAATAATATTTTTTCTTGCAAATAGCAATAATAATTTAATATTATTTTACAATGTTATTTTTTATAAAAAAATCAATAGCCTGTACGTCGTTTTGCGCGGTTTGCCAGCATTGTGTGAGGCTCGCCGCCGGGCGTAACGCCCCCGGAAAGGGCAATAATCGGTGGGCGTAGGCGGCTCCGGCTCCCCTGCTGACAGCCCGGCCCGTGCGGGGGGAGATGTATATGAGGTCATCGGTACTCCCCGTAACGGCGCAGCGTTCTAAGTCCAAACCAAACCCCATTTCGGCCAAGAACAGCATTTTCCAGTGGACAAAAAGCCCTGGGGCCTGAGCTTCCCGGCCTAGGGCGCGCAAAAAAGCGATTGTCTTGGAAAATAAAGTAGGCATAGGCAGGTATTCGGCCAGGTGTTGGCGAAGAAGGCTCAATATTTCTTGCAAGGCTTCCAAGGAATTTTTATCAAAAAAAACTTCCCCATTTAGGGGGCGCAGCGGTTCGCACGTAAATTGCCCCAGTTGTTCGGGTAAGCGACCACGCCAAGTGACCCGGATTTCACTACCCGGAATCGGGCGGGGCTGTTTGGTTGAGAAGCGAAACATGCCGGAGGCCAAGCCGCGCTCAGGCGTGAAAACAATGAGGCGTTGCTGCCATTCGGAAAATCTGGCTAGGCCAAGGACAAGAGCATCATCCTGCCACTCCATGAGTTACACGTCGTCGTCGTTACCTTCGTTGATGGAAAATCCTGCTTCCTCGGCAAAATCGGATTCAGTGAGTTGCAGGGCGCGGGTTAGGCTTTCATCATCGGCCAATACAGATTCGATGTCTTTCTCATCGGCGTCATCGTTGGTATAATGACGTTGCATGCTGCGGATAATGCCTTCTTGCAAGGCTTCGGGTGATACAGTGCGTTCGGCAATTTCACGTAACGCCACAACGGGGTTTTTGTCGCGTTCCCGAGCCACGGTCAGGGGCGCACCAGCGGATAATTCCTTGCCCCGCTGAGCAGCCAACATCACCAGATCAAAACGGTTGGGAATAACGGTGACGCAATCTTCAACGGTAACGCGGGACATAATATAGTAATCCTCCTAAGAGTTCATTATAAAAGGCTGCTTTAAAGTATGCAAGGCTCAACTTTTTTATCTTTTTTCATTGGCTTTCCGGTGCCCCTGCCGTACAGTGATCTTCCTGTGACACCGCTGTTAGATACGATTGCCGATCCGGTTGCCCTGCGCGGGCTTAGCCTTGAGAAATTACCCCATCTTTGTGAAGAGCTGTGTGCGGATACCATTGATACCGTTTCAAAAACAGGTGGGCACTTGGGGGCTGGCTTGGGGGTGGTAGAGCTGACCGTGGCCTTGCATTACGTTTTCAACACCCCGCATGATCGCCTGATTTGGGATGTCGGGCATCAGTCCTACCCCCATAAAATTTTGACAGGGCGACGGGATCGCATGGCGACCCTGCGCCAAGGCGGTGGTTTGTCCGGCTTTACCAAACGTGACGAGAGTCCTTTTGATCCTTTTGGTGCAGCACACAGTTCCACCAGTATTTCCGCCGGGCTGGGGATGCTGGCGGCCAGTCATTTGAAGGGCGAAGTGCCCCCGCGTCATGTTGTTTGCGTCATTGGTGACGGGGCAATGAGTGCTGGCATGGCCTTTGAGGCCCTCAATAATGCCGCCAGCCTTGGCCATAAGCTTATCGTCATTCTCAACGACAACGAGATGTCCATTGCTCCCCCCGTCGGGGCGGTGAGCCGGTATTTAACCCGGTTGGTGGCCTCGCGCCGCTATCGCACCCTTCGCCATCGTCTCGGTACTTTTGCCCGGCGGCATTTGCCGGACACAGTGGTGCTTGCAGCAAAAAAGGCCGAGGAGCACGCCCGAAGCTTTGTCACCGGCGGAACCTTGTTTGAAGAGCTTGGCTTCTATTACGTCGGCCCCGTGGACGGCCATAATGTACATGAGCTGGTTAGTCTGCTGGAAACCGTCCGGGACACGGATTTGCCCCAGCCGGTTCTCATCCACGCCCTGACCCAAAAGGGGAAAGGGTACGCCCCGGCGGAAGCTGCCGCTGATAAATTCCACGGCGTGGTGCGCTTTGATGTGGCCACAGGGGCACAGGCGAAAAGTACCGCCACCGCCCCTAACTATACAAAAGTCTTTGCCCAGTCTTTGATCCGAGAGGCAGAGAAAGATTCAAGAATTATTGCCATTACTGCCGCCATGCCGTCGGGCACGGGGCTTGACCTGTTTGCCCAGCGGTTCCCGAATCGCCTGTTTGATGTTGGCATTGCTGAACAGCACGCCGTGACCTTTGCTGGGGGATTGGCCTGCGAAGGGATGAAGCCGTTTTGCGCGATCTATTCCACGTTCCTCCAGCGCGGTTATGATCAGGTCGTTCACGATATTGCCTTGCAGAACTTGCCCGTGCGGTTTGCCTTAGATCGGGCTGGGTTAGTGGGGGCGGACGGGGCCACCCACGCGGGAAGTTTCGATACCGCCTTTTTAGGCTGTCTGCCTAACATGGTTCTTGCTGCGCCTAGCGATGAGGCGGAGTTGGCGGCCATTGTTGCCACCGCCGCCGCTTGGGACAATGGTCCTTTCGCGTTTCGCTATCCTCGGGGTGAAGGCACCGGGGTTATTCTGCCGGAAAACCCCCTGCCCCTTGCTGTGGGCAAAGGCCGCATTGTTCGTGAGGGCAGCGGCGCGGCGTTATTATCCTACGGCACACGGTTGGCCGAGTGCCTTGCGGTGGAGGGTGTTACCGTGGCCGATGCCCGCTTTGCCCGGCCTTTAGACACTGATTTGATTGAGCGACTGTATCATGAGCACCCTGTGCTTATTATTGTGGAAGAGGGAAGCCGCGGCGGGTTCGGCTCCATGGTTTTAGAACACCTGAGCCGCAAGGGGTTGTTAGATTCGGGCCGCTGTAAAGTTCGCGCGTTGACCCTTCCGGATATTTTTATTGATCAGGACACCCAAGCACGGCAGTACGCGGCTGCTGGTCTTGATGCTGCGGGAATCAATGCGGCGGTGCGTGCATTGCTTAAGAGTTGAGCCGTAACCGCTCGGCGGCACAAAAGCAAGGTGGCGGATGTGTTGCTGGAGGAGTATCATTGGTTTTACAGCGCGATAGCTTTTCGCCATACCAGCGCATCACCGCCATCAAAATAATACCCCGGCACTTGTTTGGCTACGCTGTAGCCTTGGGTGGGATAGAATTTGCCGGGGTGTTCTTTGGCAATATGGGATTCAAGTTGGGCGACGGCAACGCTGCGATCCTTGCCCCAAGCTTCTATAGCACGGAGTAAGGCCGAAGCCGCACCACTGCGTCGATGTTCAGCGAGAACCCCAAGGGATAGTGTTTCCACCATGCCATCGTGCACCCATCCAACGGCGTAGCCCACGGGAACATCGTCCACGCAGGCAAAAATAAATCTAGTATCGGGATCACCAAAATACTCAATTACATCTTCTTCATCGAGGCGGCATTCATCAAAAGAGCGATCCCCAAAAAAAATCTTTTCAAACCGGGCTATGATCTTTGCATCGGCACCGGCGGCATCACGCAAGACAAAATTGCGGCTTGAGGATAGAGGCTTTTTTCCCAACGCTTCGGATTTCAGCGGATTCGAGGATGAAGCGGAGTGCATCGGCATAAAAAAAGCCTTCTGGTTCGTCTTCTTCGGCAAGCAGGCTACCCAGTTCCCAACTGGTGTTTGGGTTGACTTCAAGGAGTTTCATAATGCCATCACGGCCTGAGCGAAACTCAATAGAACAGTAATCATAGCACCGCAAGGTGTCTACTAGTTTTTGGCAGTGCTGTTCTACAACGGGTCGATCGGGATCGGCCAATGCTTCTGCTGGTGTGGCCTCGGCGAAACGGTTGGCATCTTCCTTGGAGAGGAGACCGAATTTGTAGGAGTAGCTAAGAAAGCGAGCACTGTTCTCCTCACCAAGTTTCCATACGCCGGGGGGTGAGAAAACAAAACCACTGGTCTTGTTGCCAAAAATTTGGGCGCGATACTCTTTGCCAGGCAAAAATTCTTGGATCAATAAGTCAGCTTTTGGAAATGCCTTGCGCTTAGAGGTAACGGCACGTTGCAGGTCTATGGCGTTTTCAACAATCACAATATCATTTTCATCGAGTCCAATACTGTTGTCCGAGCTACGCAATTTTACGAACGCCGGGTAAACACCCCAAGCGTGAGGATTAAACCGCTGGCCAGACAATAACACGTGTTCTTCAGGAACAGGAATGCCAAGGCGTTTTGCGTGTGCCGAAACGGCGGCCTTGTCGTAACAGAAACTCAAAGTGGCAGGGGGTGCGCCAGTATAAGGAATGCCGAGCATTTCCAGCATTGCCGGAACATGAAGCTCTTGGGAGGGACGATTGGCGAAGCCGTTATCACAAAAATTGAGCACTAAATCAGGCTTGAGTGCTTTAAGCTCATCCCATAATGCATCATGATTGGTAAGATATGTGACTGTGTAATCGGTTAAGCTGGTAAGTGCTGTTTTAAGGCCAGCTAAGTCATCAAGGTCTTGAGGAACGAACTTTCCCCCAGGCTTACACGGATCGGGAAGGCGTGGGTCACCCAAAATAACACCGATGTTGCGAAGCATTGGTGAGTGCAACAGTTTTGGAAAACGTCGTGGAACGGAAGTCATAATTTTTTATACCTCCAAAGTGTTGCCATTTTCTTATCAATAAATTTGCTCATACAACATCAAACCAGCTGCATTCGTAATCGAAAGTAAGTTCGGTATCGGCCTTCAAATCGCTGAGCGTGATCATATTCAGCACCCAGCAAATTCCCTCATGATAATCCCACTGATACCGGCAATTGGGTGTACGACTGTGGTTTAAAATGCTGGGTAGACCAAGAACAAGAATTGCTGCATTGACGTCACGCGGGTGTTCAAAGGCATAGTTGGAAGGATTGGTTTTATCGAAAGCCTCCCATTCCGTAGGAGCAATTTCAATTCCAGGGCCGGACGCGATGATGGTTGCGGAAGGAACATCTTTCGCGAGAAACAAGCCATTGCCTCGCCCGAGACTTGGCGCGATGTAAACAAGGGAACTATTGATGTCTACACGGGACGATTTCTTGACGGTGTATTCAAGATTTTCATCAGTGACAGTGCGCAAAACAGTAGCTGGCATATAATCCTCTATAAGGTCATGAGATCAACATTGGGAACGGCATCGGGGTTGAGACTGCGAGCAGCATTGACAACATGCTCGGCAAACTCACTAAGATAGACTGAGCCTTTGATGGTGCGTTGTACTAAAATGCTGCGCCTATCATCTTCATCGGTTTTGCGGCGGATGAAGCCGTAGTCTTGTAACCGATCAAGAGCACGAGTAACGGCGGGCTTGGAAATTTTTAAACCTTCGGCAAGACCGCGCACCGTATGTGGTGGTGACACAAGATAGCAAGTAAGCATGATTGCCATCTGACGTGCAGTTAGATCAGGGTTTTCATCGCGTACAGACTCGGCCAAGGCCAAACGCCATATTTCAAGTGCTTCATTGAGTTTTATCGGCAGCATTAATTTTTGCTTCTTAGCAAATCATGCATGACACGCAAGCAATAATATACATCTAAAAACCGCAGAAACATTGGCTTTTTTGGTGTTGTGCATAAAAAAAATTTAACACGTTTAATCATCATACAATCTTAATGTGCGAGCGGTGTATGCAAAAAAGTGTTCTTTTGTGCGTTGTTGCGCTATATAATTTTTATATGAAGTGTCCTTTTTGTGGTCATCTTGAAACGCAGGTAAAAGATAGTCGATCATCGGAAGATGGAGGCTCTATTCGTCGCCGACGTTTTTGTTCTGAGTGTGGCGGACGTTTTACAACCTTTGAACGCGTTGAACTGCGTGAGTTAATGGTACGTAAGGTTGATGGTAAGCTTGAACCTTTTAATCGGGAAAAATTGATGCGCGCGTTGCGTCTTGCATTGCGTAAGCGTCCTTTTGATGATGAACGCACTGAAAAAATTGCCAGCAATATTGTTAGGCAGCTTGAAAACGTTGGTGACAATGAAATTACCTCACGGCAAATTGGTGAGGCGGTGATGAACACCCTTGCCGATCTTGATCCGGTGGCTTACGTCCGCTTTGCTTCAGTATACCGGGACTTTCGTGAGGCTGGAGACTTTGCTAAATTTATTGGTATGATTGAAACGAAGGCATAGGGCTATTTTGTATGCCAAGTATTTTTTCTTTATATCGTTTTGTTCACGACACCCCTGCCCCTTGGCCTGGTGCATCTCCTGCCGTGCTGGCGTTATTGATTTTGGGTCTTGAAGGTTATGTGCGCCCAGAGGGCGGCCTTGGCGCGCCACTAGCCATTGTCCTTGCGGTAGCATTGGCGTGCCACGATGGTAATGCAGCGGCTCGCCGAGCGTATTATGGGCGGTGGTTTCTGGTGGGTGTATCTTGGCCTATGCTAGGTTTGTTGAGTATCGTTGCGGTCTTGTTCCGTTGGTGTGTGCCGGTAGGCATTGGTCTTTTACTCGGGTTGGAGTTGTTTACCGATCACACTGCAACATGGACATTATTTCCAGCATTGCTTGTGGCAACAGCATTGGCAACAATTCTGCAGGCTTTGTTTGCTGGTCGCAGTTCTGCCTCGACTTGGGGGGTGTTGGTGACGGTGCCATTGTTGATACCGATGGTGTTGTTTTTTAGTGCTGATGCGGTTTCGTTATTATGGGGGCAGGCGTTGTTGTGGTTGGCATTGTCTCCATGGGTGACGGGGCTATTGTGGCATGCAGCGGTGCGGGAGGTATTATGATATCTTTTTATGCCAATCCGACGCGGTTCTTCGCTCTCACAAAAGGTGTATTGCCGTGGTTGTGGGGTATTGCCGCTATAAATATTGGCGTAGGCGCGCTGTGGGGGTTAATGTTTAGCCCACCAGATTATCAGCAGGGAGAGACGGTACGTATCATGTACCTTCATGTGCCCCTAGCGTGGAGCGCACTCTTTTGTTACGCTGCGTTGGCGGTGAGTGCGGCTTTATATTTGATTCAAGGTCACCGCCTTGCCGATCTTGCGGCTCAGGCATTGGCACGAGTGGGCATCGTGATGACGGCCTTGTGTTTAGTAACGGGCAGTGTCTGGGGAAAGCCCACCTGGGGGACGTGGTGGGTTTGGGATGCACGGCTCACCTCTGTGCTGATATTGTTGCTTTTGTATGGTGCGTATCTGGTGGTGCGTGGACGTGGCGATGTAGGGCGGGGTGCGTCGGTGCTTGGCGTGATCGGCGCGATTAACTTGCCGATTATAAAATATTCAGTGGAGTGGTGGAATACCCTGCACCAGCCCGCAAGCGTCAGCCGCTTTGCCGCCCCAGCGGTACATGAGGCATTTTTATGGCCGTTGCTGTTATGTGCGGTGGGAATAACAGCACTGGTGAGCGCGCTGGTTTTTCTCTGGATAGAAATATTATATAGACAGCGGCGTTTAGCTAGGCAACGAGGGATGTCATGAATTATGTGATCGCTGCTTGGGGTATTAGCACCGCTGTGTTGGTACTCTTTATTCTATATAGCGTATATAGTTTGCGAGAAAGCCGCCGGTCATGAAGCCAAAACATCGCCGTGCATTGGCATTATCGATGACTATTCTACTGGCTGGGGTTGGGATAACCATGACACTTCGGGCGTTTCAGAATAATCTTTTATATTTCTATAGCCCTGCGGCCTTGGTGGGAACCTCGCTGGGTGAGGAACTGCAGCGCACGACAAAACAGTTTCGTTTGGGCGGATTGGTTGAGGCTGGAAGTTGGCATGTTACTGGGGCGACGCATACTTTTACCGTCATGGATGGGACAGCGCGAGTAGCGGTGCGGTATGCGGGTCTTATGCCCTCCTTATTTCGTGAAGGCCAAGGCGTTGTTGCCGAGGGTCATTTTACGGAGGATGTTTTTATTGCCATTCGGGTGTTGGCTAAACATGATGAAAATTATTTGCCCCCGGAGGTGGCAAAGGCGCTTAAAGATACTGGGCATTGGCGGAGTCAGTGAGCGCATTGTGCTCGCAATTTCTTTTGTAATTCCTCAAAATCCTCCGGCGCGGGGCGTTCAAACCGCAGCACCTCACCTGTTATCGGGTGGGTAAATCCTAATGAAAAGGCGTGCAACGCTTGGCGCGGAAAGGTTTTGGCATAGTCCGGCAAATTCTTTGCCTCCCCTGCCCTGCCGTATACGGGATCGCCGATAAGAGGATGCTTATGATGACTGAAATGCACGCGGATTTGATGGGTGCGCCCGGTGTGTAGGCGGCATTGCACTAGACTGGCCAGGTTGTTGTAGCGTTCCAAAACGGCATAGCTGGTGGAGGCTGACCTTCCGCCACTGGATAGAACCGCCATTTTTTGCCGGTGCTGGGGGTGGCGGCCAATGGCACCGCTCCAAGTGCCTTTTGTTGGGTTTGGTACGCCGTGACAAATCGCTAGGTAGGCACGTTCCATTGTCCGGGCGGCAAACTGGCGGCTTAGGTGGCGATGGGCGATGTCGGTCTTAGAAATGACCATGATGCCGCTAGTATCTTTGTCAAGGCGGTGGACAATCCCCGGGCGCTCTATGCCGCCAATGGATAGTATGCCAGGGCCGCAATGGTGCAACAGTCGGTGTACCAAGGTACCGTTGTGGTTGCCAGCACCGGGATGTACGACCAGTCCTGCCGGTTTGTTGAGAACAATAAGTTGATCATCCTCATATAATATATCTAGCTCTTTAGCTTCAGGCTCCAGAACCAACGGCGTAGCTTCAGGGACAAAAATTTCTAGTTGGTTGCCGCGCTTGATCCGTTGGGCTGGATCGGTTGCGGCGGTGCCATCGATAAACGCATGGCCAGCGACGATAAGCTGCTGCACCCGTGTCCGCGATAGTTCCGGGAAAAGACGGGCAGCGATTTTATCAATGCGTTCACTTAGGATTTCGGCTGGTATTGGTGCTTTCACGGCTGATACGCACCCCAGGCGGGAATGTACCATTCTTCCGCCCATAGGCTGGACGGAAACTGATGTCCAGTAGTCGGAATGCCAAGACTTGTGTTGGGTAAAAGATATCGCGCCGGGCGAAAGAATAGTGGAATGGTGGGTAAGTCGTCGGCGTAGAGTTGCTGAATATTACGGCGTAGCTGTTGGCGATATCCCGGCGATTGGGTGCCATTTAGGCTATCTAGCAAAGTGTCCATGTTCTTGCTGCGGTAGCCACTGTAGTTCTGGCCAGTAAAGGCGTTGTCTTGGGTTGGAATTTGGCTAGAATGCCATAAGCTTCCGGGCTGGGCACCGGGGGCACTGGCAATAGCGAAGAGTATCGCGCCATCAAACTGTCGTTTTGGTAGTATGTGGCCAAATAATATCGCCGGAGAAACAAGGCGTGGTTCCACGGTGATGCCTATAGTGTTCCAAGCATTACGGATCATTTGCTGCAGCGTGGCTCGGCTAGGGCTGGCTTCAGTAGTGAGAAGGGTCAGGCGGAATGGCTGCCCGGATTTTGACACTAAGATACCGTCTGCGCCGTGGGTAAAGCCTGCTTCATTCAAAAGTTTTTTTGCCGTTTGGATATCCTGAAGGGGCACTGTAAGGGCAGGATTCAGATTGGGGTCGAGGGGAGAAATAAAACTGTTGGCTGGAATAGCCTGACTTTCAAAAGTGGCGACATTCATAGCCCGGCGATCTAAGGCCAAAGACAAAGCTAGGCGCACGCGCTTGTCCGTGAGCAGCGGATTTTCTATGTTAAAAAGAACATGCTCAAAAAACATAGAAGGGCGTACGATTACTTGGTTGTCATCATCGGCAGAGCGGCGATTTAGGAAGATACCAAAATCATCGCTGCTGGCCAGTAAATCGCTAGCCAAAAAATCTGCTCGGCCTGAGGCAAACGCAGCTAAAGCTTCTTTAGCTGTTGGGTAGTATTGCACAATAATTTGGCTGAATTGCCCCTCTTTGCCGGCAAAGGAGGGGTTGCGTTCAAAGAGGATCATGTTCATGCCTCGCCCCAGGAGGCGATAAGGGCCATTATACAAACCCGGATCATTGGGCGTACGGCGATAAGCACTTCTTGAAGAATTTTGTGTTCGTGCTTCAATATGCTTAGGCAGAGGATAGAACGATGTGAGCACTTCCAAATTTACGGAGCGACTGGAAAAATGGAGGGTAAATTCTTTCGGGCTTTTCACCGTCACTTCCCGAAGGTCTTGGAGTAGTGCTGGTAAAAAGTTACGCTGTAGAGTGGCAAAAGCAAAATCAGCGCTGGTAAGCGCAGAGCTGTCCCCCCAACGTAAATTGTCTTTCAAGGTGATATCCACGGCAACGCCGGGTGTGGTGGCACCGGGAACTTGTTCGATACGAATACTACCTGCCTCTAGAGAGGGAATGGTGGTGCAGAGCAGGCAGACTAGCTCCCATTGGGCGTTCACAGCCATGAGGGGACGGATGGCGAAGCCTTGAGCGTAGCGATCTGCTGAGCCGGCCTCAAGATAAGGATGCAGCGAGGCCGGGCCAGTCCCCACCGCAGCAATAACAAGGACAGCATCGCGGCTGATGGCTGGGGGGACGGGCGGTGCTGGTTTTTTTGGCGGCGGCGGGGCGGCAAGACACAACCCTACATGCAAGAAATAAACTAACGCTAAAAAAAGCTGTTTAGGCATTATTACGGTGCCTTTTTATCTTCCTTAGCCCACCAAGTATCTGGAAACCCAAGGCTGAAACGGGGGCGAATATTGGGGCGTTGAAATTTATCCCAGTACGCAATGCGGTAACTGTTGGTATGCCATTGGGGCACCACATAGTAATTCCAGAACAATACGCGGTCGAGGGCTTTAACGGCAACAACTAAGCTGTCGCGATCCGGTGCGGCAATGATACGTTCCACTAGAGCATCTACCGCCGGGTTTTTCACCCCTAGGATATTATTGCCGCCGGGTACATCAGCTTGCGTGGAATGCCAGTAGCCGCGTTGTTCATTGCCGGGGGAAAGAGACTGGCCAAACGTGCCAATTATCATGTCGTATTGGTAATTATCTAGATGTTGTTGATATTGCGCAGCATCAACCACACGAATGGTGCCTTTGATGCCCAACCGTTGGAGGTTTTGCAGGTACGGCGCAATGACCCGCTCAAAAGTGGGGTCTTCTATAAGAATTTCAAAAACAAATGGCTTTCCGTCTTTGCCAATTAATTGGTTGCCCTCCACTATCCAACCGGCTTCTTTTAAAATAGTAGCAGCACGCTTTAAGTTTAGGCGCAGCTCTTCGGGCGTGGAGACGGTGGGGAGTTTTATCTCGCTGTACAGGACTTCCCGAGGTATCTGGGTGGCCAGTGGTTTTAAAAGAGCCAACTCCCGATCCGTGGGAAAGCCGGTGGCAGCCAGTTCTGAGTTGTTGAAATAGCTAAGACTGCGAGTATAAGTATTAAAGAAAAGGCTTTTATTGGCCGACTCGAAATCAAAGGCTAGAATAAATGCTTCCCGTACGGATCGATCGGCGAATAGGGGATTGCGAAGATTGAAGAAAAACCCCTGCATGCCCGCGACGTTCTCATGACGGATTTCTTCGCGTTTGACCCTGCCGCTTTTTGCAGCCGGAAAGTCATAGGCATTAGCCCAGTTTTTAGCGATGTTTTCAAGGCGGAAATTATATGCCCCCGCTTTGAAAGCCTCTAATGCCACAGAAGAATCACGATAGTAGTCATAGCGTATCGTATCAAAATTATTGCGGCCACGGTTGACGGGTAAATCCTTTGCCCAATAGTCGGCCACGCGGTTGTAGGTAATGCTTCGGCCAGGCTGCAGGGCAGCGACTTGGTAGGGGCCGCTGCCAAGCGGTGCTTGCAGGGTAACTTTATCAAAGGCGGTGCTGTTATAATAGTGTTCCGATAAGATGGGCATCTGACCTAAAATCAGGGGTAGCTCTCGATTCATGCCTGGCTTGAATTCAAAGCGTACGGTGCGATCGTCGAGTTTTTTGGCTTCAGTAATGCTGCTATAATAGGCGCGGTAGCTGGGACGCCCTTGATTGCGTAGAGTATGGAAACTGAAGATAACATCTTCCGGGCGAATTGGCGTGCCATCAGAAAAGCGAGCCTGAGGGCGTAGGCGGAACTCCACAAATGTCCGGGATGCATCGGTGCGCACGGCTTCAGCAATGAGACCGTAAGCACTAAACGGCTCGTCCTGAGCAGAGACCAGCAAGGTATCAAATAACTCACCGATTCCAGCCGCGGGCAAGCCCCGGACAATAAAAGGGTTGAGAGAATCGTAAGTCCCCAGTGCGGCAAGAACCAGTGCGCCACCCTTGGGGGCATCAGGGTTAACGTACTCAAAATGCGTAAAGCCAGGCTGGTATTTGAGATCGCCATGCATGGACAGGCCGTGGGCGAAGCTAGCGGATTGTTCAGCGGCAATAATTTTTGGATTGAAAGGGGTTTCTTCTCCCCAAGCTAACAATGGAAACAATAGCAGGGTAATGAAAAAAATACGCATGGTTTTGGTGTACCGCTTTATAAAAGGGATGCAATACTCTTTGTACGCTTAACGCTTTTGTAATTTTCTTTTCGTTTAAGGAAGGCTAGAAACAGCTTATGAGTAGTGACAAACGTACCATCGAAGGACGCGACCTAGTGCTTGAGGTTTTCGAACCCGGCGAATGGGATAATGTGCCTTGTTATGTCTATGAACACGATGATCGTTATTTTAAAGTCATGACTGCTTGCGCGAAGTTGCGCCTTAAAACCCGCAATCTCCCCGAAAATGAGCCAAAATACGTCATGATCCGTCAAGAAGATTGGGTTTCGGTCTTCGGTGCGGAAGAACCCCCGGCATCACTTCAAGGCACTGAACCTGAAAGTACCGAGCCTGAAATTATTGAACCTGAAATTGTTGAAGCTGAAATTGCTTCGTCTGCACCTGTTGTTGCGCCAACACCAAAACCTGTTGTTGATGCTCCCGTAGTTGTATTGCGGGGTGAAAAACCAAATAGTGCGCCTCCTGCTCCTGCACCTGCACCTGCACCTGCACCACCTCCTCCTCCACCACCTCCTCCACCACCTCCACCACCACCACCACCTCCTGCTCCGCCTTCTCTTGAAGAAATCTACCGCAGTCGGGAAACCGCGCTCATGAACCGTGAGGATGCCTTGCGGGTACGGGAAGAATCTGTACGCAGCCGTGAAATGAGTATTCTTAGTGAAGAGGGTGAAATTGCCTTACTCCAACAAGCTGTTGAGGCAAAACAGGCCGATTTTGAAAGCAAAAAAAAACAATTGGGTGTGTTTCAGGATCACCTTGCCGGGGAGGCCAGCCACCTGCGCCGTCAGCAACAGGTCCTCCAACGCCTTGCCAATGATGTGCAGGCGGTGAGTGCAAAGCTCGGTAGTGATGAGGGTTGATCGTTAAAGCTACTCCGTCGCCTCAACAATCGCCGCCAGCGTCTTATCAATACGGGTTTGCCAGCCGGGGCCTTTGGCCCGAAAATACTCCAACACCTAGGGGCTGAGGCGCAGATAGACGCCCTTTTTCGTCGGGGCTTTCTGCTTGCCGCGCTGACCCCGGCGGCGCGTGGCGATCCAGCAAAGTATAATGTCTTTTGGATGGCCACGCGCCTCCGGCGCTCGCCATGACGGTGTTTAATTCTTGAAATTCATCAATTTGCAAGAAAACATGCCAACTTGCAGCCCACCCGTTTTGGGAAAGAGCCGAAAATGAGTACGGTGTAACGCCGCTGCCTGTTGCCCCCTTCCTCGCGCAGCGGGGGATGGGGGGATGGGGAGTTCTCCGCACGCCCCGCCCACCCTGCGCCAGCGCCAACACCCCCTGGGCAACGCCGTTTTTTGCACTACCCCCCGGCAACGGGTTAAAAGTTAATATTTTTTATTGCTATAAAAAATAGATAAAAATAATTTGACTTTAGAGATTGGGTGTGAAATAAGTGATTAATATCACTTTTAATGGAGGCAGTCATGGCGGTATTGGAGACTATCGGTACTGGTTTATCTTTTTTTTCTTTATTAAGGGGATTATTAGGTTGGATGAGTGGTTGGTTCGGCGGTGGAGGCTCTACAAGCAGTGATCCTAAAAAACCAACGAATGTTTTGCCAGAAAATATCACAGGCACAACAGAAGCTATCACTGCTGCCACGGGAAGCAGCAGTGATGGAAATAATGAAATTTTGATTGCTGCTAGAGATATTACAGAATTAGGAATAGAATCCTATACCACTCCCATTTCTGTGCCGGACGTTACCACATCCACACTACAGGTACGCAAGGTAGAACCAACAGACGTTGATGGACAATTAATTGTTACATATACTGAAAATGGTAAAGAAGGCCAAACCGCAATTGTTAATAACTATATGAAAGATGGCAACAGTAAGTTTGATGTTAATGAATACAGACCTAACAAATGGAGTGGTAAAAATATCATTAGTATTTCGTTGCCCGATGCTACTGGCAAGGCTGTGGTGGTTGAAGCCAACTACAATACTGAGACGGGAATTTTTACGCCCGAGCTTACCTACAAATGGGGTTCTGTCGCTGCACCTAAAGACTACGACGACGCCACTCTTGGTGAGAGTGGGACTATACCAGCTATTTATGTCCGTGATGCCAATGATAATGTTGCTGCATTAATTGCAGGGGGCAAAAACCCAAAGCCGGGAGAGTTTTATAATAATAGAGGTCAATACACCTTAAATCTTGGTGGGGGGCGTACAGTAACTGTGACGACTAGAGACATTCGTAATGCTGCCGATAATAGCATGCCTATTGGCAAGAAATCTCCTTGGGATACTCAAGGAACAGTCGAAGCACGCAGTACGCTTCCAACAAATTCTGGAACGCCTAAACAGCGCCAATTCCTTGATGAAGAAATCCAGATTGCAACAAATCCATCAACTAATACTAATAATAGAGCAAGCACACTTACTAACGCTATTACCGCCTTTACCGATACCGGCTCCACCAGTGCCAGCAGCATTAATACTGATGACACCACCCCGACTACTTTAGTAGCAACAGGATAACACATGCCCAAAAAAAGGCCGCCACAAATTCGGTGGCGGCCAAGTTATTAAGGAGAGTACGATAAGAAATTCTTAACCCATTCCCGTGCGCCGCGCAGTGCGCCCCGTCACGACGCGGGAATTTTTTTGCTCTCTCCCAAAATGGTGGGTGTTGCGGTGATAAGCCTTTTCTGCGGTAGGGAGTAATTGAAAAATAACCCCTCCCGTGCTACCTTGAAGCCTCCTTTCATAGAGAGTGATCATGGCAAAAAAGAAAACACTACAACGGCTTGCCCTGCGCAACAACCGCCCGGTGCCCGTGCGCCTCAAGGGCTGGTTCTCGCTGAACGATGAACAGCATGTTGGGGCATTTTTGCGCCAGCATCCGGCGGTGGTGGAGGTCCTCAATGCCCTGCCCCCGCTGGCGGAGCATGCTTTCCCCGAGTACAAAGACATTCGCATCAGTATCGTCAGCGATCCCGACGGGTTGGAGAGCGACTTTATTGAGGCCATGGTGCGGGTGGAAAGTTTCGAGCAGACACAGGCGGCGGTGGCCCGTCATGTTGCGGTGTTTGATGAAAAAATTTTTCCGCACACCATGCTGGTATGGGATGCTGCTGTTAATGCCCACCTGAACGTGGGGGTGGCGTTGTGTTAAGGGGCGGTTGCATAAGTTCAGCGTATTGCCTTCCCCACTAAGGTTTGACCTTTTGGAACAAAACTATCGCCCTGAGAATGGACCGCTTTAAAGATGCCCCGGTGCGTTGCAAAAATTTTCTGGCATAATGTTTGATGGTTGCCCATGAGTTTTCGATTTT
>JBKDWF010000072.1:0-9729 GCA_046338525.1 Holosporales bacterium
TTGTCCGGCAGCCCTGCAAAAATCCTCGTAAATCCCTCATACACTTCGTTTTCTTCTGGCATAAAGCTCTCCTCTTGAAGAGAGCTTCTACCCGAGGCGTAAAGAAAATTAATCTAAATTTTTTTCATGATTTTGCCCTGCAATTTACGTTATAAACTTTTGGATCAAGATTCATCCGAATCCACATCAGGAATGACTCGATAAAATCCTTATTCTCCACACCACACCATCGGGATTGATTTTGCACACCAAGCGATGCTCATGGCTCAGGCGGCGCGACCAAAGGCCACTTAGATTGTAGGGCACCTCTATTAACCTCATTTATGGGGATGAGTGGCTCTGATGGTATATGCGAGCAACCGTAAGCGTACTCAAACGTACGTGCGGATTGCGAGCAACGACCTGACGACGCCAATCGCCCCAGAAATGAGGTTCATAGAGGTGCCCTGTACAATATTCACCCCCTGTCAAGACCTTATTATTGAAAGGATTTCCCATGAACCAATGCCCAACCACCCCATCACTCCTTGATTCCCAACACCTTATTGACTTTCTGGGGCAGGTTCTTCGCGCTGATATCGTGGACAGCAACGGCGAGCGGCCAACACTGGATCAACGGCTGAAAGCCGCGTTAGCCTTACTGGCGCGGATGCCGAAAAATACCCAAGTGGAAACTCCGGTACCGCCGAGTGGGTTAACCCCGGACGATGCGGCGCGCCTGCGGGAGGAATTACTCCAGAAATTGCAGAAGTTTAAAGATATTCATGCCGAATCAAAAAAGGTGACACAGGTTGCTCTGTGACACAGGTTGCTCGATAACGACTGCCTGTTGCCTCCTTCTCCCGCGTAGCGGGGGAAAGTGAGGAAGGAGGCTTAAAAACAAGAAAAACCAATGCTTTGTTCTCGTGCTTTTCACCCCCTACCCGTAAGGCAGATGGCCTTACGCCTCCCCCGCTGCGCGGGCTTGCCGCTTTGCGTAAATTTTTTCTACATATTGAACGCAAAGCGTTATAAATTAGTATTATTTCGAACTTGCGTAAGCCGAGACTGAGATTCGAACCTAGAGGGTTTTGAGAAACCCAACTGAAATTGGCGGATGGGGTGGGATTCGAACCCACGGTGGGGGATGCCCACGCCGGTTTTCAAGACCGGTGCCTTAAACCACTCGACCACCCATCCATCCGCACCGGCGCTGTGTAACACAATAGTGGTGCGCCCGCATGGATTCGAACCATGGACCCTCTGATTAAAAGTCAGATGCTCTACCGCTGAGCTACGGGCGCTTTCTTTACAAGAGCATCGTTTGTAGCGGTGACTATCTGGCGGCGCAAGACGTTTTTACTACCTGTTTTTACTACCGCCACAACGCCCCCCCCCAGATGATTCGCCAGCGTCGAATTTTGCCTCCAACGCTTTGGCGGTAAGGGGAAGATTAGGGGGGGTTGGGGTGTGGATTTCAATGGTTTTGAGTATTTGCTGCTTGGTTTTGCATCATAGAGTAGTACTCTTCTGGTGTTTTGCGAAGCTGGGCACAGGCGGTCGCGGCGGCTATAATATCGGACAGATTTTCATCATTGATGTTCAACATTTTTTTAATATAGCGTTTCTGCTCTTCAGGGGTTGCACCGTTAAATCGCTTACCATTCCTCAGAAAAGGACTAAAGTCATACAAAACCTCCAACACGTCTCGAGATTCCTGGAGCGCCTCACGAATAACATGCTTTTTTTCTTCACCGGATAAATGTTCAGAAGGAAGATACTCGATGAGCTCTTTATAAACTTTATCAGTAAGGTTCACCTTATTCCAGTTTGGTGTTTGAGGCTTATCATCAAAACTACTGGGCAAACAATTCCGAATACACTCGTCTAGGGTAGCACGCGCTGTTGTACATAATTTGTAAAACTCCTCTTTTTGTGCTTTATCTGCCGCTTGTTGTTGCAACTCTTCATGAACACCTTGAATACTAAAATTTATCTGTCTACGAATACCCGCAATTTGCCATTCAACTATATTACGACCGCTCTCTTGAAGCTTGTCTAAACTAGACGCAAAATGCGCCACCAAATAGTCAACAACCTTATCAACCGCCAAAGGATCAAGTGTCTGTTTCCTGAGGTTGTCTTTTGCTTCTTTTTCCTTTGGCACCCCCAGCAGGGATTTTAGTAAAAAAATTTTATTATCATCGCCATCACCTTGGGCACTTAAATGCTGAACAACAAGTTTTCTTGCCAATTCAGAAGTTTTTAGTTCAGGCAATACCTTATTCAAAGCCACGTTATTAGCTGCGACTGTAAACGCGCCTGAAATGAAATCAACGAGTTCTGGTAAAAAATCCTTAGAAACAAAACGGAGCATATCTCTTTTTGAAGTTTGTAAAGAATCCATAAGCCCCATTATTACACGGTTCATACCATTCTGTTCTGTGAGTAGTTTTTCCCAAATAACACGGAATTGTTTAGGGTCGATACCTTCAGGCAGCAGAGCGGAAAATTTTTGAGGAACATTTTGATTTTCTTGTTGTTTTAATATGGCTTCAATGAAATCAGATGTCTCTTTGAGAGCAGTTCGAGGAACCTGAGGGTTCTCTTGGAGAAAAGCATACTTGGAAGCAAGCTCGATCATCTTCACACAAAATAGCTCAGACCACGACATTTCAGAACTCGGCCCAACATCTGATTGTTGTACGTTTGCAAAAGCATATACAATCAATCCAAGATTTTTTTCTATCACAACTGAACTGTCAAAGTGTACTGGTAAAATACGTCTTGAAGTATTAATTTCATCTGTAACTACTGTCGCTACCATGTTCCGAAAATCATCTGTCAATTCTTTAAAAAATTCTCTTTTTTTTAGGCCTATTGTATAATTATTTTTATTATTAATCTCCGCATTTACAAAATCTACTACAAGTCCCCATATAGCATCAAGAGTTTGTTGACTATCCAAAGAAAAAGTTTTAGTTTTTTTAATATAATCAGATATTTGGCGAATAATATATGGCATCGAATAAAGAGCCTGTAGATAGCATTTCTGATCGTCTGACAAAAAGTTTGAATTTACTGTATTATCATCCACCATTTTCATTCTTCCTTTCAAAAAGATACCATAGCTTATATCATTTTTACCTAAAAACCTCAACAATTATTTTTAAAAGGCATAAATATGTCCGACCTTCGCACCCTTACTGATGATATTTTTGCCCGGGCTGGGCTGAGCATGGTTCAGGCTTCGGCCGCTGCGTTGCCCGGTTTTATTCCCGGCATCGTGGTGAGCGACCGCGCGCGCCTGCGGGATATTTTGGAGGATTTACAGGGATTGCTGCAATTTGACTGCGTGGAGAGCGGCGCCACGCTCATCCTCCGCCCGCGGGGTAAGACCCCGGGGGTGAGCATCCCCGAGGCCGATCTTCTCCCCATCAAGAAAAACGGGACAGAGACCATGACCATCACCCGCATGGCGGAAAGCACATTGGCGGAACAACTTGATGTACTTAGCCTTGATCCGGCGCGGGAATATCAGGTA
This sequence comes from Holosporales bacterium, assembly GCA_046338525.1. Classification (GTDB taxonomy): domain Bacteria; phylum Pseudomonadota; class Alphaproteobacteria; order JAJTHO01; family JAJTHO01; genus JBKCUA01. Next base: position 3,524 of record JBKDWF010000072.1, read on the forward strand.
ACAACCCAGACAGCGCAGCGGCAAGTCTCCCCTGCCCTCTCCTCCAAGACCGTTCGCTTTGGCGGCGCGCTGGCCGCCACCCACGCCCGGAGAACGGCACAGCGGTTGCTGGATGCCCTATGGGCGGAACGGTTTTCCTATCAATTCGCTCTTCCCCCAAAATATTTATACCTAGAGCCTGGGGATGTCGTCACCATAACCTGGAGGGGCAAGACCCACACCGTGCGCCTGAGCCGTACCGTCACCGAAGGCGGGATTATCAAGGCCGAGGGAGTGAGCACGGATTTAAGTGTCTATGCCCAAAACATGGTAGCGACCAACACCGCGGGAAGCAGTGGCAGTGCCGTTCGCCTGGCGGCAACAACACTGCTCTACGCCCTCGATATACCCTTGGCCGAGGCAGGGGATGATGGCCTTGCATGGTTTGCCGTGCCGGTAAAGACACGGGGCGATGCCCAATGGCAGTCGGCGACCCTATTTGAATCCCTTGATGGCGGGGTGAGTTATGAGCCGCGGACGATGCTGACAGCCGGAGCCGTAGCCGGCGCAGCGGCGGCGGTGCTGGGCGGGTGTGCGTATCCCGATACGTGGGATGTGTCCAGCAGCGTCGATGTGCTGCTCAGCGATGGGGGTTTAAATTCCTTCAGCGACGATCTGGTGCTAAACGGGGCTAACACCGCCGTGCTGGGGGATGAGATCATCCAATTTGCCAGTGCCGTTTTGATAGCCCCGAACACCTACCGCCTAAGCCGTCTATTGCGCGGGCGGCGCGGTACAGAGTGGGCGATGGCCAGCCACCTGATGGGGGAAAGGTTCGTGCTTTTGGGGGCGGAGATCGTCCGCCAGCCCCTGCCCCTTAGTGCTAGGGGACAGGCACGCGTGCTCAAGGCTGTCTCCAACGGCGGGGTGCTGGCCGATGCTGCGCCGGTGGCCTTCACCCCGGCTGGCGCGTGCCTGAAGCCACTCAGCCCCGCCTGGATAAAGGCTAACCGCGCCAGTGGCGGCGATCTCACCATTAGCTGGATTCGCCGCACCCGAATCGGCGGCGGCTGGCAGGATGGCGGCGATGTACCCTTGGGGGAAAATAGCGAAACCTATGAAATAGACATTCTCAACGCCGGCGGCACGGCGGTACTGCGGACGATGAGCGTTTCTGGAGGGGCTTCAGTGCTCTACACCATCGCCCAGCAAGTGGCGGATTTTGGAAGCATTCAAGGAACAGTAAACGTGACAGTGTACCAAATATCGGCATTAGTGGGACGAGGATGGGGGGGCAAGGCGTGGGTGTGAGGTACCCTAAAACAATACCTGCACCCCCGGCAATCCCCCCGCCGTCGTCGTCGCCGGATCATCACGCAACACCCGGATAAACGGCTTGCAATCTGTAATCAAATTCTCACCATTTTGGCAGGCGACTTGGGTAATCTGGATAAAACCAATAAAGGGGCATGCGGCGGCGGGAAGGTTGCTGCGAATCGTGGTTTGGGCATTGACGGGCAAACTGGTTTCCCGACTGGATCGGATACTGGTGACCACTTGCCGCTGGGTCGTTGCGACATTGCCAATAATGGTGATACCCGTAATGATACCACTCCCGACGTTGGCGAGGCGAAAATTAGCTTGGCACACGGGATAGCCTAGACTGGTATTGCTGGTGATAAAGGCACTTAAGGTCAGGGAAATATTAGGGCGCGACGATGCTTCTTGGGTTGTTGCCGGGGCGTTACCCTTGGACGCTTTTGGGTCTGCAAGACGCCATCTGTCCTCACTCCACAACGCTTCAACGCTGGCCAAAATCGTTGGCGTAGGCGAATTAAAGAATCCCAATGGCACAAAGGCGATGGTGATTTTCGGAAAACTGCCATCATAACCAAAACTACCACACAACTCTTGAAACTTGCCCAGTGCTACCTCGCCAATTTTTTTGGTGATCTCTGGAGAAAGGATAACCTGTTGCGGGTTAATGGCGGCGTAGACGGTGCTATTGCATGCACTGCTCCGTTGGTTGGTACGGGGAACCAGCTTGGTGTACAGGCGAAGGCCACTCATGCCGGTGCGAAACTCAAACATTGTTCCGAGACCGGTAGGAGCCTCCCCCACGCTGCCCTCAATTTTTTGCGGAGCAACATAGTACCCGGCAAGAAAATAACCATCATATGCCGCACGATAGTACACATCATTATACAAGGTGATACTGGCTTGACCCTCGACCCTGTCGTTGACGCATTTGCCACTGACATCCACGCGGGTAGCAAAGCTTGGCACCCAAATCGCGCAGTTACTAATATTATCGCGCAACCAAACCCCTTGACTGGCTTGATTTTGAGCTTGAATCTGTAAAGATCGTTCCACCGCCGATGGGCTTTGTCCCCATCCTGGAGACGATCCCAGCATTAAAAATAGCATCAAGGCCGTCCACCGCAGTGCTGGTGTTGTAGTACGCATAAAGAGTTTTGACGGCTAAAATATCCATTTTTCAGAACAATAGCCAGCAAAATAAATCCCAACTAATATACTTTTATTTCAGCTTCTTGGGTTTCCTTTTTGCCTGTCTCATCTTGCTGTACTGTGGCGATAAGACGGTATGTTCCCCTTGGCCAGGGGGCTGAGCCGCGTTTTTTTCCGGCATAGAAATACGCCTGTATCTGCCGCCGTTCCTGCACCGCTGTGCGCCGTAGGAACAGCGTGCCATCGGGGGCGATAATATCCATCATCAGTGTTGCGCCTTTTGGCACACCATAAGCCTGAAAATACACGATAAAAACTTCACTGGAAGCCGCGATCCGTCGGGCTTCAAACACGCCCTGCTGTAACGCAGCGCGTTCAGGGATGCGATCCGCCGCACCCAATGAGAAAATTTGCACCGGTCGGTAAGGCATCTTAGCCAATGCAGCCGCATCCCACAGGGGTCTTGGTGCCTGCTTGCAGCTTGCCACGAAACCAGTAAAAGGATCAATGGGATGCTTTTTATCTTTATACTGCACCTCGATGTGTAGATGAGGAAACTCCGTCATGCCGGAAAGCCCCACAAGACCCAACACGTCGCCCCGGCGCACTTTCATGCCCGGTTGAAATCGGACAGAACCTTGCTTCAAATGGCAATATTGGGTGAGCCAGCCACCGCCATGATCGATACGAAGACCATTGCCGCATTCCTTAACAGTAAGAACTTCACCACGGGCAATGCCCTTATCCGCCTCACCATCGCGGCCACCGATAACCGTGCCGTCCGCCGCCGCCAAAATGGATACCCCGGCGTTCATTCTATCTAACGTCCCAACGCTAATATCAATTCCCGTGTGCCCGTCATACCCGCGCCAAGAGCAACGGTAATCCTGAAATTCCTTACTATGATCATGATCAAAGTAATTGACGACCCAGCAATCACGCCCTGGGGTACAGGCAATAGGCAGGCTTAGGGATGGTGGCTCCCCGGCTAAGGCCGGAGCAAAAACCCAAAGGCACGCCAGCAGGAAAAAAAAACGCGGCAAGAGTTATTTCGTATGGCTGTTCAGCATCCAAGCCGCTTTATCGTGCGCCGCTAAACGCTCGGTCAGCAAATCGGCGGTGACTTCATCCTGATACCCAGCCGCAAGGTGCAGGGCACTCCTGACGATTTCGGCGATTTTAATGGTGTCTGAGGTTAAAATTTTGAGCATCTCAGGGGATTTAGGGACATAGGTTGTTTCCGGCAAGCTGGCATGCTCTAAAAACTGTTTGAGACTTCCCACCGGAACACCATCCAGTGCCCGGATGCGCTCGGCAATCTCATCGATAGCGTCAAAAAGTTCCTCATACAGCTCACCAAAAAAACGGTGCAAGGCCGCAAACTCCGGACCCGTTACATTCCAATGAAAATGTTGGGTTTTTACCGCCAGCACCACGGTGTTAGCCAATACGCCGTTCAAGGCACCGACAAGACTCGTGCGCTGATCATTGCCAAGAAAAGAATTTGGGGTCATGAGCAATCCTTACTCGCTTTACAGTAAGACTCAAGCACTCATTTTTAGGGCTTCAATATATTGGGCATATCTATTGTTATACCAATGTACAGTCTATTGAGTAATTTAAAAACCCCATATCTGCAGTAAACATATTGTGTTTTTCTTGTTATTATTCTCGAACTTATAACGCTCTAATCCGCTGCCTTACGACGGCTATCTCTCCCGATAGGCTACCCTATGCACACAAGTCATAAAATTTGGCTCTTTTCCAGCATTAGCGGGGTACAACGCCGCTGCCTATTGCCCCCTTCTCCCGCGCAGCGGGGGAAGGTGAGGAAGGGGGCGTTTAAATCTATAAAAAACAATGATTTGTTCTCGTGCTTTTCACCCCCTCCCCGGCCCTCCCCCGCAAGCGGGAGAGGGGGCTACACCGAGCACTTGAACAGTTGTGTGCATAGGGTAGCCCGATAGGCTACCCCATACACACAAGTCTCATGAGCCTATGGAAGGGCGCGGTGCAGCCCTCCCGCGCAGCGGGGGAGGCGTAAGGCCATCGGCCTTACGGGGAGGGGGTGAAAAGCCATTGGTTTTTTTTATTTTAAACACCCCCTTCCTCACCTTCCCCCGCTGCGCGGGAGAAGGAGGCAACGGGCGGCGGCGTTATTCCCCGATAATGCTGGGAAAGAGCCAATTTCAGGGCTTCGCTCAAACGCCGCGCGGGCTGTACCCCTCGTAAGATTTTTAGGGCAATCAAATGATTGCAAAATAGTATTAATTGTGCAACCCGCTATAATGTGCGAGCGGTGTAGTATCAGCGGTTAGCCCCCTTGCCCCAATATCCCTCCGGTAAAACCCACCCTCCCAGCGCACCTGGTTCACGGCCCCGTAGGCCGCGGCGTGGGCGGCAATGAGGGTGCGCCCCATGCCTGTGACCGCCAGAACCCTTCCCCCGGTGGCAAGAAGATTGCCCGCACCGTCACGGCTTGTCCCGGCATGGTACACGCGAACATCAGGATCGGCCTTTGGAAGGGCGGCAATAGGCGTGCCAGAGGTGTAAGAGCCAGGGTATCCTTGGCTGGCATACATCACGGTCAGGGCATGAATATTCTTAAAGACAGCCTTTTTCCCACTAAGCCCCGTAGTGGCGGCGGCATAGAGTAAATCCACCAGATCACTCTCCAATCGGGGGAGCAGCACCTCCGTCTCTGGATCACCAAGGCGTGCGTTGTACTCTATGAGTTTCGGCCCGGTATCGGTAAGCATCAACCCGGCAAACAAAAAACCCCGATAGCGAATACCCTTGTCCTTGAGTGCCTGTAACGTCGGGGCAATAATAGTTTCGAGAATCTCCCGCTCTATAGCAGGGGTACATCGTGGACTCGGTGAGTAAGCCCCCATGCCGCCAGTGTTCGGACCTTGATCGCCGTCATAGGCGCGCTTGTGATCTTGCGCGCTGCCAAAGGGCAGGACTGTTTCACCATCGGTAAGCACAAAATAGCTCAACTCCTCCCCATTGAGAAATTCCTCCACCACCAAGGTTGTCGAGGCCGCGCCAAATTTTCCGCCCAACATCTCCGTCGCGATAGCCTCGGCCTCTTTACGATCGAGGGTGATAATCACGCCCTTGCCCGCACATAGGCCATCAGCCTTGAGCACATAAGGGGCTTTGACGGTATCCAAAAATGCTGTCACCTGGGCCAGCGTCGTGCACCGGGCAAACCGCGCCGTGGGAATGTGATATTCGGCGCAGATATCTTTAACAAAAGCCTTTGAACCCTCCATCACCGCCGCCTGGGCGGTAGGGCCAAAGGCGACAACGCCCGCCTCTGTCAAGGCATCCACCACCCCGGAAACCAAAGGAGCTTCCGGGCCAACAACAACAAAGTCAATGGCGTGATCGCCGCAAGCTTTTAGAACAGCAGCCGCATCGCAGGGGTCTAAAGCAAGGCACTGAGCATACTCTGCAATTCCGGCGTTGCCCGGGGCAGCAAACAGAGCGTTACAACGAGGAGAGGCTTTTAGGGCTTCGGCTAGGGCATGTTCGCGGCCGCCGCTTCCTAATAAAAGAATGCGCATACTCCTTCATAGGGGGATGAATGGCGGCGGACAAGCGAAGATGTACCAGGGCAAAATCATGAAAAAAATTTAGATTAATTTTCTTTACGCCTCGGGTAAAAGCTCTCTTCAAGAGGAGAGCTTTATGCCAGAAGAAAACGAAGTGTATGAGGGATTTACGAGGATTTTTGCAGGGCTGCCGGACAA
>JBKDWF010000065.1:0-26658 GCA_046338525.1 Holosporales bacterium
GCTTGCTCACCGCTTGCTGCTTCTGACCAGACTCCAATAAATCTAGTGCGCGACCACGCAAATCTTCAGAATATGCTCGTGCCATTTCTTGACCTCTTTGTTCTCTCTTTTTATAGCCAAACCTTAGTGGGGAAGGCAATAATTCTGAAGTGCTTGATGCAAGGGCTCTTGAGGATAAGGGTGCACTGGATGCACTGGTATTGCAGGCGGTTTTGGCAAGTGGCCTGTTACCCGGGCGGTTAATTAGCGTCATTGCTTCGTCAGAAAAGCAAAAACTACAGGTAGTGCAGGGTGACATTGATCCTGTTTTTGGTCAAAAACTTAAGCCTATAGGAGGTGAAAGTTACAGCCAGCAATATATTCGGGATTTGGGTATGAAGGCTGTGCCGTATCTTCCTGCAGGGCAATCCGTGCCGATTCTAGTCTTGGTTCCTGAGAACATAGAAATTAATGATTTGGATGCACTCGATAAAGCAGCCGCGTTGGCGGCGGGGCTTTTCTTTCAAAAGCTTATTTGGCCGCGCACCCGGGTAGAAAATTCTGAAGTGTTGAAAAGCGGTATTTACGATCCGAAGCAGCCTAAAGTTCAACAAGCAGTGAAGCTGATTCAACAACGTGAAAAAGAATTCCCGTTTTTACGGATAGATGGGTATCTTTATTCGCTTTATAACTTAGAAGTTCGTCCGGATGTAACTCATTATCAGGGCAAAATAGCGTATGATGTATTTCGTATTTTTGGGGACTCTATACGTAAACTAGCTGATGACACTATAAAGGCAGCACTGGCTATTCAACAGCAGAACACACGATCTTGATAATGATGATTTTCTGCCATCAGGCAATTTCCTCATACTTTACAATCCGCCCCGCCACCGCATCCCCGGTAAAATGCGCCACCCAGCCCTCGGTGTTGTTGAAAAAACGAATAGCGGTGAAGGCAGGCTGCTCCCCCATGTCGAACCAGTGGGGGGTGTTGGCGGGGACGGAGATGAGGTCTCCGGCGTGGCAGTGGACGGCGTACACATCCTCATTCAGGTGCAGGTAAAACACCGCGTCGCCCCGGACGAAAAAGCGTACCTCATCCTCGCTGTGGGTGTGTTCATTGAGGAATTTTGCCCGCAGTTCCGCCTTTTGCGGGTGGTCTGGGCGCATGTGGATGCAATCCACGGTGTGGTAGCCGCCCTCGGCTTGGAGGCGCTTAATGGCCGGGCGGTAAGCCGCTAAAATCGCGGCGTCTTCGGCCGTGGGGGCCAAAACGACAGGGGTTTCCCAGCGTTCAAAGCGGATGCCGAGGCTGGCTAACTGCGTGGTAATGATGCCGGGATCGCGGTAGTGCGCCACTTGGCTCCCCGTGGCGGCGTTGAAATGGGTGACGGTGGTGGTCATGAGTGTCCTTCCAGCAAGCGGGTTTCCAGTTCGGTTTGCAGTAAAAATTCAATGGCTTCTACGGCAATAAAGGCGGCTCTAGCGTCTGCGCCCCAAGTGTATAGGCCGTGGCCGGCGATGAGATAGCCTATTGCCGGGGTGTCCAGGGCGGCGAGGCGAGCCGAGGCCTCAGTGCTGAGAAGCTCCATATCCTGGCTGTTGTCCAGCAGGGGCAGAGCCACCGGGGTTTCGTGATGGGTAATGCCGGCAAAGGCCTTGAGCAGCTCATGATCGTTTAAAATCAACGTGTCTTGCCCCCGGCGGCGCAGGAAGCGTGACAGCACCACCGCCGGGCGGCTATGGGTGTGCAGGACGCAGCCAATTTCAGGATTGTCGGCGTAAAGCCGGGTGTGGAGTAAGGTTTCCGCTGAACATTTTACCGTAGCTGGCAAAGGAGTGAGAGGGCTTCCGTCTGGCTTTAAATGTAAAATATCAGTTTGTTTTAAAAATCCTTTATCTACGCCGGATGCCGTTATAGCTAAGGTACCGTCGTGTAAGCGGATGGAAAAGTTTCCCGCCGTTGCTGGGACAAGGCCTCTGTTGTATAATGTGGCACCGATATCGGCAATGCGCGTGGCGGCACGGAAAAAATTATCAAACATAATTGATGCTTTATAGGTAGGTCTGCCCTTTAAGGCAATCCTCTGTGTTGCGGTTTAGGGAAAGATGAGTAGGGAAATCTTTGTGTGCACGGAGCATATACCGCTCGCGCATGAAGATTTCCCTAAAAATCTTGCGAGCGGTACAGCCCGCGCGGCGCTTGAGTCGTGGAAGCAACAAAAACACCCTCTGGACTTCCTAGTGCTCTCCTCTCACAATGCCTTCTATGGCACGGAAAAACACAACAGTACTACCCCAAGCACCGGCGCTGGTGGTGCGCGGGGCTCGGGAGCATAATCTTAAAAACATTGATATTTCTATTCCGAAAGACAAACTGGTGGTAATCACCGGCGTGTCGGGATCGGGGAAGTCGTCGCTGGCATTTGATACGATTTACGCTGAGGGTCAGCGGCGGTATGTGGAAAGCCTATCGGCTTATGCCAGACAGTTCCTTGATTTAATGAGCAAGCCTGATGTTGATAGTATAGACGGACTGTCTCCTGCGATCTCTATTGATCAAAAAACTACTAACCACAATCCGCGATCCACAGTTGGAACGGTGACGGAAATTTATGATTACCTGCGGCTGTTGTTTGCTCGGGTGGGTGTGCCGCATTCCCCGGCCACGGGGTTGCCTATCAGTGCCCAGACGGTTAGCCAGATGGTGGATAAAATTCTTGCTATGCCTTCGGGGGCGCGGATTTACCTAGCCGCACCTATCGTCCGGGATCGTAAAGGCGAGTATAAAAAAGAGCTGCAGGAGTTGCGAAAAAAAGGTTTTCAGCGGGTTAAAATTAATGGTTCTATGTACGGGTTTGATGAACTTCCCGGTCTTGACAAAAACTTAAAGCATAACATTAGCATTATCGTAGATCGTATTGTAATAAATGATGATAGTGAATTAAAATCCCGTCTTGCGGATAGCTTGGAGACGGCCCTGAAACTCACCGATGGTGTCGTCGTGGTGGAAAACGCTGATACGGGAGAGGAGACGTTATTCTCAGAAAAATTCGCCTGCCCAGTGTCGGGGTTTACGTTGGAGGAAATTGAACCACGTCTGTTCAGTTTTAATAGTCCCCATGGGGCTTGCCCGGCCTGTGATGGCCTAGGGATGCGGGAAGTCTTTACAGAAGCTACTGTTGTACCCGATCCGGGGAAATCCCTGCGGGATGGGGCAATTTTGCCGTGGGCGGGGAAGGCGAGTGGTTATTATACGCAGGTACTGGAGGGCGTGGCGCGGTCATTCAAAGGGAGCATGACCAGACCGTGGAAAGATTTATCCCAAGAGGTGCGTCACGCTGTACTTAATGGCAGCGGTGAGGTGCCTATTCCCATTCAATACGATGACGGTTATCGTACCTTTGCCACGAATAAGCCGTTTGAGGGGGTTATCTCTTGGTTAGAACGCCGCCGTAAAGATGCCGATAGTCTTTCAGCGCGAGAAGAATTGCGTCGTTATATTATCAGTGAACCATGCGGCACCTGTCGCGGCCAGCGCCTGAAGCCTGAAGCCCTATGTGTTAAAATTGCTGGTAAAAACATTGCTGATGTTACGGCGTGGCCATTGGATCAGGCAGCGTTATGGTTTGGCAATTTGCATCAGAAACTCACACCCCAGCAACAGGATATTGGCCGGATGATCCTGCGGGAGATTTGTGAACGGCTTGGCTTTCTCCTTAATGTTGGCCTCGATTACCTGACCTTGGCGCGGGGGGCGGCAACCCTATCCGGGGGAGAGAGCCAGCGGATTCGTCTCGCCTCGCAGATTGGCAGTGGTCTGTCCGGGGTTTTGTATGTCCTTGATGAGCCGTCCATTGGGCTGCACCAGAGGGATAATGATCGCCTGCTGGAGACCCTGCGCCGTCTTCGTGATCTTGGCAACACGGTGTTGGTCGTGGAACACGATGAGGATGCCATGCTGGCGGCGGATTACCTTATTGATATGGGGCCTGGGGCAGGGGTGCATGGGGGGCGTGTGGTGGCGCAAGGCACACCGGATCAGGTGGCCAAAACCCCGCAAAGTCTTACTGGGCAATATCTGTCGCGGGCAAAGATCATCCCTGTGCCTGAAAAACGCCGCAAGGGCAGCGGCAAGACCTTGGCCTTGTTGGGGGCGACGGGGAATAACCTGAAGAATGTTGATTTGAACATTCCTATGGGCACGTTTACCTGCATTACTGGTGTATCGGGATCGGGGAAGTCCACTTTGGTGCTGGAAACCTTGTTCGGGGCGATGCATTGTGAACTTTTCGGGAGCAGGGGTATTATCCCCCCTTTTAAATCCATTAAAGGAATGGAGTTTGTTGACAAAGTCATTGAGATTGATCAATCACCCATTGGACGGACGCCGCGATCCAACCCTGCAACATATATTGGAGTATTTCAAGAGATTCGCGATTGGTTTGCCGGTCTGCCGGAGGCTAAAGCTCGCGGGTATGCGCCGGGGCGGTTTTCGTTTAACGTCAAGGGTGGCCGCTGTGAGGCATGTCAAGGTGATGGGGTGATGAAGATTGAGATGCACTTTCTCCCTGATGTTTATGTCCAGTGCGGTGAGTGCAAGGGTAGGCGCTATAATCGTGAAACGCTGGAGGTGCACTACAAAGGTCAATCCATTGCCGATGTCCTGTCCATGACGGTGGATGAGGCGACGGAGTTTTTTATCAACATTCCGGCCATTGCCGGAAAAATAAAACTGCTTCAACAAGTAGGGTTGGGGTACATCCATATTGGTCAGACTGCCAACACTCTGTCGGGGGGGGAGGCTCAGCGGATTAAGTTAGCAAAGGAACTTTCCCGCCGGGCTACTGGGCGAACGATGTACATTCTTGATGAGCCGACGACGGGCCTGCATGTCGCCGACGTGGCGCGGCTGCTGGAGGTGCTGCATACCCTAGTGGACCAGGGTAATACTGTCCTAGTGATTGAGCATAATCTTGATGTGATTAAGACGGCGGATTGGGTTGTTGACCTCGGCCCCGAAGGCGGCCTGCGCGGCGGTCACATCGTTGCCGAAGGCACACCAGAAGCTGTGGTGGCTAAAGGTGTGGGATACACAGCCCAGTATCTGGGGAAGGTGTTGGGGGAGAAGGCCGCAGAAGGGAAAAAAAAGCGGCGGGCAGGGTAGGTGTAGCTCCCACATGAAGATTTCCCTAAAAATCTTGCGAGGGGTACGGCCTGCGCGGCGTTTGAGCGAAGCCCTTGCACATTCTTCATGTGCAAGAAGTATATTGAACGCAAAGCAGTATTATTTCCGTTGATACATGTGTCATCAACATTGACAGCCGCAGGATAATACCGCAAAGCTGCGTTCTCTTTTGTCGGAGGGATGGCCGAGCGGTCAATGGCAGCAGACTGTAAATCTGCCGACTTTACGTCTACGTAGGTTCGAATCCTACTCCCTCCACCATGATGGAATATTCCCATGACGTGGAAAATAACTCTGCACACCAACGAATCGCTGGCTCCGGCGTGGGAGGAAGTTCTGTCCGGTTTAGTGCCCGTAACAACCTGTTTTGCAACGGAGCAGGATGCACCCACTTGGCGGGTGGAGGGGTATAACGACGCGCCGATTTCCAAGGGAGAGTTGATAGCGCGGCTGGATATTGCCGCCGCCGCGATGGGCGTTTCTTGCCCGCCGTGGGAGGTAGAGTATCTCGATGCACGGGACTGGGTGGCTGAAAACCAGAAGGATTTTCCGCCACTCCTTATCGGGCGGCGGTTTTTCATCCATGGTTCACATCACCACGGCGGCATTCCGGCGGGGCGCATTGGCCTGTGCATTGATGCCGCGACGGCGTTTGGTACAGGGGAACATCCTACCACGCGGGGCTGTATCGTCTTGTTGGAGCAATTGAAAAGGAAGGGTTTTCGCCCCAGAACGGCCCTAGATTTGGGTTGCGGCAGTGCGATTTTAGCCATGGCCATTGCCCGTCTGTGGCCAGGATGCCGAGTTCTTGGCACCGATAACCATGCCCCATCAGTGCGGGTGGCCCGGGACAACCTCCGCCGCAATCGGTGCAGCCCAAAGGCGACCCGAACCGCTGTCGCCTTTGGCTTTCATCATCCCCTGTTCCGGGATCAGGGGCGGTTTGATCTTATTGTAGCCAATATTCTTGCTGGCCCATTGTTTGACCTTGCCCCGGATATCCGCCGCTATAGCCGAGGCCAGGTGGTGTTGTCGGGGTTACTTATTCGGCAAGAGCGACGACTGCACCTTGCTTATCGAAATCGTTTGTTTATGAAAACTGCCTCTCATCCTTTTACACAGTGGCAGTCACTTTTGTTTGTAGGACCTACGCCTTAACAAAGCGGCTCACTGTATACTCCTTCTATCAGGTATTGCTGTTCGGCCATTCGGCCGCGGCACTTTGCGTCGGGCGCGGGTTGAAAATATAGTGTTAATGGGGCGACACGCTATATTTTCTTGTTTTTTAAAAAAAAGTGATCCAAGCCGCAGCCGCAGCCGCAGCCGCAGCCGCAGCCGCAGGGCATACTCATGCCGTAAACTCCAGTGTCAAACTTTTTTGACCTTCGCGCGGCTTTTTTTGGAGGCCGTCTTAAGCCTTATCGAAAGATTAGTGTGAAGGAATGAAAAAGAACGATGCTGGATTCAAAAAACACAACCACTAAAAATGCAAACAGCAATCTTCGTATCGGCCGCTTTTATATCAGGTGCCCTCATAGGGCTCATCCCTCTGTTCAAATGGCGGTCATCAAAAAAAGATGAGGAATCCAAAACGGATCTCAAAAAATCCGCCATCAACGATTTAGAATATTCCAATTATGCCTTAGCGAGCATAATCTCCATAGGAGGATTCGTGCATATGTTAACAAGCATGCCGCTAATAGTACTATACATTAGTGGGTGCTTTTTTCTAAGTATTTCTATTGGATGTATAATATCAATAGAGTATCTTAACAAGCAATAAGATTCTCACCCCCCTTTTCTCAAAAGGGGGCTTTTTTTTGCTCGCACCCCACCTCCCCCCTACAACCGCCACCACACCACCCCCGCCGGTACATTGTCTTTCGACAATATCCCCTTCACGTCCGCCACCACGCCCTTCGGCACTACATACGGCGCGATACCGCCCCACCCCGCCGCCTTGTACGCTGCATGGGCTACCGCCACCACCACGGCTGCTGCTGGCTCCACTACCGTTGCCAAAGTAAGACCATATTCCGCCTGCACCTGCATCGCATCGGCCAGGGGATCGTACACCCGCACCCGCGCCCCAAACGCCTCAAGCCGCCGCACCACGTCCACCACCCGGGTGTTGCGGACATCGGGGACATTCTCCTTGAAGGTCAGGCCCAGCACGTTCACCGTCCACGGCGCGGCGTGGGTTGTTCCGGCCAGCAACTGCAAGGTTTTATCGGCAACAAACTCCCCCATTTTGTTGTTCAGCCGCCGCCCGGCCAAAATTACCTCCGCCTCAGAGCCCTCCTGCGCCGCCTGATGAGTCAGGGACTAGGGATCAACGCCGATGCAGTGCCCGCCCACCAGACCCGGCTGAAAGGGGAGAAAATTCCACTTCGTCGCCGCCGCCGCCAGAATATCCTGCGTATCCAGATGCAGGGCATCGGCAATGAGGGCCATCTCGTTGACGAGGGCAATATTCAAATCCCGCTGGGTATTCTCCAACGCCTTGGCGGCCTCGGCCACCTTGATGGAGGCGGCGCGGTAGAGATTGCCCGCCCCGCACACCGCCGCGTACAGCCGCGCCAAGCGTTCCGTCGTCGCCGGGCTATCCCCGGACAGCACCTTCACCACCTCTTGCAGTTGCCGCGTCGGATCGCCGGGGTTGATGCGTTCGGGGGCATAGCCCATGGCAAAATCGACCCCGATCCGTAAGCCACTGATTTTTGAGAGTCTTGGGGCGAGAAAATCCTCCGTCGCCCCCGGATACACGGTGGATTCTAGCACCACCAAATCACCTTTTTTTAGGGCTTTACCGACATCTTCCGCCGCCGCCGCAATGCACCGCAAATCTGGGCGATGTGCCGCATCCACCGGCGTGGGCACTGTAATGAGAAAAGCCGTGGCTGTCTTAATATCCGCTGACTCCCCCGTGTAGTGAATCGCTGCACCAGTGAGATCAGATACTGCCACGCTCGCGGTGCTGTCCTTGCCCGCCCGCAGCTCCCCAATTCGAGCCGCCGCCGTATCATAGCCAATGACCCGAAACCCGGTTCGGGCAAAGGCAACGGCCAAGGGCAGGCCGACATACCCAAGGCCAATGACCGCGATGACCTCATTCATCTAGCGATTGCGGCTCCACCGGGCCGGCAGCATCCGCCGCAGCACGTTATCTTTATGGTAGTAGTGGTGCACCAGCGCAGCAACAGTATGAACAGCAACGAACAATAATAGCCCATTCGCCAGAAGTTCATGGGTTTCATAGAAAAATTCGGTTAACTCTTTATCTTTTTCAACGAGATTAGGCAGGGTAAACAGGCCATACACCGACACCGGGTACCCCGCCGCGCTGGAGAATGCCCAGCCGGACAACGGCATGAGTACCAAAAGTGCATACAACCCGTAATGCGTCAGAGCAGAAGCGGTTTTCTGCCATTTGGGGAGACTTTCCGGTAACGCCGGAGGCCTATGTGTCGCTCGCCAAGCGAGGCGCACCAACGTCAGGGTCAGTACCAGTATTCCCGTCGCCTTGTGCAGGCCGTAGGCCGTCCATTTAATGCTATCCGGGTAATCTTCCATCGTCGCGCCCACAATCCATAAGCCCACGACGAGCAACGCAATCAGCCAATGCAAAGCGACAGCAACAGGGGTATAGCGATCGTTAGTGGTGGTCATGCTGGCCTCCTTTAGTGTTGACAGGTTTTACAGCAGCACGGGCAACGGCCACCGTAAAAGGAAACGTGTGTACCGTGCCATTTTGTTGTACTTGCAAAAATAGTTTCCATATACCCGAATGCGGTGCATTCACATGAAACGACAACACACCCGACGCAGGGTATTCGTCATCCACCGGGTGGGCATGAAGGATACGCTTTCCATCTACGGAAAAGCCGACGAGATGCCCAAGTGCACCCAGATACGGCTCTACCAGCGTGAGCGGCTTACCAGCATCATCACGTAGGGCAATCTGTATTTGTGCATCGCTACCGGCAATCAACGTGGCATCTGCTATACTAGCAGTTATCCCGGTGCTGCTAGCCTGCTGCTGGGGTTTTAGATCAATGTCTGATTTTTTTGCCAATGTACCCAGCATTGTCGATACATACGCTTGACCACCCGGCGGTGTTACATCCGCCCATAAATAAAATCCGGTCTTTTTGGGCGTAAAAGTCGCTTCATATACCCCTGATTCTCCGGTCACTTGCTGAGGATGTATATGATGATACTCTTTAAAATCCCCAGAAATTATTAATAGGTGCATTTTCTTTTCGTGTACGATGGCCAACATACTTTCGTCGATAGGCGTGTTATCTGGATTATTCAAGGTCAGCTTTACGGTGGCATTCTGTCCGGGGATCAATGTTTCAGGAGATAGCACCCGCAATGTATAGGGTGCTCTCTGTTGGTCAGCCGCCGTCATCGCCCGATGTTTTTCACACGCCAGCACTGGCATCGACAGCAACAAAAAAGTTAAAGCAAAGGTCACACCTGTCTTCATGCTATGCTCCCCTGTGAAGAGTTACTTTAGAAGCTTATCGTCGCCACTGCAAATGCTGTGTGATAGGGGTTGTTCGCTCGGCGATCGGTACTGCTGTATTCGGCTTTTGCCGCTGCTTCTGGTAATGCCACCGCATACACCAAAGCAAAAGAAAGATATTTGTTAATTTTAATGTCAGCGTAGGTATCAATTTCCTGGGCAAAGGTTTTATCACCTGTGCTTGGTGCACCGCTGTTCACATTCGCCACATGTTTATTGCGGCGGTACAAATAATACAGTGCCCCGACACCCACGTTTTCGGTAAGCTGGCCTTTAAGGTGTACCTGGTGCAAATCCACGTTGTTGTTGGGAATAACGTATTGCCCAACAACTTCACCGAGGAACCATGTACCCCGACCCCGACTGTAGCCATAGAACATCGGATCAAAACCCTCATCGGTGCCCGTCGTTTCGGCTTTATCGCCGCTGAACGAGGCATAGCGGTAGCTGAGCATCGGTTTAAACCGCACGTCGGCAAAGGTATAGCCAGCCTCAAGATACCAAGCGTTGGCATGAACTTCCTGACGGCTTTCGTCGTTCCATTGTTGGGCGTATTCCCCGCTGAACAACCAATTGGGAAGATTCTTCTGATCAAACGTCCCCTGAAAGCGTCCGCTGGCTGTCTTAAGGCCGTTGCGGGAATTGGGGTTTTTAGGACGACCATTGATACCCAAGGGTTGCAGGGTGTTATCTGATGCCTGAATGCTATTCAAAAACAAGCCGCCAAGGCGCACGCTGTTCGGCAACTGGTGTTCAGCATTGGCTCCAACAACCGAAGCATTCGCCTGATCCCAACCCGCGCGCAGCCAGAACAAATCCGCTCGCCATGGCTCCCCGTTCAGCTTGAGAATTGCCGTGTTTTGAAACGCCTCACGGGGCGAGAGATAAAACCCTCCCTCTTTACCCTGATCAAAATGCGGATCGCCAATCAGGAAGCCGTCGCCAACGGTAAAGAAATTCCGCCCGGTACTGATGTCAATATCCGTCAGACCCAGCGGCTTGCCGGCCAAGGCACCGCTGTTAAAGCCCGCGTAGGCTAAATCAAAGCTCAACTGTTCGGGCTTACCATTGGTAAACCCACTGGCATCGCCATCACCCCGGGTCATTGACCCCACCACTGAGGTGCCGCTGTAAATTTTTCGACCTTCAGCGCCGCCCAGATTATAAGAACCGATGAGTTTCGGCTTAACGTACCACTCACTCCAATGGCGATCGCGTTTTTCCGCCCCGCCAAAATTGGTGTCGCTGGTGGCAAAAAAACCACCCTCTGCCTTAAGGCTACCCACCAATTCAACATCGCCTGTTTTATAAAGCGACATGTCGGCATAAGCTGCCGCAGGCAAAAACATTAAAGATAAAATAGTAAGAGATAAAGCACGCATGATGAGGCTTTTAGCTGTTTCAGTATAAAAAAATCAAGCGTGTTCTTGCCAAGAACGCGTCGCCATCAGGACGCACCCGGCTAAGCTTTCGTCTGTTATATTGGCATGAATGCCGGGCCAAGTTTCAACACTGTGCCCAATAAGGGCAATATGCCCTGGTGCTTCTGGCCGAAGCCGCCATAGTGCCCACGCCGCCAGATGCGCGACACCGGATGCCGCCAGAACAGGAATCTTTGCAAACCCTGCCGCTATCATTGCCCCAAGACAAGCAAACACTGCGGGGCTACGATAACGCAATAACAAGGATAAAAGATCACTACGGCGGCTGGCGATCACTAATGAAAAAATCTTTGGATCTAAAACTCCCTCCCCAGCCAACAGCAATGTATCTACCCCCGTTTCTACTGTCATCATACCATAGCATAAAGCATGTAAAGCCGCATGTTCATCAGCGCCCCCAGCGGCAAACGCTTCAGCAAGTTCGTACACACGCACGTCGGTATTCACTTGCCGGGCAAGAGAGCTGGTAGGACTATTTTCAGCAAATTCCTGCGCCAATATTGCCTTGGCTCGGGTAGGAGGGCTGTCTAAATACACAGACAATCGCGGGTGCGCCAATACACTCGAGAAACTGTTGAGCCACACTTTACCCTCTGTCCCTTGGGGCGGAAACGCCCGTGGTGGTAGATTTTTCAGAAACTCAAAGAGTTCATCGAAACGAGACAGGTGAATAGGTGGCTGCATTTGACATTGTTCTACCAACAGTATCAGTGCTAGGCTAGCCCCATGATACATCGTGTTTTAATAATAAGTAGCGTTGTGCTGATTTTTCTCGTCGCAACAATGCACCGAGCCGTGGCGCACCCCCATGCCTGGATTGATATTCAGACAATTGTTTTATTTGATAGTAAGGGGCGCATTACCGGTCTTCACCAACGCTGGCTGTTCGATGAATTTTATACAGAGTTTGCCATTAAAGATTTTGCCCTAACCGCTGGTGGCAAAATTCGCCCAGAAAAACTATTGGAGCTTGCCGAAGGCAATCTTAACAACCTTAAGGAATACAGCTATTTTACCTATCTTGATGCGGACGGCATCCGACAGACATTCAAAAGCCATGAAAATGTCACCTCAACACTGGAAGGTAAGCGCATAGCTATGAGCTTTACTTTGCACCTCACGAAGCCAATTGATCCACGCACCACCACGGTGAGTTACCGTATCTATGACCCAAGTTATTATGTTGAAATGAAGCATCTTGCCAAAGATGGAGTTATGATTTCCGGAAATCTTGGAACCTGCACCACGCGGCTTGACATACCGAAACCTGATGCCGCTTTTGTTACTCTGGCCGCAGCGTTGGATAAAAACGCTAAAGGTCCCGATGATATGGGTAGTTTTTTTGCCGAACGGGTGCACATCGCGTGCCATAAAGGAGAGTAATCATGATAGCTGATATGCTAATTTTTGTTCAGGAAAAACAACGCTTGCTCCATGAAATGCTTGGTCACGATTTACGTCAAGCTGCTGGCGAACATGGCTTAGCAGCAAGCATAGGCGTTTTTATCGTGAGCTTTTTATATGGCCTATTTCATGCGGTAGGACCAGGGCACGGTAAAGTTCTGTTGACGGGTTATCTTTTGGCAGGCCGCCACACCATTAAACGCGGGGTGTGGGTGGCGGGACTATCAGCATTGTTGCAAGCGTTAACTGCGATTGTTCTGGTAATAGGGCTGTATTATCTTATCGGCGTGGCGCGGGGAAAAACCGAAGCTGCGGCACAATATCTTGAACTTATTGGTTATGGTTTTATGGTGGCTGTAGGGGCATGGTTGCTGGTGCGCGGGCTTCGGGAAGCGTGGGGATTAATAAAGGGAGGACACCATCATCATGAGGGCACCTGCACACACCATCACGCACCCGTATTAACCGGCAAGGAGAGCCGCCGCAGCATTGCGTTAATGGTACTTTCCATGGGCATTCGCCCCTGCAGCGGCGCGCTGATCGTCCTGATGTTTGCCTGCATTGTTGGTGCAGTATGGGTGGGAATTTTAGCTTCATTAATTATGGCATTAGGAACATTTTTAGCTACTGCAGGGATGGCCAGCATCGCTCTGTGGTCAAAAAAGGGATTACTGCGGGTGTTTCACTCCTCAGAACGCAAACTAGAAGCGGTGCACGCAGGCATAGCTATTCTAGGCGGTTGTGCCATTATGGTTTTGGCTGGGATGCTGCTCGCCGCGCAAATAAGTAGCATCACAGCACCAATAGAACATCCGTTACATTTTAAAGGATAAAAAGATGCCGACAGTGCTCATCACCGGTGGAGCTGGTTATATTGGCAGTCATACGGCTTTAGCCTTTAAAGAGGCCGGATGGGACATCGTTGTTGTCGATGACCTTAGCACCGGGCACACGCGCCTTGTCCCTGCAGGCATACCTTTCTACCAAGAAAACGTCGGCAATACAAAAGCTATGGAAAGCATCATCGCCAAGCATCGCTTTGATGCCGTGGTGCATTTTGCCGGCTCAATTATTGTCAGTGAATCTGTCACTAATCCCGGCAAATACTATGAGAACAATACAGCCGTCACCCTACGCCTAGGGCAAGTATGCGCGGCGGCGGGGATCAAAGCCTTCATATTTTCCTCCACCGCCGCCGTGTATGGTGAACCTGCTTCGATCCCCATCTGCGAAGATGCTCCTTTGCTGCCCATTAACCCTTACGGCCAATCAAAATTAGTATCAGAAATTATCCTGCGTGATTTGGCCTCGGCGCACGGTTTCTCTTTAGGAATTTTAAGATATTTTAATGTAGCCGGTGCCGATCCAGCGGGGCGCACCGGCCAAGCTACTCCAGCGGCCACCCACCTCATCAAAATTGCTTGCGAAGTTGCAACGGGTAAACGCCCGGCCATGACCATTTTTGGCAACGATTACCCCACCCCCGACGGCACCTGCATCCGCGATTATATTCACGTTAGCGATCTCGCCGCTGCCCACGTCGTTCTGGCCAACGCGTTGCTGCTTGAGCAAACTATCCGGGTGCACAACTGCGGTTATGGTCGAGGCTTTAGTGTCAAAGAAGTTGTTGAGACCGTTCGCCACGTATCCGGCCACTCGGTGCCCGCCACTATCGGGCCGCGCCGCCCCGGCGATCCGGCAAGGCTTATTTCTGATCCGGGGACGCTGCTAACCACCACGGCGTGGCAACCAAAATTTAACGATCTAAACTGTATTGTTCGCACGGCTTTGGCGTGGGAACGCGCCTACGCGCTGCCTTCGCCCCGCTGATACCGCACTAACGCCTGCTCATCCCTCAGGCCATCTTCCGTGCGTTCTTTTTTATAGGCTTTTTGCTGTTGGCGTTCAGCATGGGTAAGTTCAAACCGTTTTAGATCCTGGAACAATTCTTTCATCTCATTTGTTAAATCCAGAATTTCTGTATCAACCTGATTAATGGATTCCAGCAACGTGACCCGGCGTTCTGCTATGGCTTTTTTATAGGTGGCAAAAGTGTAGCTGGCTCCCTCAGATTGCTGGGCAATGGCGGATTCCCGCGCAAGTTCTTCTTCAAGCTGGCGCAGTGAAGCGCCAAGATTGCTGACCAAATCATGAAGTTCGGCAAGCTTACGCCGCTTCTCATCCAACTGGAACTGGTGCAGCCTGATGAGGGTTGGCAAGCTCTTGGAGGACGTGCTCATGACACTTTGCTTTCAAGGGATGTGGTGAGACGGTTGTAATCCCCGTGCAAATCACTTCGGTCGGTCATTGCTTGGCTGATAAAAGCCTCCACACTGGGGTAGTGTTCGATAGCCTCATCAACAGCAGTATCACTGCCGCGTCGGTAAGCCCCCAGACGGATTAATTCTGCCATGTTTTCATAAACAGATAGTAAACGCCGGGCTTTTTGCACCACGGCATTCTCCGACACGGTGTTGCAATCGGGCATGGTTCGGCTGACGCTGCGCAGAATGTTAATGGCCGGAAACCGACCGCGTTCGGCAATGGTACGATCAAGGACAATATGCCCGTCGAGAATCCCGCGCACGGCATCAGCGATAGGCTCATTGGTGTCATCGCCTTCCACCAGCACGGTAAAAATCCCTGTAATAGCTCCGTTTCCCGCCGGCATCGGCCCCGCCCGTTCTAATAAACGCGGCAGCTCAGCAAACACCGACGGCGTGTATCCCTTGGTGGTTGGTGGTTCCCCCATCGCCAGGCCAATTTCCCGCATGGCCATAGCAAAGCGGGTGACGGAATCCATGAGGCACAGGACATGCTTGCCCTCGCGGCTGAAATACTCGGCGACGCTGAGGGTCAAGTATGCGGCCTGACGGCGCATGAGGGGTGATTCGTCGCCGGTGGCCACCACTAGGACGCTTTTTTTAAGCCCCTCTTCGCCCAGATCATCTTCAATAAATTCCTGTACCTCACGGCCACGCTCACCGATAAGACCGATGACGATGACGTCGGCTTCTGTGTACCGGGCTAGCATGGATAGCAAGGTAGATTTTCCCACGCCGCTGCCAGAGAAAATTCCCATCCGCTGGCCTTCGCACAGGCTCAAAAACGTGTTGATAGCCCGTACGCCGGTATCAACTTTTTTGCCCACCCGTTGTCGAGTATGCGCCGGTGGGGGCGCACCGTTAAGAAAAATACTGTGATTACCTTGGGGTAGGCCACCTTTTCCATCAATAGGTTCAGCAAAGGCATTAATAACCCGACCGAGCCAGCCATCATGGGGCTGAATCGTCGGCCGAGCGTGCTGGATAAAGGCCTTGCAGCCCACACCAATCCCCTGCGTCCCGGCAAAAGGCATGGCCACGGCGCGCCCGGCTCGAAAGCCGATGACCTCACAGGTAATATATTTTTTATCAATGGTCTGAATCATGCAGCGATCACCGATGGTCAACGCTTGCTGTACCCCGGTAATCTCCACCAGCATCCCCAGCACCCCAACAACCTTTCCATAAAATTCTACTGGCCGAATTTGGGCTAAATCGCGCTCAAAGGATTCTATGGGGGATAACGTCATCCCCCAGCAATATGGGAAAAATAGTTAATATAAGATTGGCGCAGGAATTTTTATAAATCGGATCATCCCTATACTCCTTGCACATGAAGAATGTGCAAGGGCTTCGCTCAAGCACCGCGCGGGCTGTACCGCTCGCAAGATTGAGAGGGGAAGTTTTGATGTGCGAGCGGTATATAAAGGAGATTATTAGGGGCGCTCTTTTTGTTATTTTCGCTGTAATTGCCCACAGGCTTTTTTAATCCGCGCACAGGCGTTTTCTAAAATATCAGCACTGGTTGCGTAGGAGATGCGGAAGAACGGGCTGAGGCCGAAGGCCGATCCTTGAACCACGGCGACGAGGGCTTCTTCCAATAAATAAGCAACAAAATCTGTGTCGTTCTCAATAGTTTTGCCCTTGGGTGTTTTGGCCCCCATGAAGGTAGCGCAACTGACGTAGACGTAAAAAGCACCCTCAGGCTTGGGGCAGAACAAGCCGTCAATGGCGTTGATGCGTTCAAACACTAGGTTACGCCGAGCCTGAAAGCTTTTGCGGAATTCTTGCAAGAAGCTTTGGTCGCCATCCAAGGCGGTGACGGTGGCGGCTTGCGCGATGGAGCATGGGTTAGAGGTTGATTGGGACTGAATAATAGCCATAGCCTTAATCAGGGCAGGATCCCCTGCGCCGTAGCCAATGCGCCAACCAGTCATCGAGTAGGATTTAGACACGCCATTGACGGTTAGAGTGCGACCAATCAGTTGTGGTTCGACCTCCGCAGGGGTGCAGAATTTGAAATTATCAAACACCAGATGCTCATAAATATCATCGGCCATGACGTGCACTTCGGGGAAGTCCAACAGTACATCGGTGAGGGCTTTCATTTCAGCCCAAGTGTAGCCCGCCCCAGTGGGGTTGGAGGGGCTGTTGAGAATGAGCCATTTGGTGCGTGGGGTGATGGCTGCGCGAAGCTGATCTGGTTGCAGTTTAAACCCGGCATCGGCAGGGCAGGGGAGGGCGATGGGGACGCCTTCAGCTAGCAGTACCATGTCCGGGTACGATACCCAGTACGGAGCGGGAAACAAGACCTCATCCCCCGGGCTGAGAGTGGCCATGAGGGCGTTGTATAAGACTTGTTTCGCGCCGGTACCTACGGTAATATTGGCAGGCTTGTAGGATAAATTGTTTTCCCGCTTGAACTTGCGGCAGATCGCCTCTTTGAGGGCAGGGGTGCCGTCCACGGCCGTGTATTTGGTTTCGCCCCGGGCTAGGGCATCGACGGCGGCCTGTTTGATGTGATCGGGGGTATCAAAGTCTGGCTCTCCCGCGCCGAGGCCAATGACATCAGCACCTGAGGCTTGGAGTTCTTTGGCCTTAGTGGCAACGGCAATAGTCGGTGATGGTTTAATCGCTGAAAGACGAGCGGCAAGTAAAGACATGAGGTTAGGCCTCGGCAAAGACGATGGGTTCAGGAGTTTTTTCAGGGATGAAGGCATCGGTTTGGGTGCCACTGTTGCTGGCTAAGGCACGGGCAAGCTGGGTAAGAGCTTCTTGGTGGCGGCTGTTGGTAATTAAGGAGAAATTTCGAGCTAGTTCTAGGCACATGCGTTGCCGCTCGTTCGCGGGGGTATCGCCCACAGTCTCCAGACCCTCATAAAAAAACGAGACGGAGACACCGAAGACTTGGGCAATGCAAAATAATCGCCCGGCAGAAACACGGTTGATACCTTTTTCATATTTGTGGGCTTGTTGGTAGGTAACGCCGATAAGGTCGGCAAGCTCTTGTTGGGTCAGGCCAAGATTGACGCGGCGCTCCCGAATGCGTTGGCCAACATATTTATCAACATCTTGTGGGCGAGTGGAATAGCCACTTTTTCGTAAGGGTGAGGTTTCTTGGTTGTGTTGTTCGGTCATACGCCGCTTCCCTTTTTAGTTTCTTTTTTATGGCGATATTACCAACTTTTTTCAACTAAAAATTTTACGCTTTTAGGGCGGCAAGCTTGGTTGTGGGTGCATGGAGTTGATAGATGCTTCGCATGCCTTCGGGAATTTTGAATTTGTCGCTGATACCCAACATGGCCTCGGCACCACCTAGAAGTAAGTAACCATCTTGCGTCAAAATACTGGCCAAATGGTTGACAATTTTTATTTTTGTAGGAAGATCAAAATAAATTAAAACATTGCGGCAAAATATAACATCAAAGTGCCCAAAAGGTGTTGGATCATCAAGAAGATTGAAAAGCCTATAGGTTACCATGTTTTTAATAGAATCTTTCAATTTCCAGCGATCGCCTTCTTGCGTAAAGTAACGCACTAGGTATTGAATGGGTAGACCCCGTTGTACTTCAAACTGGCTATACACAGCTTCTTCAGCACGGGTCATAATATCTTGGTTAATATCAGTGGCAAAAATTTCAAAGGTGAAGTCCGGATATTTTGCTTTTTCTTCCATTAAAATCATTGCTATAGAATAAGGCTCCTGTCCTGTGGAAGCAGCGGCACACCAAATGCGTATATGCTTGCGAGCCGTCCGTGCCTTAGCAAGCTTAGGGAGAATTTCTTTTTGCAAGGCTTCAAAAGGTTTCAGATCCCGAAAAAAAAGAGTTTCGTTTGTTGTCATGGCATTGGAAATATCGTTTATTATTGACTGGTCGGCGGTAAGGGTGCGTAGTTTTTCTACTAGGCTAGAGAGATCGGGAAAATTCCATTTTTTCGCTAGGGGTAGAAGCCGTGATTCAATAAGATACATTTTATCAATAGCGAGAGATAGGCCATTACGTTGCTTGATAAGCTGGGCTAGGTATTCGAAGTCCTCTTGGGATAAAATGGCGGTTTTCATGCGTCGCTCCCACCATTGATGCGTTTGATAAGGGTGGTAGCAATTTCATTCAAAGGTAGAATTTTATTGCATACCCCCGCAGTATAGGCTGACCCCGGCATGCCCCAGACTACGGAACTGGCTTCATCTTGTGCCCAGATAATGCCCCCTTTGTGCATAACCTCCCGGCAACCTTTCATGCCGTCGCTGCCCATGCCAGTTAAGATGAGGGTTAGTAGGTTTTTTCCATAAATATCCGCCAAGGAGCGCAGCATGGGATCCACGGCTGGGCGGCAAAAATTTTCCGGGGGATTTTGGTTGAGGACGATGCGTACGATGGCACCTTCTGCGGTCGCTTGCATATGATAATCACCAGGGGCAAGATACACGCATCCTGGCTCTACAATTTGATTGTGCACGGCTTCATGGCATGGCCATAAGGTGGTGTTGGTGATTTGCTGCCCTAGAATTTTGGTGAATGTGGCCGGCATATGCTGGGTAATAAAAATCGGTAGATGCGGTATTTTGGGTAATGTTCCGAGCAAGTTTATTAGAGCCTGCGGTCCGCCAGTGGAGCACCCGATAGCCAAAGCGCGAATCGGGGCGCCGTGATCTCGGTGCAGGGTAGGGGTGTTCGTGGCTGGTTTTGTTGATAGCTTCGGAGAAAAAGTTTCTATCTTGCTGCACAAAGCGCGTATTTTGCTTAATAGCAAAACGCGAAAATCTTTTGAGGTGCCTATATCGCCTTTGGCTTTGGGTTTGGCGACGTAATCTTTTGCCCCCAAGGCAAGACTTTTGATGGAGAGTTCAGCGGCACGCTCTGAAAGCCCGCTGCTGATAATCACAACAAGGGAAGGTTTGATGGCCAATAGACGGGGCAGAGCCGTCAAGCCGTCCATAACTGGCATTTCAATATCCAGAATGACGGCGTCAATTGCTGCAAGTTTTTGTTGCAGAATATCAAGGGCAATCTGGCCATTAGCAGCAGTGGCAATGATAGCCATATCTGATTCATCGTGGAGTATTTTTTGGAACATCCCACGCACCACCGATGAATCATCGACAACAAGAACGCCGATGCGATTGCTTGCTGTGGCGTGAGATTGCTTCATATTTACAGAAGTCCAACAATGGAAAGTTTGCTTTTTACGGCATCACTATCAAAAGGCTTCATGATGTATTCATCGGCACCAGCGGTGATGGCTTCCGTAATTTTGGCAAAGTCATTTTCTGTGGTGCAAAAAATGATTTTTGGTTGTTTAAAAAGCGTTTGCTCTGCACGTAGAGTGCGTAAAAATTCAATGCCTGTCATCACGGGCATGTTCCAGTCTAAAAAGACTACATCGGGAATTTCTTCGTGAACTTTGTTGAGAGCCTCTTGGCCGTTTTCTGCTTCACGGCAGACAAATTTTAGTTCTTCAAAAATCTTGCGCGCAACAATACGTACGACGCGAGAATCATCAACAATAAGGCAACTGGGCATATACTTTAATCCTTTTACTTACGCCGCAGTAGCGGATTCTACGGTAATATCGGTAAAAATGCGCTCGATATCTAGAATGATCATTAGATTGTTTTCTAAGCGCACAACTCCTTTGGAAAGATTTCGCCATGTTGGATCAATAACTGTAGGGGTTTTTTCAAATTGCGAGGCGGTAAAAGTCATGACTTCCCCCACACAATCGACAATAAGGCTGTACATTTCGCCTTTAAATTGAACGACAACATTCATGGTCTCACTTTCATCGCTGGCTGCATTTTGTACCCCTAGGCGTTTACGCATATCGATGGCGGTTACGATGCGGCCACGAAGATTGAGGGAACCAGCAACTTGAGGGGGGGATAAAGGAATGGGGTTGATATGTTGATCTCGTAAGACATCATAAACTTCTAGTACAGGGATGCCAAAAAGTTGATGACCGATATTAAGAGTGACATATTGATGTTCAGTTTCAAGAGATTGACTATCTTTCATAAAGGTGATCTCCTTGACAGTTATGCTACGGCGACGGCAAGAGAATTACCAAGAGTGCGGGCAATAGTTTGAATTAAGGCATCGCGATCAAATTTTGATACATAATCAACGAATCCTGCTTGACGCCCACGTCGGAAAGATTCCGCATCCGTATGTGCGGACAAGGCAATCATGGGTATGGAAGCCCAAGTGCCGCTTTGGCTCACTTCAGTAGCAAAGGCGAGGCCATCCATTTCTGGCATTTCAATATCCGAAATAATGAGATCAAACATATCGCCGCTTTGCCGTAGCTCTAACGCTGACCGGGCGGTTTCCACGGCGGTACACTGATAGCCGGATGCTTGGAGTACAGGGACTAAAAGATTGCGAAAGAAAGCACTGTCATCAACAAGAAGGATACGATGTTCGTGGTGGGATCTTTCTTCATTACTACCATTAACGGGGGCTTTAAACCAATCATGAAAAGCTTTGTGAATGTAATAGTGGGCATCAATAATATCGGTGGCTTTTCCTTGGACGATGGCACTACCAATATAACCGACGCTGTCGGAACGAATATTAATTTTGATCGGCTCATCAATAATATCGGTTATTTCATCAACAATAATGCCCATAGCACGATTGTTGTCGGCGAAAACCAAAACGGGTTTTGTACCCTCATTGGCATAGCGTTTGTTTTCCCCTGTGATGCTGAGCAGTGGCATGAGCGCATTGCGGTATTGAACGACGGCTTGGCCGTTGCTGTATTCAATGCTTTCAAGTGCAATTTCTTCAAGACGTGCAATGAGAGCCAAGGGCACAGCCCGAGGGGTGTTATCACCAACATTAAAGACCAGCAATGATAAAGTGTCCGTATTATTTTCACCTGATTTGGTTTCGGTACTGTGTAAGGCAGGTTTTTGTTTGGCAGTATTACCAATGCGAGCAGCGACCCCGTTTGGATCAAGAATCATAATGACGCTGCCGTCGCCTAGGATAGTATTACCGCTAAAGACGGAAATGTTGCGTAAGATGGGCGCAACGGGTTTTACGACGATTTCTTCGGTATCGTAAACTTTATCCACAATAAAGCCAAAGGACTGTCCGCCCACTTGGCTAACCACAATGAATTGGCTTTTATTTTTTTTGGCTTCGATATCATGGGGAATGGCAAGAATTTCATGCAGATTAAGTAGCGGTAACAAGCGTTCCCGAAGGCGCAATACCGGTGCGCCGTTAATATGTTCTAGTTTATGTTCCGAATTGCTTGAAACCCGTACTAATTCGGTGATGGAAAGCTGTGGAATTGCGAAGCGTTGCCCGCCGACACCAACGATAAGAGCCGCGGCAATAGCTAAGGTTAGCGGGATTTTAATAGTGAAGGCAGAGCCTTGACCTTCCATAGACCACAATTCTAGTGTGCCGCCAATTTTTTCGATATTAGAGCGCACTACGTCCATGCCAACGCCCCTGCCGGAAACGGCGGTTACTTGTGCGGCAGTGGAAAAACCGGCGCGGAAGATGTAGTGTTGAACGGTCTCATCGTTCATAGCCGCAACTTCATCCTCAGTTGCCAAGCCTTGATGGATGATTTTTTCCCGTATGCGTTTGATATTGAGGCCGCGGCCATCGTCGCTAATGCGTATGATAATGTAACCACCTTCTTGGCAGGCTTCTAAACGAATGGTGCCAACTTCTGGTTTGCCTGTTTTTAGGCGATCGGCGGGTTGTTCAATGCCATGATCGGCGGAATTTCGCACCATATGGGTCAGTGGGTCTTTGATCATCTCTAAAATCTGGCGATCAAGCTCTGTGTCTTCTCCGACTAGAACAAGTTCAATTTTTTTATTTAATTCGACGCTAAGGTCACGAATGATGCGGGGTAATTTGTTCCAAGCGTTGCCAATAGGCTGCATCCTTGTTTTCATGACGCTTTCTTGTAGCTCAGAGGTGACTTGGCTCAGGCGTTGTAACGGAACCTTGTAGGCCGTGTCATTTTGAGTGCGAGCAATTTGCAGGAGTTGGTTACGGGTCAGTACCATCTCCGAGACCAAGTTCATGAGGTTTTCAAGGAGGCTGACGCTGACACGGATGGCCTGCCCTGTGTCTTTGTCTTTGAGTTCATCATGAGGTTTGCTTTCTTCTTTTGGTTGTCGTTCTTTTTTATGTTGTTTGGGTTGTGGTTTTTGTTCAATGGCGGCAATGGCATTTTCAAAGTTCAGAGTACTGTTCTTTTCGGCAATGGGTAGCTGTTCGGGGTTTGAATCAAAAGAGTATTTTGATTCAATGTCTTCGGCAGGTTCGATAGGGGGTAACGGTGATGGTTGTGTTGTACTGTTTTCACCTTCAGCGGTATCTTGGAATTCGCCGTCAGCAGCGGCTTTCAGGCAGGCAATAAGCGCATTGTCGTTGCCTTCAGGCTCAATACTTGTCTCCCCTAGAACGGCAAGAATAAATTTAATTTGATCAAGAGATTCTAGAATTACGGAAATAATTTTTTTGGAGGGTGCCAACTTGCCGTCCCGAATGCGGCCCATGACATCTTCGGCGGCGTGAGCAATGCTCTCTAGGCGTGGCAGGGATAAAAAGCCGCATGTGCCTTTAATCGTATGCATAATACGAAAAATGCTGGAGATGAGTTCAGCATCGCCGGGATTTTGTTCCAGGCGCACGATTTCCAAGTCGAGCTGCTCGAGGCTCTCGTTGGTTTCGCTCAGAAATTCGACGAGCAGATCGTCCATAGTTGCATTCGCCCCTAGTTAGAGCTTTTTTGACATGTAAACGTTAATAAAACATCAAATTGGGGTACGATAGTCATTTTATTGTTCAGCAGTAAAATGGAGCGTGGTTTCGTTGGGACGCTGTTCGCGGAGGGTGATCCCAATATGGGCGGCTAAAAACCCGGTGTAGTGCGCTTGGACATTGTGAGCGGACAAATCGGGGGGAAGAAAACTTTCTGCATTGAGGATGTGGAGGCATCCTTGCTTGGGGGGTTTGGCGGCATTGCTGGCCACCGCTGTGATGTCAAGATGTGCCGGAGCGGCGGTAATGGTAATGGTGCCGCCATGGCTCAGGGAATCTCGGGCGCATATAACGAGGTTTAGAAGCAATTTTTTGATTTCTGCTGAGATGCTTTCATTAATGGTCTTAAACTCAAATTTAACGTGACTATCGTTTTTATAAAACTGTACTATATGATTTTTTAGTTGTTCAATATTTAAACTGGCTGCGGCATTAAGGTTGCCGTAGCAGATGCGATAATATTTCAGGCGATTGATAACAGCGGTGCTGCTTTGTTGTATTAATGCAATGGCCTCATTAGCCATGTCGGGGCTTTCCCCGTCGTTAAGCAATTCTAGGCCATTTTGGGTGGCACTGGCGGGGCTAGCCAAATCGTGGGAAAATTTTGAGAATAAAGCTTCAGCTAACCGCAAAGGCAAACTGGGTTCGGTGGGGTAAAAAACAGTTTGTGGCATGGCGGATGTTTCTTTTCGTGGATGGGTTTGTGTTGTTGTCGGATAAAGTATTTAATAAAGTATTAACGTCTGTGAAGGGATATTTAGTGCCATCCTGTCAAGGTAATATATTCGAATGTTAATGGTAAATGCCCCGTTGATGTTGCGTGGCGCACCTTATATAAAGTTGCTGCTGCAGTAAAAACAGCACGGCGGCTAAAATATTTCTGTCGTAGTGTAAGGCTATTGCTTAGGCTCATGCCGCGCATATCCCGGCATAGTGAAAAAAAATCGTCGTAGTGAAAGGTTATCCGTTGTCGATCGGCCATAGGCATCGCAAATCCTGCTTTTTGCAGGAGGCTTCCGGCGGTTTTGATGTCCAGCATGGGGGCAACCCGGGGATTGTATCCGCCGCACACATGATGTTCTGCTTCGGCCAGTGTATGGCGCAATTCTATTAAGCTTTCTTCGCCCAAGAAGATGGCCAGAAAAAGCCCGCCTGGTCTCAGGAGGCGATAGCAATGCTGCAGATACCTCAAGATGTCGTTGGTGTGGTGCAAGGCCATGAAACTAACAATGCTATCAATGCTGTTGCGGGGCAGCGTCAAGGCCTCCTCATCGGTGATGGGGGTTCCCAGTGTTGTTGCCAGATGAAATACGTCGTTCAGGATAATTCGCTTTGAGAACGATGTTTTGATTTCACTAAACCGTTCGGTGAGGGTTTCCAGTGCCAAATCATACAACAGTCGGTGCCGGTGTATTCCCGGCATTGCCCGCTGTTGGCACTGGCGGATGGCGCAGAGATCGAATAAAGGGGATGAGACGGGGATAGCCATGCTGGGACGCTTTCGGGAATTGGTGATTGATATACTGCTTCCGCCGCGGTGTGCCAATTGCCAAACGCTTGTTCGTGATGCCCATACTTTGTGTGTGGAGTGCTGGAGTGCGTTGAAAATGATCAGTGCGCCCCGGTGCGATCGGTGCGGCAGGCCGTTATCGGGCATCACCTTTGATGATGCCTGCACCTGCACGGTGCGTGATTGGCCGTTTGTGCATGGGCGCAGCGCGACGGTGTATAATGATGCCATACGCAATTTGCTGCTGCCTTTTAAGCACGGGGGACGGGTGGACTTGGCACCACTGTTGGCGGGACTCATTGCCCAGAGCGGGGCAGATATTTTTTCTACCATTGATATTCTTGTGCCGGTGCCGCTGCACCCACTGCGCCTTTTAAAACGGCGGTATAATCAGGCGGCCCTGTTGGCAAAGCACCTGGGGCGGCGCACGGGGCATCCTGTCTGGCCTACGGCGCTGCGCCGGGTGCGCGCCACGCCGATGCAAGATGGCAGTACCCAGCGTCGGCGCGCCAATGTGTTAGGAGCGTTTCAGGCGCGTCCACGGGTAGCAGGCCAGCGGGTGCTTTTAGTGGATGATGTTTTGACGACGGGGGCAACGTTGGCGGCGTGTGCGCGGGCTTTGTATGGGGAGGGGGCTGCGGCGGTGTCTTTTGTGACGGTGGCGCGGGCAATGCGGGGGGAGTGAGTGGGGTGGTTACTATTTTTCAGGGGGGAGGATGTTTTTGCTGGAACCCCTTACCTTTCATACACTTCCCGCCGATGCCCCACACGCACCACCAGAACAACCAAGGCAGCGTCTTCAAAACGGCAGACGATCCGGTAATCCCCCACGCGATACCGCCAAAGCCCAAATTTATCCCCTAACAGAGCCTTGCCAAATTGGCGGGGATCAGCGGCTTTAAGAACGCGGTGTTTCAGGTAATCACGCACCGCTGTTGATGCGGCTGAGCCAAGTTTTTTGAGTTCTTTTAACGCGCTTTCCTCCCACTCAATCCGCCACTCAGACGCCGGGGCCAAGCAACGCCTCCGCTTCTTTCATCGTGTAGCGACGGCCCGGTTTTTTGAGGCGTTTGAGAGCAAGATAGGCATCTTCAAGATCTTCTAAATGTTCGACAATAGCCTGACGGGCGTAAAAGCTTTTCGTCCGCCCGGTGGATTTGGCCAGAGTATCGAGACGTTTTTCAATATCCGCAGGAAGGCGCAGGGCTAGCATAAGAAAACCTCCTTATATGCTATACATGTATAGCATACTAAGACGTTTATAGCAAGTCTGCTGCTAGCCTCCCTATGCACCAGATCTAAATAAAATCGAAAACTCATGGGCAACCATCAAACATTATGAACTACCCCCCAAAATTCGGGCCAGTAAATAAGGTCCAAATTATGGTAGGGAAGACCGATGATGACGAAGATCCGGAAGGCGTACGGGAAGGAATTTAAACTCAAGGTTGTGAGCGAGGTGCTTGGCGGGGTGAAGAC
>JBKDWF010000041.1:0-7146 GCA_046338525.1 Holosporales bacterium
CCCCCGTTAAGATAGCAACCCCCCTGCCCCGTCTTGTTAATGATGGGCACAGGTAGCAGCAGGTTCTCCTCAACCTCCTCAACACTAGCAATACATTCACCCAAGCTGGTCAGATAACACTCTGCGCCCACCAAGACAATAATGCCATTATTGTGGAAGTCACCGACACCGGCATCGGCATTCGCCCCGAAGATGTGAATCGTATTTTTGAGAAATTTCAACAAGGAAGCGCCCCTGTCATGACCGATAAACCCCGGGGCACTGGTCTTGGCCTCGCTATCTGCAAGCAGATTGTTGAACATTACGGCGGCCAAATCGAGGTACTATCCACCCTCGGACACGGCAGTCGTTTTCGCGTCCTACTTCCCCTATCATTACAAAATCAAGAGGCCTATCATGCCTGAACATCACGCCTCCATCCTTGTGGTGGATGATGAACCGCATATTCGCACGCTGCTTCAACAAACACTGGAGGATCTCGGTGACGAGGTGGAGATTACCCTAGCCAAAGATGGCCGGGATGGTCTGCATCAAGCACTATTATTGCGCCCATCATTGATTTTTCTTGATATTATGATGCCTCACCTCAACGGTTTTGAAGTTTGCCAACGCCTACGCCAATCACCGGAGATGAATAATACTGTTATCGTACTCCTCACCGCACGGGGACAGGAAGTGGATCGTCAAGCCGGGCTGGAGGCTGGAGCAAACCACTATATCACCAAACCTTTTGATCCCGATGCGGTACTGACGTTAGCTCGCCACGCGCTGGAAACCCATCATGCGTAATATCAACCCGCGCGCCCTAGCATCGGTGCAACGCCTCATAAAAAACCTCAGCCGCGACGGGCTACTTCCTGCTGACGCTACGGTAGTGTTGCAGGCTGGCGTCTTGCGCCTTGACGGAGTTGAAGGTTCTTTAGCTGCTGTTCTCACCCCATTACTAAGTGCCTTATTGGAAAACAAAATCACCGAACGCGCCTTAGCCACAGAAACCCTAGCCTTATACCGAGAAAGTGCCGTCATTCTCAAAACTGCCCTAGCCTGCGCCGGGAGCACCGACCCAAACACCATTGCCCAGAGCCTTTTAACGGGCTTGCCCGAGGCTACCACCGCTGCGGTTATCACCCGCGACGGCAAGACCTTGGCAGCGCAAGGCATCTTGCCACCCCTTGCAGCATTAGAACCATTTTTTACTACTACTGCACACCTGCACAATGCCGTACCAAGCTTAAATAAACACGATCTCCTCATCTGTCCCTTGGGCACACGGGATGCGTGGTACGCCATAGCCCTTACCGTCACGAATAATGAAACAGATACTGGCTTTGACAGCAGTGATTTATCCTTAACCACAACATTGTGCAGCATTGCCGCAGCCGCGCTGGCCAACGCTTACCAGACCGCAGCTCAGCAAACCCTAGCCCGCTATCTGCCGCCTATGGTAGTGCACAAACTGCTCAGCGAAGATACCAGCCGCCTAGGGGGGGTAGAACTCACGGCAACTATCCTCGTCCTCGACATTCGCGGCTTTACTGCACTGACCAGCCGCCTCGGCGCAGCAGAAACCGTGAGCCTACTCAACCGTTTTTTTGCCTGCATCGCCCCTATGATACGAGAAAAAGGAATTATTGATAAATATTTAGGCGATGGCTTGCTGGCCGTATGGGGGGTACCATACCCCGATCCTGACAGCGCATTGCACGCCGTTACCGCTGCCAGGCGCATTTTGGCTGCTGCTGCTGATTTCCTCCCCGCCCTCACCATCGGCATTGGTATCACCCATGGCCAAGTCATTGCCGGCAACATTGGTATCGAAGCACGGATGGACTACACTGTCATCGGCAGCCCTGTGAATGAGGCCGCCAAGCTAGAAAAACGCACCAAGGATTTTGGTATACCACTGCTGTTAACCGCCGATGCCTATACAGCCCTACCCGAACAAGAACAACATCGCTTTGAGCACATTGACGAGAAAATCTGGGGTCTTAGAGAGACTGCAATACCCTAAGCACGGCTTCCGCGCTCTCGCTTTTGTTCAAAGTGTAAAAGTGAAGCTCCTCAAATCCCTCCCGCACAAGGATTTCACATTGCCGCATGGCAAATAGGGTACCTAGTTGCGCTGCCGTGGCTGTATCGGCACCGTCAAAGAGCTGGACAAACGACTTAGGAACCGTTGTCCCGCACAGCCCGGCAAACCGCACCGTTTGAGCAAAATTGGTCATCAGCAATACGCCAGGCACTACCGGCTTTGTAATACCCATCCCCGCGCAGGCATCACGAAAGCGCAAGTAAGCATCGGTATCCAAACAAAACTGAGTAATGGCTCGATGGGCACCAGCATCCAGCTTTCGCCGCAGATTCTCTCGATCAAACGTTGGGCTTGGTGCTTGAGGATGTCCCTCAGGATATGCTGCCACGCTAATATCAAATGGGTGCAAATCGATCAGCCCGGCCACCAACTCTGCGGCATAAGCATAGCCGCCCGGGTGCGGCACATACTCCCCCATATGCCCGGGCATATCGCCGCGTAAAGCCACTAGACGATGGATACCAGCCTGCCAATACTCATGCGCTAGATCGTTGATCTTCAATCTATCCGCGCCTACGCACGTCAAGTGCGCCGCCACGGGAATATGAGTGTCATGCTGAATTTTTGTCACGGTATCTAAGGTGGCGTTCTGAGTGCTCCCCCCTGCACCGTAAGTGACCGAAAAAAAAGCCGGCTCTAACGCCGCAAGCCGCGTTGCTGCCGCGTGCAGACGACCGTGCAACTCCGGAGTTTTGGCCGGAAAAAATTCAAAAGAATACTTCAAACCCACCGCAGAATCGCCCTGTTGTTCCTTTGGGGCTTAAAAGCTTTTTCGTAAGCAGGCAAATAAAAAAACACCCTACCCCAAAGTTTCCAACTGCTCGGTCCACTCCAATGCCTCTCCTTGTTGGTATCCGACGGCATAGGCGGCGTTCAGGCTACGGCGACCCGTCACTGCTTTTGTCGTCAGGGTTAACCCCAGTCGCTCCATTTCTTCTTCTACTGCTGTTTTCTTGAGCAGCACCAAATCCGTGCCGCTGCTGCTTTTGAGGGTGCGATTTTTCCGCAAAGCCCGCAGCTTGCTGTTAATGCCCGAGCAAAGACCGTCCTGAAACGATGTCGTGGCACTGCGGCGATGCCCTTGATCGCCCTTAAGATAGAGGGTCGATTTTTTGAAACTTTTTGTTTCTGTTTCAAACGCCTCACACACCCGTTCATAAAGATAATGGGCGGCCTCTACATCCGCCGGAAGGCCGAAAATAATATGCCGATGCGTACCATCCGCTTTAACTTCATACCAAGTCCGGCAATCGCAAAATTCCGCCACCACACTGAGGGTAGCATCCAACGCCCCCAACCTCTTACGCCCCGTATCAATGCCTTGGCCTGTACAGGTTTGCTCTTTAAAAGAACTCTCATTAAGCGATAATCCATACCGATCGAGCAGTTCGGCAACCTTTTTTGCCGCCAGCATCGCCTCTTCCTCGGTGCAGCCCTGTTCTACAGTTTTACTCCGCAAAGCCTTAATCCGCACCACCACTTTATCCAGTTCATCGCTAGAGGATTTTTTATGGCTATTTTCCGCCGCAATGGCGGCTCGGGCACGGTTGGCCGCCGCCTCAAAACGCACCATCACACTAGACGGTACAGCGCCAATATTAATCTGGTGCAGCAACTCCGCCTTGATAGTATCAATGGATTCATGATGCACGCGAATCCCCGCCATAGTGCGGCGATGAATAGTCTCTAGCTGCAAGGACAGAATCCGCTCATACGCGGCCAAAAGAGAGAATTTTCTGTCGCGTTCGGCCTTAAATGCTTGATACAATACATCTTCAACCACTTCCGGCACAGCAGCTTCGCGAATAGTTTCCATTTCCTGTGCCGTAGGTTCGGCAAGCTGCGAACGCTTAGCCCACGCAACGGCCATGACGTCCAGCAGGCCACCCTCATCATCGTCATCGTCCTCCCCCATCAACGACTCAAAACTTATTTGCAACGCCAGCGAACAAAGTGTCTCGGCAAAATGCCGCGCCTCCTTGAAATTGACCGAAGGCGATGCTGCCGCCGGCCAGGAACCCAAAGTGAGCACAAGATTATCGCTGCTAAGCTCTACCGGGAATCCAATGGGAAAATATACCCCCTCCGCATGAACCAACCGCATGACCAGTATGCTCCCACCTAGGCCAGAAACTATATTGTCAACCCACAACGACAACTTCTCCCCCGACGGCAAGAACTCCGCCGTGCACACGGTGTTTTTCTTCACAACATCCGGCAACCGCACCAAACGCAGGGTTGCAGCCCCCAGCATTGCCTGAACATCGGCCTTTTGAGCAGGAGAACATGGCATATTTTGCAACACCCGGTGCAGTGCTGTCTTCCCCGTCATGGACGGTGAAAAAATCATAATATCAAGAGCATAGTTCATTGCCATCACCAGCATTTTGCCGACTACAGACTGATCTGCCGAATTTATATCCAAAGACCCTAGCAACTTGAACCCCAGCGCATGCACCTTTGCGCCCGGGATATAGTTCCGTGCCGCCTGCATCAACGCATCAAGGCTCTCCGCCCGTTCCTTCAGTGCCGCAACGGTCGCCATCAGCGCCCCCCCAAAAAAAGGTTAAAGATTCCCAAACACCGCGGTAGTATCCAGCATCCGGTTAGAAAAACCCCATTCGTTATCGTACCAAGCCAACACCCGGCAGAACGTCCCGTCAATCACTTGGGTTCCCGTGGCATCAAAATTGGTGGAGAACGGCTCATGATTGAAATCAATAGAGACAAGTGGTGACGCAGTATAACTGACAATCCCCTTCAATTCTCCTTCGGAAACCTTCAGCATCGCTTCATTAATCACCGCCGCCGTGGTGGCCTTTTCCGCCACAAACTTGAAATCCACCAACGACACGTTAGGGGTTGGCACCCGAATGGCCGTGCCGTCCAATTTCCCCTTCAACTCTGGCAAAACCAACCCTACGGCCTTGGCCGCCCCGGTAGAGGTTGGAATCATGGAGACAGCAGCAGCACGAGCCCGGCGCAAATCCTTATGCACCGTATCCACCAATTTCTGATCACCAGTATAACTATGGATCGTGGTCATATAGCCATGACGAATCCCCACTAATCGGTGCAGAACAAACGCCAACGGTGCAAGGCAATTGGTGGTGCATGAAGCATTGGAGATAACAGTATCTTGAGGTGTCAACGCGGTATGGTTCACCCCAAACACAATGGTGCGATCCACCCCGTCCGCTGGAGCAGAAATAACTACCTTACGGGCACCAGAAGCTATATGTCTTGCCGCACTGGCTTTATCAGTAAACCTTCCGGTGCACTCCAGTATCACATCAATTTTGTGGTCTTTCCAAGGCAACTTATCCGGATTGGCCTCCGCACTGAACGCAACAGGCTTACCATCTATCACCAAATTTTTTCCCGAAACCGTCACCGCCGCAGGCAACCGACCGTGCACAGAGTCATACTGAAGCAAATAGGCCGCTGTCTCCACCGCATCGAGATCATTAACGGCTACCACCTCGATGTCCGTGCGCTTTGATTCCACCAACGCCCTAAATACCAGCCGGCCAATACGTCCAAACCCATTAATTGCCACACGAACGGTCATCTTAATCCCCATGCGCTAACGCCATAAAAGGCTAACAATTTAACCGGCCATCCGCTGTGGGTCAACACCCTTGACACACCCTGTCACTGCCGCGTGATATGTCCGATTAGTTAGCG
Source organism: Holosporales bacterium (assembly GCA_046338525.1). Classification (GTDB taxonomy): domain Bacteria; phylum Pseudomonadota; class Alphaproteobacteria; order JAJTHO01; family JAJTHO01; genus JBKCUA01. Next base: position 5,780 of record JBKDWF010000041.1, read on the forward strand.
GATTAAATGTCCGATTTAGAGTGAGCTTTCCCTTTTTAGTCAGGAGAGCAAACGATGGGACTGAATCGAGCATTAACGGAGCAGGTACGGATGGAGCGATTTGCAGAGATTTACGCGGAGTATGAATCTGGGCAATTGAGCTGCGCGGAGGCGGCGTTTGTCTTGAAGTGCAGCGTGCGGCATTTTTTGCGGTTACGGGTGCGGTATGCTGGGTTTGGGTTGGCTGGGTTAAAAGATGGGCGTGTTGGGGCACGATCGCATCGTTGTGCAACTGACGAAGAAATACGAAAACTAACAATGCTCTACCAGCAGAATTATCAAGGATTTTCGGTGCGGCATTTTCATGAATTTGCCCGGCGGGAGCATGGCCTAAAGCGTGGGTACACTTGGACGCGGGAGGTGCTGGGCAAGGCAGGGCTGGTGCAGCCGGGCAAGCGCGGCGGGGCGCATCGGTTACGGCGGCCGCGGCGGCCGATGGCGGGGATGATGCTGCACCAGGACGCGAGCAAGCATCAATGGTTTGGCAATGAATACAGTGACTTGGTTGTAACGATGGACGATGCTACCAGCGAGATAACATCGGCGTTTTTCTGCGTTGAGGAAGGGACGAACAGCAGCTTTCGGGGAATCCATGAAACCATTAATAAAAAAGGATTATTTTGCTCATTATACACCGACAGGGGCAGCCACTATTGGTACACCGCCGAAGCTGGCGGCAAGGTGGACAAAAGCCGCCTGACACAAGTGGGCAGAGCATTGAAACAGCTTGGGATTGAGCATATCGCCGCCTATTCCCCCGAGGCTCGTGGGCGATCCGAAAGGATGTTCGGCACGCTGCAAGGCCGGTTGGTGAACGAGTTAAGAATAAATAATATCAATACGATGAATGATGCCAACCACTATCTTCAAGAAATCTATCTGCCCCGCCATAATGCCCAATTCATGGTGGAGGCCGAGAAGAAAACCTCCGCCTTCGCGCCAACTGCCGGGTTTTACATCAGTAATATCCTTTGCGTTCAAGAAGATCGCGTTGTTGCCAGCGACAACACCGTATCCTATCAGGGCAAAAAACTCCAAATTCCCCCCAGCGATTACCGTCATCATTTCGTCAAAGCCTCAGTCCGCGTCCACCACTATCCCAATGATACTCTTGCCATTTTTCATGGCCCAAGAAAAATCGGCAGCTACAACCAAGACGGCTCCTTGCAAAAACAACTGTGCCAACCAACACGGCAGGAGCAAAAACGCGCCGCCTAAAGGCGTCTGTTCCAGTCGGGCTACGCCCTCCTTCCACAGACGCCTTTAGGCACACCGTGATCGGACATTTAATCCGCTAACTAATCGGACATGTGTATTCGTCTTTGACA
>JBKDWF010000043.1:0-5547 GCA_046338525.1 Holosporales bacterium
GGCTTCGCCCCGCGCCGGGCGCGGCTCGCGCTGCGCTCCCGCCCTTGACCCAGTCTCTCAGCCGCCTGTATCTCCTCTACCAGAAAACAATGCATTATTTCAATCTATTACGAAGTGTTGCACTTCGTTTTGGAAACCGCCCACCGTAGTACAGGTGTTCTTGCAGCTTTTGTTTCATCCAAGCGTCGCCGTGGGGCATGGGTGGGGGCAGCCTTAAAGGCATCAACCTCACCGGCCTTAGCCTTTGCGGCGAGGCGGCGCATAGCGGCAATGAACAAATCAAGAGTTTCTTTTGATTCTGTTTCCGTAGGTTCCATAAGTAACGCCCCAGGCACCACCAGTGGAAAATACATTGTCATGGGGTGAAATCCCTGATCAATCAGAGCCTTGGCAATGTCCAGTGTGGTGACGCCGGTGTCTTTGAGAAAGCGATCGTCAAAGAGGACTTCGTGCATTACCGGGGGTTCAAAGCTAAGGCTGAGCACGTCCCGCAGTTGCGCCGCGAGATAATTGGCGTTGAGCACGGCGTCGCCGGAGGCTTGGGCCAAGCCGTCGCCACCCATGCTCATCATGTACGCCAGTGCCCGGACAAAGGTGCCGAATTGGCCAAGGTATGCCTTGAGGATACCGCAGCGTTGGGAATCTTTGGTGGATAAGAGTAACCGGAAACCATTTTTTTCATCGAGCACGATGGGGGTAGGGGCATAGGGAGCCAAGGCTTTAGAGAATACGACGGGCCCTGAACCTGGGCCGCCACCGCCATGGGGGGTGGAAAATGTTTTATGCAGGTTGATGTGCATGGCATCCACACCAAGATCAGCAGGGCGCACCCGGCCAACAATCGCGTTGAAGTTGGCACCGTCGCAATAGAAATACCCACCAGCCTCATGCACGGCGGTAGCAATTTCAATTATTTCACGCTCAAATAAACCACAGGTGTTGGGGTTGGTGAGCATGATAGCGGCAACATCATCGCCGCAGGCCTTGATATGCTCGCGCACCGTGGCGGCGGAAACGCGGCCATCTTCTTCGGCCTTGATGTTGCGGACAACAAAGCCGCAAGCCGCCGCCGTGGCGGGGTTGGTGCCGTGGGCAGATTCAGGGACAAGTACGGTTTTGGCCGTGCGACCCTTGGCGTTCAAAGCGGCGCGGATGGTCATCATGCCGCAAAATTCGCCGTGGGCACCGGCGGCAGGGGATAGACTAGCCGCCGCCATACCGGTGAGGGTGCACAGCCAGCGCCCCAGTTCGGTCATGACGGCTTTGGCACCTTCAAGTGTGCTGTCCGGCTGGTATGGATGGGCGGCGGCAAAGCCGGGCAATCGGGCGAGAGCTTCATTCAAGCGTGGGTTGTGCTTCATGGTGCACGAACCGAGGGGGTAAAAACCACTGTCGATGGAATAGTTTTTCTGGGATAGGCGGGTGAAGTGGCGTACCACTTCCGGCTCACTCACGTTGGGTAGGGCAGGGGGCGTGCGCCTAGCCAAGCCATTTAGGCGCGGCGTGTGAACCGGTGGTGGGGGGATGTCCACGCCGTGGTTGCTGTCCGCTGGGGTGCCCAGTTCAAACAGCAGTGGTTCTTCAAACTGTAGTCCTTTGGAGGAGGGGAGCATTTAGAGAACCTCCTTCACGGCGGCAATATAGGCATCAATAGCAGCGGCATCGGTTTGTTCAGTCACGGCGATGAGCAGATCATTGGGTCGATGCGGGAAGAACCGAGCCAGGGGCACTCCAGCTAAAATGTTCTTTTTTAAAAGGCTTGTAATAATATCTTCACACGATACAGGAAAAGATGCAACAAACTCATTGAAAAAACTTTTTGTTTTTATGGTGACGCCCGGAAGCTTTGCCAAGCCGTCGGCCAAAAGGCAGGCATGAGCGTGGTTAACCTCGGCCAAGCGGCCCAGGCCATTGTTGCCTAATAAGCTTAGATGAATGGTGAAGGCAAGGGCGCAAAGTCCTGAATTAGTGCAGATATTGCTGGTGGCCTTGTCCCGGCGAATGTGTTGTTCCCGCGTGGAGAGGGTCAGGACGAAGCCGCGCTTGCCGTCGGCATCCACCGTCTCACCACACAGGCGTCCCGGCATCTGGCGCAAATGCTGCAGGCGACAGGCAAAAAGACCAACGTGTGGGCCGCCAAGGTTGGGCATATTCCCAAGAGATTGCCCTTCGGCAGCAACAATGTCTGCACCCCAAATGCCCGGAGGCTCTAAAAGCCCTAGAGCTAGAATTTCCGTGACTACTGCCACTACTAAAATACCCTTGGCATGCGCTGCGGCGGTCAGGGTGCGGTAGTCGTGGGGTTCACCAAAAAAATCAGGGTATTGCACGACAACACAGGCCAGATCATCGGTTAATGCATCACCTAAAGATTCGCTTGTAGAAGTCTGAAATCCCGTTGTCTTTGCGTATGTTTCTACTACTTGACGATATTCGGGATGCAAACCGGTGGACAGCAACGCTTTGCGCCGTCCCGTCACCCGCATGGCCATCTGTACAGCCTCTACGCAAGCGGTGGAACCATCGTAGAGTGAGGCATTGGCTATCTCCATCCCCGTAAGTTCTGCCACCTGAGTCTGAAATTCAAACAGGTATTGCAGGGTACCCTGGGCAATTTCCGGCTGATAGGGCGTGTAGGAGGTCAGGAATTCGCCGCGTTGGATCAACGCATCAACACTGGCCGGAATATGGTGGTTATAAATGCCTGCGCCAAGGAACGACAGGTGCGATTGGTTGTGGGCGTTCTGGCCGGCCCAGCGTTGAAAAGCCCGTGCCACCGCTGCTTCCCCTGCTGCGCTGGGGAGGGGCAGGGGGGACTTTAGACGCGCCGCTTCCGGCACATCGGCAAACAAGGCATCGGTGTTCGTTACGCCAACGGCGGCACAAAGGGCGACCCTATCACTGGCACTGTGGGGAAGGTAACGCATATTATAAGGTGTGGTAGCGCAGAATCGGTCGGTGTCAAGAACCGATTAGACCTGCAGACCCCGCTTTAGTTCCGACAGCCCGACATGGCAATCTGCCCCGAAAGCCTTGCGGAATACGGCCACGGTGCGGGCAGGGACTGCGTCGCCGCACATGAACACGTCCAGAGCCGCATAGCCCTTTTCCGGCCAGGTGTGGATGGAGATGTGGGATTCCGACAGCACCGCCACGCCGGAAATACCGCCGTTGGGGGTAAAATGGTGCAGGTGGATGTGGAGTAAGGTTGCACCAGCAGCGGTGACAGCCTCCCGCAGGGCTTGTTCTACATGTTCAAGCTCATCCAAGCGTTCGGCGTTCCAGATGTCGAGGATAAGGTGCCGACCCGCGTAGCGCAGGCCGTTCTCCTCAATAAAATAATCTTTGTTTTCATCGCTGGCCGATGTTTGCACCGGCACGACGACAGGGCGCGCCACTGGGGCAACGTCAACAGGACGATGTAAGATGCGCGCATTTGCGCTCATTGAGTGTACTGCAACCATAGGTGCGCTCCCACGCCATAAAAGTTAAAACCCAAAAGTCGAGTCTTTTGACTGATTTTGTTAGCCTTGGCAAGCAACAGACCAATCCAGCTTTCAGGTGTTGTTTTTACTTTTGAGGGTAAAACCAACCTTTATGGTGCTTTCATGAGGACCTTGTTACGGACTCACGTCGCAGACTCAATCACGCTTATACACGTTTTTACGGGGTTGGGAATAATTTTTTTGGGTTGGGGGAAATTTGTTTAGCGACCTGCGGTATTAGTTTGTTTTAGAAACGAAGTGGTATTTTTATCGCCGAGAATTCCACCATCATCCACCACCCAGTTAAACGCCGTTTTAAGTTGCTGTCCCTTGGCGATCTGGAGAACTATTTGAGCTACAATAGCGTATAAACCAAACATCTTAAAGAAACATACTAATTTTATTTAATTAACGCAAGTTTTTTATTTCACCCCCAGCACCTTCAACCCGCCCTGCACCACCGTGCCGCCGGGGACGAAATTCAGGGCGAACATGAAGAACCCTTTGATGGATTGGAGGATTCCTTCGCCGGCATCGATGAAGAGTCTGCTGCGGAAAAAGATATTGGCGACATTGGGGGCTTGGTTAAGCATGTACAGCATCACCATGCCGTTGACGAGGAACACGAGGTAATTTTTCGTTGCCGCCTGAGCGTCGCCGGTTGTGGCAAACATATCCTTGAAGTTGGACACATCGGTTGCAATCTGGTTGGCCACGGCGGCAATAATACCAATAAACAGAGATAACACTAAGAGCGTCATCGCCCCATGACCAAGCCCCCTAAGTCCGGCCATGCCGGTCTGGCGGAGGGAGGGAAACACAAACGTCCCCATAAGAATCGGGGAAAACAACGTGACAATTCCCCATTGAAACACCAAACCCACCAAGCGCAGGGGGTAGATGAACAACACCCATGCGTAGATGAACATGACGACAAACATCACCACTACGCGTAGCAGCAGATCGACAAGATTTTTTCCCGATGATGTAGCGGTATTCCAGAGATTGCGAAAGCCATTAAGCCAGCTTTGAAAAGTCCCTAAAGCCGACAATTGTCCCAGTGCCTGTTTTTTGTAGGTGTCCCAATTAACTCCAATTTCATCAAACATGGCATTGCGGGTTATTTCAAACAGCTTGCCGATTTGCCCTTGAGCATAAGCAGTCTGGCAGCTTAGGGATTTGACAATGGCCTGCTTCGGGTCGGTGTTTTTGAGCAGCGTAGCGCAGCCAAGACCGATGGTAGAGCTTGGGTTAGAAATTTTCGCTGTGCTGTCTAAAATCGCGCCGCTGGCCGCCAGGGTTGTTTTGATAATGGGGTAGAAGATGTAATCTAGGTATGTCTTTGGCGATTGCATGGCCAGCACGGCGAGAATGGCAAAGCTAAAGCGGTTAAACACCCCGTTGAACAGCTTAGTGATGCGATCCAGTGGAGTGAATGGAGTTAGCATTTTCGCCAGCTCCATCAGCATCCACAACACCAACATCACCGCCACCAGATTCTGGGTGCCATTGGCAAAGGCGGTGAAATACTTTTCATGCATGGTCAGCCCGCCCATCAGGTACGATTCCACGGTGGAACAGACGACGCATTGGACGAGGTTGACGGCGGTAGTGGCGGCCTTGCCTGCAACCTCGGCGATCTTGTCCGTTGCTGAGGGGGATGTTGATTGTGCCTGGGCGGAGAAGGATAAGAAGATGAGGAAAAAGAAGAACAATAGTGTGGCGGAAAGGCCCTCACCCCTGCCCCTCTCCCAAGGGGCTACCCTATGCACACAACTGTTCAAGTGCTCGGTGTAGCCCCCTTTCCCGCTTGCGTGGGAGGGCCGGGGAGGGGGTGAAAAGCACGAGAATAAATCATTGTTTTTTATAGATTTAAACACCCCCTTCCTCACCTTCCCCCGCTGCGCGGGAGAAGGGGGCAATAGGCAGCGGCGTTGTACCCCGCTAATGCTGGAAAAGAGCCAAATTTTATGACTTGTGAGCATAGGGTAGCCCCTGGGGAGAGGGGCAGTGGTGAGGGTGCCTGTAGAAAAAACTCCGCGCGTGTTGAATACCATCATGG
>JBKDWF010000067.1:0-4003 GCA_046338525.1 Holosporales bacterium
AAAACAATGCATTATTTCAATCTATTACGAAGTGTTGCACTTCGTTTTGGAAACCGCCATCCCCCTGAAAATCCCCGCTTGCGGTGCGGGCAAATATCCTTTAGCAGAGCACCATGCCGAGCCTTTCCATTGACGGAAAAACCCTTGATGTTCCTGCTGGCCTGACGGTCATTCAGGCGTGCGAATTGGCGGGGGTGGAGATTCCCCGTTTTTGTTACCATGAGCGGTTAGCCATCGCTGGAAACTGCCGTATGTGCTTGGTTGAGATGGAAAAAGCACCAAAGCCTGTGGCATCGTGCGCCATGCCGGTGTCCGAGGGAATGGTGATTCGTACCAACACGCCGTTGGTTAAAAAAGCGCGGGAAGGGGTGATGGAACTCCTTCTTCTTAACCACCCGCTGGACTGCCCAATTTGCGACCAGGGCGGCGAGTGTGATTTACAGGATCAGGCCATGGCCTACGGCAAGGACGCTGGCCGAACGCTGGAGACGCGTCGGGCTGTGCCGGAAAAATACATGGGACCGCTTATTAAAACTATTATGACGCGGTGCATTCATTGCACTCGGTGTGTCCGTTTTTCCGAAGACGTTGCCGGGGTTGATTCCTTGGGGGCAATTGGTCGCGGAGAGTTGACAGAGATTACTACTTTAGAACAAGCGGTTGCATCGGAGTTGTCCGGCAATATCGTTGATCTTTGCCCGGTTGGTGCTTTGACCAGTCGTCCGTATGCGTTCAACGCTAGGCCGTGGGAGTTGCGTAAGACCGAATCTATTGATGTGATGGATGCTATGGGAAGCAACATCCGCATTGATACCAGGGGTTCCGAAGTGCTTAGGGTGTTGCCCCGTTTGCATGAAGACATCAATGAAGAATGGCTGGCCGACAAGGGGCGCCACGCCTGCGATGGCCTCAAATACCAGCGTCTTGATCGGCCTTATGTGCGTCGTCACGGTCAGCTTGTCCCTGTGCGTTGGGATGAGGCACTCAAACATGCCGCTACCGCCTTGCGCGGGGTGCGCCCTCATGAAATCGCCGCCATAGCCGGGGATTTGGTCGATGTTGAGAGTGTCTATGCCTTGCGTGTGTTGTTGGATTGTCTTGGTACTCCGCACCGAGATTGTCGTCCCGAAGGAAATATATTGAGTGCTGCTCAAGGGCGGAGTGGGTATTTGTTTAATACTGGTATTGCTGGAATTGAACAGGTTGATGCTTTGTTGTTGGTGGGGAGTAACCCGCGCTGGGAAGCGCCGCTGCTTAATGCCCGGATTCGCAAGCGTTGGCTCAGTGGGAAGTTAAAAATTGCTGTCATCGGCGCACCCTTGGATTTAACCTATCCATACAAACATCTAGGCACTAGTCCGGCAGTGCTGGCAACGGAAGGGGTGACCTTCCTGAAAGGGGCTAAAAACCCCGCGATTATCCTCGGTCAGGCTGCCTTACAACGCCCGGACAGTGAAGCTCTTGTTGCTACGGCTTATGCTGTTGCCAGCAAGGTAGGGGCACTGCGCCCCGACTGGAACGGTTATAATATTCTCCATATCGCCGCTGGGCGGGTGGGCGCACTCGATGCTGGATTTTTACCAGGGTCTGATGGGGCTAATACGAAATTGATTCTTACCCGGGCGGCGGCTGGCGTTATTAAAATTGTCTATTTATTAGGAGCGGATGAAATTGATACGGCCAAGCTTAAGGATGCTTTTGTGATATATCAAGGTCACCATGGCGACGCTGGGGCATCTGTTGCAGACATCGTTTTTCCCGGCGCGGCTTACACCGAAAAAAATTCCTTTTATATCAATACTGAAGGTCGTGCTCAGCAGGCTCAAGCCGCCGTACCGCCACCGGGTGAGGCCCGGGTTGATACGGATATTATACTCGATCTGGCTAGTGTTTTGGGAGTAAAATTGCCGTTTAGTGACCGCGCTGGCCTTTTGGCAGCGTTGATTAAAGATATTCCCGCTCTAGAGGCGATGGATGAGGCTCTGCCTTCAGTGTTACCGACGGCACCTCACGCTAAGGGCATTGTTAGTGAAGCTCTTTTTGCATACCCCATTGATAATTATTACATGACCGATCCTATTAGCCGAGTTTCGAAAACGATGGCTCAATGCACCCGGGATGTTCTGCCGGCGTTGCAAGCGAGCCTAGGGAAGGCGGCGTAAATGGAAACGTTTATCGGTGTGGTGTTTCCAATTTTGCTGGGCATTGTGGCGATTATTCTGCCGTTGCTGGGCGCGGTGGCGTACTTAACCTTAGCAGAACGCAAAGTGATTGGGGCGATGCAGTTACGCAAAGGCCCCAATACTGTTGGTCCGTTTGGCTTACTGCAACCCATTGCCGACGGATTAAAGCTTCTCTCAAAAGAGACGATTATCCCCAGCGCGGCCAACCGGTTTTTGTTTATCCTCGCCCCGATGATTACCTTTACCTTGGCTTTTGCAGCTTGGGCGGTAATACCGGTGCAGAAGGGCTTGGCTCTTGCCGATATTAACCTTGGTATTTTGTACTTGTTTGCGATTTCCTCACTCGGCGTGTACGGTATTATTATTGCGGGTTGGGCATCGAACTCTAAGTATGCCTTTTTGGGCGCGTTGCGCTCGGCGGCGCAAATGGTTTCCTATGAGGTTTCTATTGGCTTTGTCTTGGTGTGCGTGCTGCTCTTGGCCGGTTCCATGAACCTGACGGCCATTGTCGAGGCGCAGCAAGGGATGTGGAACGCGGTGGCTCTACTGCCTATGTTTGTGGTATTCGTCATTTCCGCCCTTGCCGAAACCAACCGTGCCCCGTTTGATTTGCCCGAAGGTGAGTCGGAACTGGTGGCCGGGTATTTTGTTGAATACTCTTCCATGAGCTTTGCCCTGTTTTTCCTGGGCGAGTACGCCAACATGATTCTCATGGCCGGGCTGACGACTATTCTGTTTCTGGGCGGCTGGCTACCGCCGCTGAGCATTCCCCTATTTCTGGCCGTGCCGGGGTTTATTTGGTTTATCCTCAAGGTGGCCATGGTACTGTTCGTTTTCTTATGGGTGCGGGCGACATTTCCGCGCTACCGGTACGATCAGTTGATGCGCCTAGGCTGGAAGGTGTTTTTGCCAATAAGTCTGGTGATGGTGGTTTTAACTGGTGCGTGGGTTACATGGGGGCAAGGATGAGTATTACAAGGGCGTTTCGTACGCCAAAAGCCTTTTTATTGCTGGAATTACTTTCCGGCATGGCCTTGACTTTGCGTTATTTTTTTAAACCAAAGGTGACTATAAATTACCCTTATGAAAAAGGACCGCTCAGCCCGCGTTTCCGGGGTGAGCATGCCCTGCGCCGTTACGCCAGCGGCGAGGAACGCTGCATCGCCTGTAAGCTGTGCGAGGCCATTTGCCCCGCCCAGGCCATTGTTATCGAGGCCGAACCAAGGGAAGACGGCAGCCGCCGAACCACCCGCTATGATATTGATATGACAAAGTGTATCTATTGCGGTTTTTGCCAGGAAGCCTGCCCCGTGGATGCCATTGTCGAAGGCCCGAACTACGAGTTTGCTACCCTGACCCGGGAAGAACTCTTCTACAACAAAGACAAACTCCTCGCCAACGGCGATCGCTGGGAGGGGGCTATTGCGAGGAATCTGGCGAAGAATGCGGCGTATGTTTAGAGCGGCACCGGGCCAACCGGGCCAGTGAAAATATCACCGTCCGCCGCGGTATCTTTACTGCTGATGAAGTAGGCTACTACACAAACGGCGGGATTTTGCCGTTCGTCTTGCGAGGGATGACAGCGTAAACCTTATAATTCTAGGCACTGAGCTTTTTGCAAGTGAATTCAATATGGTGATGATTCTTTACAAAGTAGAATAAATATGATATAAATCACTGGCGGTTTCCAAAACGAAGTGCAACACTTCGTAATAGATTGAAATAATGCATTGTTTTCTGGTAGAGGAGATACAGGCGGCTGAGAGACTGGGTCAAGGGCGGGAGCGCAGCGCGAGCCGCGCCCGGCGCGGGGCGAAGCC
>JBKDWF010000018.1:0-24553 GCA_046338525.1 Holosporales bacterium
GCCATATTGCCCTCAACATCCTTCAGAAAAATCGACCAAAAAGGCGGTCTGTCTCAGGCTTCCGAAAACTAATCGGCTGGAACGATTCTTTCCTTCGCACTTTACTCAGCGGTTTGTCTCAAATGTCTTCATGATTTGGCCCTGACGTAAATTGTGATCCCGCTTTTGAACTGCAAAAAATAGTTTAGTCTTGCAAATTTTTCCTCTCGGCTGGGCGCGCTTTATTTCTGCATGCATAGCCCATCCTCAATCACGCTTCCGGCTTTTTTTAGCACTATATTGCGCTATTTCCCGCTGGAATGCCGCTGCGCTCTCGCTTAAAATATTAGGGATGTCTTGTGCTTGTCCAAGTACATCGGCGATATGTATGCCGTTTTTTAAAGGAATGAAAACGACATAATGTTTCCTGATGGGATAAATGCAAACGCCCGTTGTGCGTGTTAGTTCGGGGCGCACTTGGAAGCGTTCATGATTGTCGGCGATATACTGAAAGCCCTTATCCAAATCTTGAAAATATCTTTTCGTGGTGGCATGGCCGAAGTGTTCTAGTGACCATCGCTTATGTTCACGCAAATGAGTAGTGGCGGTCGGAGAGAGAAAATAGTGGCGTGGCAACGGCTCTATTCCTCGTTAAAAATATCCATAGCGGTTTTTTTTACGGATTTACCTTGCCCAATTTCACGCAAGCCTTGGATAACGCCGCCGGCAATCCGCTGGGCGCGATCCTTACGGATGAGGTCGCGCACAAATTCACTGGGCGTTGCGTATACGTCATGGTCGCTAGCACGCTCATCTACATAGCGGCGCAATTCGGTAGTCAACTGGATGTTTAAGCTGTTGCTCATGGTGTGCATCCTTTCAGGGTGCATGCAGTATAGCATGGAGTGTCAAAAAATGTCAATAATTGCCATTAGAACGCCCTCCTGCGCCGCCGCCCCTCCCGCAACTTCACAAAATCACTGTCCGCATGGTACGATGAGCGGGTCAGGGGTGAGCTTGCCACCAGGGCAAAACCTTTACCTGTCGCCATTTGGGCATAGGCGCGGAACTCATCCGGGGTGACAAAGCGATCCACGGGGTGGTGTTTTGGAGTTGGCTGAAGATATTGACCGATGGTGAGAAAATCGACATCAGCAGAACGCAGATCGTCCATGACTTGGTAGATTTCTTCCTTGGTCTCCCCTAAGCCCACCATGATGCCGGATTTGGTGAAGATGGAGGGATCAAAGCGTTTGACCTGATCGAGGAGGCGCAGGCTGTTGTAATACCGTGCCCCGGGGCGGACGCTGCTGTACAGCCGGGGCACCGTTTCTAGGTTGTGGTTATATACGTCGGGGCGGGCGGCGACGACGGTTTCAATGTGCTTTTCTTTGCGGAGGAAATCCGGGGTGAGAATTTCAATGGTGGTGTCCGGTGCGGCGGTGCGGATGGCCCTAATCGTGGCGGCAAAGTGCCCGGCACCACCGTCGTCGAGGTCGTCGCGATCCACGGAGGTGATGACCACGTGGCTCAGGCCCATTTTGGCAACGGCGCTGCCGACATTGTCCGGCTCATGCGGGTCGAGGCGGTCAGGCCGCCCCGTGGCCACGTTGCAAAAGGCGCAGGCGCGGGTGCAGATGCTGCCTAAAATCATGAACGTGGCGTGCTTTTTCGCCCAGCATTCGCCAATATTGGGACAGGCCGCCTCTTCACAAACCGTGTTTAGTTTATGATCCCGGACAATCCTTCGTGTTTCGTGGTATTCTGGTGAGGTCGGGGCTTTGACGCGAATCCAATCGGGCTTTGGTTGGCGGGGGGAGTCGGGCTTGCTGACGTGGTGGGGTTGGCGGGTGAGGGTGTCCATGACCCAAAAACGCTACCATAATCGCTTAAAAAAGCAATACCGCTCGCACATGAAGATTTCCCTAAAAATCTTGCGAGCGGTACAGCCCGCGCGGCGCTTGAGCGAATCCCGTGCACATTCTTCATGTGCAAGGAGTAAAGTTCACAAAATCTTAGGTGTTTGTGGATAAAATTCAGCCATGCGCCTTTTGTATATCGGTATTATTTTACTTTTGCTGGGTGTTATTGGTCTGGTGGGGTATGGGCCGATGAAGAAAATGGTGGCTGAGGATAAATTGGGTAAGATGCTGGCCTCGGTGGGATTGGGGGAAAAAATGATGCCAGTAGAAGCACCGCCGCCGCCGCCACCGCCGCCACCACCGCCACCCATGAAAACGGCTTTCGCGAAGTTACCTGGGGTATCAATCTCTACGATCCGTCATGGCCGGGTAATCATGATTTTTGCCGCTAATATTGCTTTTGAAGTCCCAGAACGAGAGGCAACCACGGATCAAAATAACATAATGGTTCTCTATCGTCCGGTAATTCAGAATGTGGTGGTGCAGTTTTTGAATCAGTACTTTGATCTTTATCCCGAAAATGCTCCGGTCATTATGGATGATGCCTATGCGAAAGAGCGATTGAAAGAGCTTGTGAACGCTGTCCTGCCAGAGCCGTTGGTGAGCAGCGTTGTTTTTGAAGCGGTGTCAGTGCGGCAGCCATAGCAGTTCCTACCCCCCCACCAACCGATCCACCCCGGGCAATAACTCCGGCGGTTCGCCGCGAAAGTTGGTCGCATTGCCAAAGATGCTTTTGCAGGTGGCAAAGCTGCGGTCGCAGCCCCGCACAGCGGTGAAGGATGTGCCCAGACTCACCACCAAGGGATCGATAAGCTCTATCACCCCAGCAGTGTAGCTTTTCACGACACCCTCAATCCCGCCGCTGAAGGTCACGGTGCCGTATTGGAAAAAGCCGTCGGCCTTGGGCGCGGCGCTGTGGGTGAAGCGGCGGGTATCGATGATGCTGGCCACGGTGTAGGTAAACGTGTGGGCGGATAAGGAGGCATTGCAGCGGTTGCCCCCCAGCCGTTTGACGCGGCAGGTGGGGCTATACAGGGCGAAGGGGGCACGGTTAAGAGACTCGCTGAGGCCACGGATTTCGGCGATGAAGGCACTGCCGGTTTGGCGTACTTCGCCGATGCTGCCCGATCGCAGCCACACGGTATTAGTAGCATCTGGTACCGACGGTGGGGATTGATGGTTGATGAGGAAGATATCCACTGCTGCGCCGTCGTACAGGCCGCCGAGAAGGTCGCTTTCCGTCAGGGCGCTGCTCCGCAGTACCCCGGCGAGATCGATGGTATCCACCCGCAGATCGGCGGTGCTTTCCGCCGCGCTGGGGCGCAGGCCGCTGTCGGCGCGGTAGGTAAGGCCGTCCATGACAATGTCCTTGTCAAAACTGGTAAAACCAAGGCGCGCACGATCCCGGCGTACTACCCGCACGCACAGGGCAAGAGTGGTAACGCCGCCGGCTAAATGGCTGAGCAGGGTGGGTGAGAGGGGTTTCATGGGGAGTTCCTGATTGTGCTGGAGGTTGGTTTTTGGTAGAGGATGGGGATGTGGTGGCTTCAAGCGTTGGACGATGCATTGATGGAAGGGGAGAACAGCGGGATTGCTGATTACTCTTTGGAAAAAATGACGCGGATGTTGGATGCGGAAGAAGGATTGGGGGAGGACGCTTATCACCCCTCTCCCCCCGGGAGAGTGGCAGGGGTGAGGGCGGTTGCTAGAGACCTTCCTTAAAAATGCCCCGCTATTTCCTCACCCTCGAATACCACGGCGCGGCCTTTCATGGTTTGCAGCGTCAGGGCGATGGCCTGCCTACAGTGCAGGGGGTGTTGGAAGATGCCCTAGCGATTCTCAATACCGATGCGGTGACGATCCACGCGGCGGGGCGCACAGATGCCGGGGTGCACGCCAGCGGCCAGTGCGTTCACGCCGATTTACGCAAGGATCACCCCCCGCACCGCCTGTGTGAGAGCCTCAATGCCTTGGTGCGGCCTTGGCCGCTGGCGGTGCGCCGGGCGGCGGTGGTGCCGGATACCCTGCACGCCCGGTTTGACGCGAGCGAGCGCCGCTACCGCTATACGGTTATCAATCACCCCGCGCCGTCTCCCTTACGGGCGGGTCAGGCGTGGGAAGTGACGAAGCCGCTGGATGTGGAAGCCATGCGAGCGGCAACGAAGCATCTTATTGGACGTCATGATTTTTCCAGTTTTAGGGCTACCCAGTGCCAGGCCCCTAGCCCGGTGCGTACCCTCGATGCGTTGGAAATGACGGTTGTAGACGACACAATTTTTTTTGATACTAGGGCTAAATCGTATTTGCACCATCAGGTGCGAAATATGGTGGGCACCTTGGTGATGGTGGGGAAGGGGGTTTTGCACCCTACGGCAATCCCGGATATACTGGCGGCGCGGGATCGCCGGGCGGCGGGCATGACCGCCCCGGCGATGGGGTTGTGCTTGACGGGAGTCTCCTACGCGCATGCGGTATAATGCCTTGCCATAATGCCTTGCCATAATGATTGACATTTGTCTTGTTTCCCGATACCCACAATTCCCTGTCCCAAACGGGGGTGTAGCTCAGTTGGTTAGAGCGTCGGCCTGTCACGCCGAAGGTCGCGGGTTCGAGCCCCGTCACTCCCGCCATTTTTGGTGAGTGGTTGGTGGTGAGTGGTGAGTGGTGAGTAGGGAATGGTGGAGTATTCATCGTTTTATTCTGGAAGATTTTTTGTAAACTTGACAATCTTCTTCCTGTCCGCCACTCACCACTCACTACTCACTACTCACCCTTAACCACTCACCACTCACCACTAATAACCATGCCCCTAACCCTCGCCCTGCCCAAAGGCCGTATTCTCACTGAATTTACAGTATTCCTTGAGCGTGCGGGCATCGTTCCAGAAGCGGAATTTTTTAGTTCCAAAACCCGGCGGCTCCGGTTTTCTACCAGTTGGCCGGGGTTGTCCTTGATTTTGGTACGTTCTTTTGATGTGGCGACGTTTGTGGCTTTTGGCGGTGCCCAGTTGGGCGTGGCCGGCCAAGATGTGTTGTTGGAAACGGGGGCCGAAGACCTCTACGCCCCGGTGGATTTGAACATTGGCCATTGCCGCCTGTCGCTGGCCGGGATGCCGGAGGCTAAAGGGCTGCTCACCAGTGCGTCTCACGTCCGTGTGGCCACAAAGTACCCCAATCTCACGCGCCGGCACTTTGCGGTTCGGGGGATTCAGGCGGAATGCATCAAGCTGAGCGGTGCAATGGAACTTGCCCCTAGCCTTGGCCTTGCCCCATTTATTGTTGATTTAGTCTCCAGTGGTGCGACTTTAGCAGCCAACGGCTTGGAAGAGTTTGAACGCATCGTTCCCATCAGTAGTCGCCTCATCGTCAATCGTGCAGCTTGGAAAACATCCCAAAGCACCCTGCACCCTTTAGTCACGGCGTTTGCAGACGCGGTGAAAACGCGCGTTTAGGATGTATCTTCCGCAGGTAGCAATTAGATGTTGCTAATTGCTTGGGATTGCTTAGTATTATAAAATCGTTAATCTTTTTCTTGCATGGTGCGGTTATGTCGGATAATCCAGCCATTATTCTAGTGGTGGAAGATAGGCCTGAAAGCAACAGGCTGTTCTGCACTATTTTTGAACACGCCGGGTACCAGACCATCCCCATTCTTGATGGTAAGGATGTGATGCCGGCCATTGCAAAACAGCGCCCGGATTTGATTTTGATGGATATAGGCCTGCCGAGTATTTCGGGTGCAGAACTGACCCGGCGCATCAAGGCTGATCCGGATTTGTGTAGCATCCCGGTATTGGTGTGCACGGCTTTTGTCTCGGGGGAGGAGTGGAAAGACCTGCAAACTATTGGCGCTGATCACATTTTGCCCAAGCCGTCGGATATTAAAGTGATGTTAGGGGAGGCGGCAAGATTGCTTGCCGAGGCAAAGGTCAAAAAGGCCAGCGGCTGAAATGCTAAAAATCCTTCCCGATATTCCCGGCACCGATGCTTCTTTTAAGGAGTATTTGAGTCCTTGGAGCCTGCGCTTTCATGAACGGGCCATGGAAGATCAGTTTAATGAGGATTTTTACGCGTCGAAGAAGTCGTTGCTACAGTTTTTGTCTATTCTTGCAATTATGACGCATGGTTTGTTTGGTATTCTCGATTATTATGTTGCGGCGAATTATCAGACTATCTGGATTATTCGATTTGTTGTCGGGATGCCGATTGTTGTATTTAATGCCGTTGTTTTATGCTTTGATATATTGAAAAAATACCAGCGTTCTATTACAATAATAAATGTCTGGGTTGTTGGTGTTTCGGTAGAGTTAATGATGGTTTTTGGCGATACTTTTGTTGCGGCCAATTATTTTTACGGCATTAATGTCGTTATTTTTTACGGGACAATGTTGTTTTTTATTAGTTTTCGCAGGACCATGCCACTTTCCGGCAGTTTGGTTGTTTTATACTTTGTTCTCAATAACACTATCATTTCCATTGATAAACAACAATTTATCAGCAATATGGTCTTTATGTTTGTGGGGGCGGTATTTTCTTTTCTAGCGGTGTATTTTCATGAGCTATACGCACGGGTCAACTTTGTCACCAATATCCTGTTGGCACGGGCCACGACAGAAGCCAAGGCGGCCAGCGTCACCAAATCCAATTTCCTGTCTCTTATGAGCCATGAGCTTCGCACGCCCCTAGTTTCCATGCGGGGCATGGCGGAAATGGTTAGGGAAAAACTCTTTGGGGATAGTGTGGCCCCGTATATTCCCCATGCACAGGATGCTATTCATAGTGTGGACAGGCTGCTTACAACCATCGCCAATATTCTTGATTATGCGGCCCTGACCACGGGGGATACCATCCTGAAAGATGAGGCCATCACCACGGATCAGATCGTGGCCCATATTCTAGAGGAGGGGATTGCAACAGATAAGATTGTGTTGGACATTGCCCCTAGGTTGCGCCTACGCCTCGACATTGGATTGTGGACGGCGGCTCTGCGGCATGTGCTGGGCAATGCGGTGCGTTTCACCCCCAACGGCGGTCGGGTGCGCCTGCGGGTGCAGGATGACGAAATCGGCGGTGTGGCGTTTTATGTGGAGGATCAGGGACTGGGGCTTGCCCCGGAACAATTGGCTCGGGTGACGCGGGCTTTTGAACAGGTGACGGACCCCTATACGCGTGAGGACGAAGGGCTTGGTCTCGGCCTGCCCTTTGTTCGCACCGTGGCCGAAAAACACGGCGGCAGGTTTGCGATTGTCAGCACGCCGGGGTTTGGCACTACGGTGAAATTATGGCTTCCGGAAGAACGGGTTGTTCGGGAGGGGGCTGTGGTGGGGGAGGAGGGGGGTAACTAGATGTTTTCTTTCTCAACACGCCCTCACTCCGCGAAGCCATAGGCCTTGTGGGGTGAGGGCGTTTAAGTTTATACCGAAAAGGCGACGGATCACTCATCGTTCACGCCGGGCGGCGTAGCGTCATAATATACACATTGCCCGTGGGATCAGTGAACACATCAACAGCGGCTTCAGGAGCATCCACCGCCATAGCCCGCATCTGTTCCTCAGTACGGTAGTACATATCCCAATCAAAAATATAACCCAAAGCCCATTCCAGTCGATGCGTTGAATTGCGAATGTTGGTGACTACTAGCAATCCGCCAGGGGCCAGTTTGCTGTACAATCCTTTAACAAAACTTCTCGCACGTTTATCAGAGAGATAATCAATAAGACCAAGACTTGAAATTATATCTTGGGGCGGTAAATGTGCCACCGCACTGGCCGAATCAAACAATTCAATAAAACTCGCCTGTAGTATTTCCACAGTAACATCATTGCGGCGTTGATTTGTTAAATCTTGGGTGAAACTGCCGTGCAGTGCTTCCAGCACTTGCAGTTCCTGATCAATAAAAGTCATTTTCGAGTTCTCTGGAAGCAGGCCCGATTCCAGTAATGGTCTCATTTCCCATGCCATACCGCAGCCAACATCAACAATATTCAATGCTTTTTTTGTTGGGTATGCGGCAGTATGCTGTACAATTGCGTCTCCCACCAAGCGTAGACGATCGCGCAGGTGCGAGCCGGCATACATGGCAAAACGATGCGTCAGTTTATCCGCAAGGTTTTCGCCCAAGGTTTCATTATCATACACATACTGCATGACCTTAAAATCACCGGGATACCCAAGGGGTTTGGCGTAGCATTGCGCCCAGGCAGGCGATCCCAAAAACTCCGGCGTCAGCACCGTTTCCGTGTATTCTTTTACCGCTTTTTTAACGGCGCGCCCCTGAAGGGCAATCGTATCAATCAAGGCGTTACCGCGTTCGGCAATGGCCGGCCAAGCGGCAATGAGGGTCTGTTCGGCGTTGGCCAAGGCTTCGGCCTGTTCAGCCGGGCTGGGATTGGCCTGCTCAAAAGAGGTCATGATTTTCTGGTAATAGCGCAGCGTTACCAGCAGCTCATCGCAGAACAACCGGTATTCTACCGGAACCAGATCAAGATTCTCCGCTGGGTTTTGGGTCAGGCGGGCGTTCAGCTGGGCCATTGCGTAGCGGCGGCGGATTTCATCCTCAGAGAATAACGCGCCCTCCAGCGCGAGGCCAAATTTTTGACCAAGGCGGTCGGGCTGTTCCCGCACCACGCGGCAGTTGGAGGAAAAAATAGTCTGCCCGGCGATCTCGAGGCGCAGGGGCTGCTGGCTGCCGACGGGAAGTTTGGTAGCTTTGGCATCGGAGGCGACAATAGAAAGCCCCGAAAAACTGGCATCCACCAAGCGAGCCTCAACCTCACCAATATGCACCGACGGCAAGCGGCCGGGAAAAACTTTTTCCGCTGCTTTGCGCGGGGCGCGAAAGCGAATGGCAGCACCTTGGGCACTGGGAAGGTCTTGGTAATGCTTTACTAAATCGCGATCTTCAGCGTGAACAACAGCGCGCATGGAGAGGATTCCTTATAAAAATTCTTCATTCTTTGAGAGAAAAGATTTTTACAATTGTCGGTCTTTTAGAGAAATAATAGGTTTTCTGTCAATCAGTTTTTTGTTTTTTCAATGGCGGTTGCATACCCGCACAAACAATCTACCTTTTGGGGGCGCTATACCGCTCGCACATTCTTCATGTGCAAGGAGTATATGAGTGTGCTACCCAGCCTCATGATCGGCATGAACAAAAACAGTGGGCACATCCTTGTTGTGGATGATGATGAGCGGTTGCGGACACTCTTGCGACGGTATCTGCATCACGCCGGGTATGTGGTAAACACCGCCGAAGATAGCATGCAGGCGGATGTATTGCTGGAAACATTTGTCTTTGATGCGGTGATTTTGGATCGAATGCTGCCGGAGCGGGACGGGGTGGCGGCGCTCAGTGCATGGAGGGGCAAGGGGATAGAGACCCCCGTCCTCATGCTCACCGCTTTAGGAGAGGCTCCAGAACGCATCCAAGGTCTTGAGGCCGGGGCCGATGACTATCTTGGCAAACCCTTTGAGCCGAAGGAATTGCTGCTGCGCCTGCAACGGTTATTGAAGCGACAGTTTGCTCCCGTTAAGGAGATTACCCTTGGTGCGTTACGCTATGATAAGGTCAGGGCGGTACTTATGGATGCGGACGGGGGGTCTGTGCTGCTTACTACTGCGGAGGCGGCATTGCTGGATGCTCTCGCGGCCAAATTGAACACACCGGTGGCGCGGGACGATCTGGCCAGTGCCAGCGGCGTCAACACCCGGGCCATTGATGTGGCGGTGTCGCGCTTGCGGCGAAAGCTGGGCGATTCGGCTGTACTTCAGAGTATTCGAGGCGTGGGGTATAAACTGGTGGGACAGCCATGCTAAAACACCTCCTCTCTCGCCGTCGGTTCATCCGCCGCACTATCAAAGATGTGCTTCCCAAAACATTGTTTGCCCGAACGCTCATGATTATTTTGACGCCGTTGCTGTTGCTGCAAGTGGCGACGGCGATTGTTTTTTATGATCGGCATTTGGATGAGGTCACCCGGCGGCTGTCGGCGGGGCTGGCCTCGGAAATGGCGTATTTGGTGCAAGTGTACCAAGGCGGCTTGCGAGAACCCGATGGCTTGGTGCGCTTTGTTGATGCTCAGCGGACGTTTGATATTATTTTTAATGCTCTACCGCCGGAAGCGTGGGAGACGCTGTCGCCTGAATCAACCTTGTATTACGCGGTGCAGCTTAAACGTACCTTGCGTACGCGCCTTAATACTTCTGTTCGGGTGGTGGCAACAAATGATGAGACCATTGTTGCGTTTATTAAAATACCCGATAGCGTGTTGCGGCTGGAGGTCAACCGCAAGCGGTTGTTTACCCCGACTTCGTATATCTTTTTGCTGTGGAGTTTGGGGTTATCGTGCGTGCTTTTTAGCATCGCGCTCCTCTTTATGCGTAACCAGATTCGGCCTTTGCGGCGGCTGGCACGGGCTGCGGAAGTTTTTGGCCGGGGGGGTGATCCTGGCGCGTTGCAGCCGGCGGGATCAAAAGAGGTGCGCCAAGCAACGCAGGCGTTTAATACTATGCGTAGCCGGGTACAGCGTCTTGTTTCCAGTCGCGCTCTGATGCTGGCAGCGGTGAGCCATGATTTGCGCACACCATTGGCGCGCCTGCGCCTGAACCTTGATTTGCTCGAAACCCCTAAAAATCATGATGATTTGGACGCTATGCGCGGCGATATTCGCCATATGGATGGGATTATTACCGCTTATCTGAATTTTGCTGCGGATGCTGCTCCGGAAGCGTCTAGGACACTGGATATCACTGCCTTGGTGCGGGAAGTAGCCGCCAGGTTTCCTGCCGTCGTTGTTCAGGCGGATAAGACCCTGTGGGTGCAGGGGCGACCCGTGGAGTTGCGCCGATGCATTGAAAACCTCCTCAGCAACGCCCAGCGGTATGCCAGCAGCATTAAAATGGTGGTGGTTGCCGTGGACAGCAATATTGTCCTTAGCATCGACGACAACGGTCCTGGCATTCCCCCTGATTACTATGAAGAAGTCTTCCGGCCTTTCGCCCGCCTTGATCCGGCGCGTGGCGAAAAAACTGGCGGCGTTGGCCTTGGCCTTGCCATCACTCGGGACATCATCCATCGCCACGGCGGTGAGATTGCCTTGGGGCGATCGGGGCTTGGGGGGTTGTTGGTGATGGTGACAATGCCGAGAACGGAAGCCAGAAATTAGAAGGCTGAAGGCTGAAGTCACTCAAAGACCTGACGATGCCAATCGCCCCATAAATGAGGTTATACCGCTTTGCGTTCAAGAGGTTAATGCGCCATTGCGCTCTCTCCCGCCATACCTTGGCAGGCCATATCCATGAAGGAGAGCACGAGGCTTATGCGCTCATAAAGGGTTTCCGCTTCCAGGAGGGCTTGACGCTCTCCCGCACTGAAGGGACACATCATGCACACAATGGTTATCATGCGATCCAGTGGCGCAGATTGGAAGACGTCCCAGTCGGTCTGTAGTTGTTGTTTGGTAAAATACCGTTGTATCGTTGCCAGAATAGGACCGCGATCAATGTTGTGGGTATTGAGTGTCATGCCGTCTTCTGGAAAAAGCCCGGTGCGAATATGGAAAGTGTTAATAACTTTCGCGTTGGCCACCGGGCGACGAATCTCAATGCGGGAGATACCGTGCACAAAGACATGGTAGCGGCTCTCGTCCACTTCTTCAAAGGCGACAATCCGGACAAGGCTGCCGATGGAATAAAAGTTTTCATCGGAGTCATTGGTGGTTTGTACAATCCCGATAAGACGGTGCGGGTGTTGTAGTCCGGCATCCACGATGGGCAGGTGCGCTGGCACCGCAACCTGAATGGGTAGGCGCGCCCCCGGCAAGATGATGCTGTTGCGTACGGGTAGAACAGCCAGTCTGGTGGGCAAGGGGAGGGTTGTCGGTGAAGAGGCAAAGAGATCCACAAGTCTACCCTATATGATACTTATTAAAAAAGACGACTGATGGTGCCGCCGGGACTGCGTTCGATGCGCCCGGCCAGTTCCATTTCTAATAACACCCACTGCACTAGGCCTTGGGGTAAGCACACCGCTTGGTACAGTTCATCCAACGTCACCGCCGTAGCCGACAAGGCCGTCAGCACGCTGGCCTGCGCCGTACGCAGAGCAGCATCATCGGGCACCGTGACGGTATCGAGGTAAGGCAGGGCGGATCGCTGCTCAAACAATTGCCGGTTGTCGAGTCTGGGCAAAACGGGAAAAATATCCGCAGCATTTTCAAGCAAATGCGCCCCATCGCGCAGCAATTTGTTGGTGCCTTGGCAACGGGGGTCCAGTGGTGAACCGGGCACGGCAAACACCTCTCGCCCGTATTCTCCCGCCAGACGGGCTGTGTTGAGGGACCCTGACTGCAACGAGGCCTCCACTACCGCCACTGCGTGAGACATCCCGGCAATAATGCGGTTGCGTTGGGGGAAATGCCGGGCTGCGGGGGCGGTGCCGGGGGGGTATTCGCTGAGCAATAAACCTTCGGCCATGATCTTTTCCTGTAATTTTTTATTTTCTGCGGGGTAGAAGCGATCAAGGCCGCAACCCAATACTGCGATGGTGCCTTTTGTTAAGGCTCCGTGATGGGCGGCTGTGTCGATACCCGCCGCCAGGCCAGATGCCACCACAATATTGTGCTGCCCCAGTTGCTCTGCCAGCATTTTTGTAAATTTCTGTCCATTGAGGGAAGCATTCCTAGCCCCCACCACGCCGACCACATGACGGTGTTCAAGGCGCAATGGTCCGGCGGCAAACAACACCGGCGGCGCATCCTCTGCACTACGCAGCATGGCCGGGTACGCGGCATCGGGTAGGCAAACCACCGCCCCGCCTAGCTGCTCTGTCGCGGCGATGATCCGCTGGGCTTCAGAGGGGGAAAGGCTGGTTAGCGGCTTGCCGCTGCCGCCCCGACGCACCATGTCGGGGAGCGCTTCAAGGGCTACCCGCGCACTGCCCCACTGGCTCAGCAGACGACGAAAAGTAGCAGGGCCAACCCGTTCCGTGCGGCTTAGACGTAGCCAGGAAAGTGTTTCTGTTTCTTCCATCAGGGTTGCATCATCTTTGGTTCGGTGCCTTTGTAGAGACGTGCAAGGTTAGCCCGGTGCGTCCAGAATAACACCACAACCAGCACCCACAAGGCCATTGAGTTTCCCTGATCCACCAATAACACCACCGCAAACGCCGATAAAGCCGCCAGGGACGAAATACGGCTTATCCCTGCTACCACCAGCCAACAGATGAAAGCAACAAGCCCCAGTGGCCACGACCAGATCATCAGGCCGCCCAATGCTGTTGCCACGCCTTTGCCGCCGCGAAATTTAAGCCACACCGGCCATATGTGCCCCGCCACCGCCGCCAGCATCGCCCACATGCCGGTCTCCGGCGGGCTAAGGGCAACCGCCGCCGCGCCCTTGCCCATGTCCAGCAGCAGCGTCGCCAGTGCTAATTTCTTATTCCCCGTCCGCAACACGTTCGTCGCGCCAATATTCCCCGACCCAATCAAGCGCACGTCCCCCGCCCCCGCCAGCCGCGTCAGCAACAGGCCAAACGGCACACAGCCAAGGGTATAGCCGATGAGGATGGCGGTGAACATAAGAGGGGTATCCTAGAGGGGATTGTGGGGAAGGCAAGATTCTGGTTTATCTATCCCGTGTGCGCCCGTAGCTCAGCTGGATAGAGCAAGCGTTTCCTAAACGCTAGGCCGGATGTTCGAATCATCTCGGGCGCACCATTTTGATGCCGTAACGTGATTGCCCATGGATTATGACGAGATGGAGCGTAACCGTGAGGGATGTGAATCAGCCCTAATCAACCGCCCAGTTTTCCACCGTCAACCCCGGCACCCTTGAAAACTCCCGGATGTTGTTCGTAACAAGGATAAGCCCCGCCGCAAGGGCATGGGCGGCAATCATCAAATCCATGTTGCCTATGGGGGTTCCTTGGGTGTGCAGGGCATGGCGCAGGCGAGCGTAGCACCCCGTCACCTCTTCCCCCCAGGGCAGGACGGTGAGGTACTCCAAAAAAACATCCACGCTTTTCTGGGTCAGCCGGGGCGAAGCACGTTTTTCAACCCCGTACCGCAGTTCGGCCACGGTTATCACCGACACAAACACATCTTTCATGGGGATGCTCTGTAATTTTTCCAGCACCGACAATGGCTTGTTGCGCATGATATAACTGCAGGTATCGGTATCGAGCAAATACGGCACTAAGGGCACCTCTATTAACCCATTTATAGGGATGAGTGGCTAGGATGGTATATGTGAGCAAACGTAAGCGTACTCAAACGTACGTGCGGATTGCGAGCATAGACCTGACGACGCCAATCGCCCTAGAAATGAGGTTAATAGAGGTGCCCCTAAAATAGTTCCCGTTCCTGGGGCGGGGTATCCTGCCGATCACGGAGAAAATCGTCCGTCGCAACGGCGGGTTCGGCAAAATAGTCGTTCCACGACAAAGGCTTGGGCGACAAGATGACCTTATCGCCTTCTTTAGCGATAAAAACCTCCTTACCCGCAAAGCGAAAGGCTTTCGGCAGGCGCACCGCCTGACTGCCGCCGGATTGAAACACCTGGGTGATGGTCATGGTGGATGTCCTTTAGTATATATGGTTAGTATATACTAGCCTTTTTTGGTAAAAAGGGCAAGGGGAATTGATGCGTTATCGCTTTTTTCGTGCTGCTGTGCTACCGTCGCCTGCGGCATAAGGGAGTGTTTGCATGGAACGCCTGCTTATTGATGTGGATGAAGTATGGCAATGACCAAAACACTGGCGGAGTTGATGCCGATTCTGCGGGAGGCAAAGGGCGAGCTGATGGCCCGCTACCCCATCACGGAAATGGGCGTGTTCGGCAGTTACGCGCGGGGGCAGGCCGATAAGGACAGCGATCTGGATATTTTGTACAGCATGGATTCGGGCAACTGTTCTTTGTTTGATATTGTTGATATTCAGCTGTATCTGCAACATAAAACAGGCATTCCCCGTGTTGATGTGGTGAACAAAAAACGCTTACGGCGTTTTTTGGCCCCGTATATTTTGCAAGAAGCGGTGTATCTATGAGGGAGCACCGGGATAACTTGCAGTATCTTGCGGACATGTTGGAGCATGCCCGTGCCGCCGTTCGGTTTACCGCGTCCTACACGGAAGAAACCTATTTTGACGATCAACTGCGGCGGTTTGCTTTACTCCACGCTGTGCAGATTATTGGTGAAGCGGCTAAAAAAGTAGATGCCTCGGTTAAAGATTCCTTGCCCGATATTCCCTGGGCCCAAATTATTGGGTGCCGTAACGTGATTGCCCATGATTATGACGAGATTGAAGATCCTCTGGTATGGCGCATTGTGGCGGATCATCTGCCTGCGTTGATTGATAGGCTGGAGGGTTTTTTCAAGGCAAAGGGTATTGTGGTATAAAGCTCTTTATCTAATACTTATAAAACACGCCTCATGCTGACTCCCTCCCCCCTCTGGCACCCGTTTACCCAGCATGCCGCTGCGCCGCCGCCTATTCCTGTGGCAAGAGCCAAGGGCGCGTATCTGTATGATGAGCATGACCGCCCGGTGCTGGATTTGATTAGCTCGTGGTGGACAAACCTCCACGGCCACGGGCACCCGGCGTTGGTGGCGGCCATGGCGGAGCAGGCGGGGAGGCTGGATCACGTCCTGTTTGCTGGGCATGTCCACGCCCCGGCGCTGGCGTTGGCCGAGGGCTTGCTCAAGGCTGCACCTGGGTTTGCCCGGGTGTTTTTCAGCGATAACGGTTCCACGGCGGTGGAGGTGGCTCTCAAGATGGCCTTGCAGTACATGCAAAATAAGGGGCAGCCCCGCCGCCATCGGCTGGCGGCCCTGCGCCACGGCTACCACGGGGATACCTTTGGGGCGATGGCGGCGGGGCAAGGCAGCGGCTTTTTCACCGCCTTTGCTAAACACCTGCCCCCGGTGGATATCGTGGAGCCAACGGCACAGGCTATGGCCGCCTACTGCGCCCAGCACGGCGACACCCTCGCCGGGTTTATCCTAGAGCCGCTGGTCCAAGGCGCGGGGGGAATGCGGATGTACCCGGCACCCGAAGTCCGGGGGTGGTGTGAGACCATTCGCGCCGCCGGGGGGCTGGTGATTTTTGATGAGGTTATGACGGGGTTTGGCCGCACCGGGACGCTATTTGCCACTGAACAGGTGGGGTTCACCCCGGATTTGCTGTGCCTGTCCAAGGGTATTACCGGCGGGATGATGCCCCTTGCCGTGACCTTGGCCACCCACGATGTGTTTGCGGCGTTTTTGGGGCAGGATTTTAGTGCCGCCTTTGCCCACGGGCATTCGTATACGGCCAATCCCATTGCCTGCGCCGTGGCGGTGGCATCCTTGGCTTTATTACACGAAGCGAAGCCCGCCCTAGCCCGTATCGAGGCGGCGCATCGACGCTTACTCCCCGAATTGCTCGCGGCATGTCCTAAGCTGCACAACCCCCGCATCACCGGCACCATCGCGGCGGTGGATTTCAGTGCCGATGAAGCCTACGGCAGTGCGGCGGGCCACGCCCTGCGCCTGCGGTTTTGGGCGGCGGGATTGCTGCTTCGGCCCCTCAACAATACCCTCTACCTCATGCCGCCGTATTGTGTCACCGAGGCGGAGTTAGAGGGGGCATATGGGACGGTGGCGGGGGTGTTGAACGCTGGGTCGTCAAGTTGAAGCCTGTTTCCCCCAGCGAAAGTGCAAGAAGGCCATGACGCTGTCGCGGACGTTTTGAACGGTGCCGCTCACGGCGTGTTTTGCTGTTTCTATAGCATTTTGCACGGCCTCGCGTTCTTTTTTAACATCAATGGGCTTATTTGCAGCTTGCCATGCGGTATGTAGCTGTTTGCAAGCATTGTGAACAGTGCCGCTCACGGCGTGTTTTGTTGTTTCCACGGCGGTATGGAGGCGTTCTTGGTTCTTATGAAAGTTCAAGGCATTGGCTTTGTGGTAGGCTACTTCTGCCCCCGCAAACTGCAGGGCTTTGACCCCAGTCTTCAGGCCATTACCTTGTTCTTTTGCTGCTTGATACGCCTGACGCGCCGCCTCACGACCTTGGGTTGTGCTGTCTAATGCTTTATCGGTCATGTTGTAGGCAATATCGGCCGCTGCGGCCGCCACACCTAACGGCGTTGCAACCCCAAAGGCGGCAGTGGCCCCGGCGGCTGTCCGCAACGCAGCCGTGGTGTTTTGGAGAACGTGGTTATGCTTCCAATTCATTAAGGTCAATGCCCCGCCCACGGCAGCAAAAACCCCCATCGCCTGCCCCAAATGGTGCATGGCATCGCCCATGCCGCCGCTGGAGGGGGTTTGATACGCCGCGGCATCGGCCTGCATCTGGGCTGGGGTTAACATTTTCGCCCCCGGGGGAGGGGGGCCGGCATTAGCGTCCCGGGTGAATATTGTATCGAGAGGATTACGAGGATTATTAATTGAATTATTCGTATACTCAATGTTTTGATTACTCGAATTCGGCGGGACATTGGGTTCACTGTTGTTTCTAGGAACAAAACCCCGCGAGGAACCCGGTTGATTACTCGAATTCGGCGGGACATTAAAACTAATGTTTTCAGTATCCCTATAGAAAACCATTACTAGCTTTTGCAACCCTAATGCGCCAGCCATCTTTCCTACACCCCCCTCACTTTCGGCTCACCCTTATTCCTCGGCTTCAGTGATGGCCCAGCTTCACCGCCGCCGATAAATGTCGTCGTGGTTGCCGATATCAATGACTTCAACAGACACAATACGCTCATGATCACCCCACACAATCCGCAGGGCGATGCGGATTTTTCGATTCACGCGAATGCTGTAGAAGTGGGGTTTGTTGATGATGGCTTCAAAGTTTAAGGAGGGATGATGTCGGTTGGCAAAAAACATCTCCAGCGCGGCCTTTGCGGCCACAACCTTATCACTGTGCAGTTTTTTCAGAGCCTTAGCAAAGCTTCGCCCATAGGTTACAGTGAATTCCACCATGCCACAAACTCTGGATCCGCAGGGGCAACGTCGTCTTTCGTATAACCGTTAATACGCAAGGATTCTGTTGCAAAAAAATCTTCCATGACCGCAAGGCTCAGCGGCGCGTTGAAGGCGCGGTTGACGGCCTCCCGCCAAGGGGCCTCATTATGAGTCATTTCCGCCAGTTTCCATGCCTCATACTGCCCATAGACGGCGTACACAGAATTAAGCAAATCACGGACATGCCCCGGCAGCTCCGTTTCCAGCACATCATCCGGGCGGGGAATAAACCCACTGCCGTGGTGTTTGTAGTCCTGATACACCGACGGCACCACCGGGCCGTGCCGCCAGGCTTCCATCGTGTCTTCAAACAGAGGCTGCTTCTGGGTGCCAAGGTGCAAGCCCTGAGCATAATACAAGAGTTTTTGCAGCTTGAGGTTCGTGATGCCTGATTCCTGCTCTGGCACAGAGAAGGTCAAAAAATACCGGGCAATGCTAGAGGCAGCAATCATTGGCATAATGTAGCAAAAAATAATATGAGAAACAATATTCTATTTCCTACACCCCCCTCACCTTCGGCTCGCCCTTATTCCGTGGCTGGATGAGCAGATCGGTCATCGCCCAGACCAGGGCGTCCATCCGGTCGGGGGAGGCTTGGCCGGTGGCGGCGCTGTAGTCCGTCATCTCATCTTCCAGCTTCTCCAAGATACCCACGTGGTGCACCCGGCCTTGCTCATACAGGGCGGCGACGGGTTCGGCTCTTGGGATTTTACCCGCAGAAGCGTGGACAGCGCGCAGGGCAATGGGTTCCCCCGCTGCGACGGTGCGGAGCATTTCCTCCACCAGTTTGCCGCCATTGTTGACCTCGGCAACGATGCGAAAGGCCTTGTACTTGCGGTAGAGCTGGAGGACGCGCCGCGCCCAGGTGTCGGGGCTTGCGGCGGTGCTGGCGTCTTCTAGGACATAGGCATGGCCGTTGCTGATGCACAGGCCGACGGCAATAATGCCGGTGGTGCCGGGGCCGACGGCGGGATCGACACCGATAACGACGCGGAGATCGTCGGGGGCGGCGCTGACCCTATGGGCGGCAATGCTGTCGAGCTGCCACAGGCAATGGAGGTTATCGCTGAGCAGTATGCCCTCCAATTCTTGTTTGCCGATGCGGGTGCCGGCGTAGGTTTGCTCCAACTGTTCGAGAAAGGCATCGGGCAGGTTGGCGGCGTTGTCGCGGCTTTTTCCCTGTTGAACAAAAACCCTCGGCATGGCCAGAAGGTTGCGGAGCGTCCGGGATTTGCGCGGCGTGGTGGTGGCAAGGATACAGGGCCGCTGGCCCAGACGGACGCTGAGCAGGAGGTTATCGAGGCTGGCCGGGTAGTACCACTTGGCCACCTCATCGCACCAAGCGGCGTGGAACTGTGGTCCGCGCAACTGATCGGGTTCTTCGGCACTGAAATATTCGGCAATGGTGTTGTTTGGCCAGACAAGGCGGCGCAGGGATGGCTGAAAAATCGGCTTCATCCAAGGTTTTGCCGTGGCCATTAATCCAGACTCGCCTTCAATCATTACCCCCCGCGCATCGGCACTTGTTTCCCCGACGAGGGCGAGACGGCTTCCCGGATGCGCGGCGGCGTAGGCGTGGATGAATTCCGCACCTGTTCTGGTTTTACCCCAGCCACGCCCGGCCATGATGACCCAGGCGTACCAGTCGTTGTCTTGGGGCGGCAGTTGGCTCTGCCGCGCCCAGAACGGCCAGCAGTGCTGCAAATACAACACCGCGTCGTCGCTGAGACTGTTTAGGAACGCTTCAAGCTCGGCGTCGCTGCACCCGTGCAGGGTGGTATGGGACAGGAGCGGGGGAGGGGGGGGTGATAGAGTGTGCATGGGGGGTCCTTGGAAGGGGGATGGAGTGGTGAATAATTTAGTTGATATTTTAATTAATATTTTGTAGAGTGGGAGGTGGCACTGACAAAGGAGCACCACAGGAATGACAACAAATAACGGGGATTATCCTAGTGCTGTAAAAAATGTTCTTTTAGGTGGCGGCGGCACCACACCAACATTTACAGGGGTTGTGGATGCTGAAGTGAAGGCAGCATGCGAACGATGTACGCCGCTAACGGGTGATTTGACAGAGCAGTCTGATTTTCCCGAAGGAATGTACATTGAATTTAATATTTATAAAAAAGATCAATACAAGCCAAAGGGAACAAACGACGGGGTTTATTTTGTTAAAACACTCTCCGATGAGGGCAAAAAAAAATTAGAGGAATGGACGGGTTTAAGTGCAGATGACTTTGATCGGTTGTATCGCCCCTATTTACTATCACCGGGATCAACGGTGCGGGTGTACTTTCTAGAAGAGGAACAAAACGGTGACGGTAAAGGGCGTGTCTATTTTCGGGAATCGAAAGGATCGCTGGAGTATCGCGTTGAAGGATTCGGCGAATTTTTGCGGTATGATGTCACCAACAAACAGTATGACGAAGCTTGGGGTATTGTTGATAAGTTGTTTGGAGAATATACCAGCAGCAGAACACTCGCCGAGGCCATTACGAAAAAATACGGCGAGACAGAGGATCCCTTTGAGGTATTTTTGGCGGATGTTCAAAAACACAAAGAGCTTCCTAATGATCATCCTTTGAAAACCTATAAAAGCAGCGTCAAGACCTACCTTATCCCCAGCCGAAAGACTGAAAACCTTCCGGAAATTCTAGAACATATTCATCCGGCACTCAAACAAGTGGTGGGGGATAAAACCGACGCTGCTCAGCATCAGGTGCTTGTCCTTGCCCTGCCTTCGGGAACATACCCCCGTGTGCACGAAGCAGAAATGCGGGTAGTGTATAAAGCCTTGGGTGTTCCGGAAGATAACATCACGATTGTTGATACCGACCTTAGCCCTGACGACAGACGTTTAAAGAAGAAAGGCTTTAGATATCTGGAACAGCGGCTTCTTCCCGCCATTGAAAAAGCAACCATTATTGATATTTCCGGCGGCGATCAAAAACGGCTGGAGCGGTTTTTGAAGTATATGCCTGATGTTGCAGAGGCGTTAAGAGAAAAGGTAAAAGACTCAGCCTGTAGCCTTATCACAACCTCCGCCAGCTGCGCCGCCGCTGGGAGCATCATGATTGCTGGTCGCGGTGATGTAGAAAATCCGTTGTCTGTCTCAAGGTTTAGTAGCCGTTGCGGCACACGGGTGGCAACGGCACTTGGCATTATACCAAGCCAGAATAATGATGCAGAACGCGGTATTGCTACGGAAACCCATCTTATGGGGGAGAAAAAAGTCACTACGAATGAAGTTCTATCCACGGGCCGCGATCGGGTGAGCCGTATTCTGGCCACCTTGCTAACCCTACCGCACCTGTTTCCTTCATTTCTGACGGCGAATTTATGCGACGTATCTTTGAATTTGAATGCGGAACAGAAAGATAAAGCGCAAGAGGCTATTAAAGGAGCCCTTGATGACAGAGACCTTGCGGCGTCCGATATGCTATTGGATGTCAACTTTCTGGCTCCCCGGATTGAGGCAAAAAGGTACGGCGGGGAATACGGCGGTTTTAAAGACTTTTATGAGAGAGTGGTGCGGGAACTTCCGAAGAATCATCCGTTCATAACCAAGAAAGATGAGATTTTTGATGTGTGCCGTGCGCCGTTGCCTCTGGGTATTGCCGCTACCGAAGGCACCTTTGCCAAGATCCATCACGGTTCCTTGCGGGTAATCAGTGATCATGATTTGGGCGGGGTGTTTATCATCGATCCCCTCCAGTTCAAGGATTGGAAGGTTACGTTCAGTGATAGGGGCAGGGTAGCCGAACTTACCTCTGTCACGGCGGTGCGGACATCCGATGGGAAGGACGCCGAACTGATTTGGGATAAAAAAACTATCAAAGAACAAGGAAAACCAGGGTGCCGCTTTACCACCAGCCGCGATAAGTGGGAAAGACCCGGCGGTTATTATGGGGCTGATCTACTTCTCAAAGGGGAAGAAATTAACCTGCAAAGCCTCGAAATGACCCGGGTGCGGCTAGATACGCTGGAGGTGCCCCGTGCGTTTCCCTTGGCAAAGAATTGCGTTTTTGTGAACGCGCAGGGGGAAGAAGCGTCGGCGGAAGAGGTTCAAGCGGTGATAGCTGATAAGGCGTGGCAGCGGTAAGATAACCCTATTTATATTTGGAGTTTTTATGTCTGATAACAATTCATTATCTCAAGAAGGCCAGTGGTTTATTAAAGACCTAGAGGCAAGACTTAGATTGGAGCAAACTCTGAACAAGGTAACTGATCCAGCTGCTCTTGCCACAACAGCGAATAGGTTTTTAACTAACTACGATGAAGACGGATCGACACAGGAGTTTCTTGAAGCTATCAAACAGGAATATCCGCTAATGTTTGAATTGATGCATCGAATGCGTGATGACAGGGAACGTTAACTAACCCACCCCCTCCAACCTCCCCTTAATCGCCTCCCTTAGCATCCGGTAGATCATCAGCTGCGTCTCCCGGCTGAGGTCGGGATCGGCGGGCGGGACAGGGAGGTCCCAGAACTCCAGGTGTTTATAGGGAAACTCGGCGAGGATTTTGAAGGCATCGTAGGCCTCCCGTGAGAGCATGATGACCCGGTCGATGACCAGGTCTGCCGGGATGTCGGCGATGTTCTGGCCGGCGTGGTGGCGGCAATCAATACCAACCTCAGCGAGGACGGCAATCACCAAGGGGTGAACAGGCTGGGCATCAATCCCGGCGGAGTAAATCTCAAATTTTTCCCCGGTGGCGTGGCGTAATAGGTGCTCGGCCAGCACGGAGCGCACAGAGTTCAATGTGCAGACAAAGAGAATCCGCTCAGCCATATGTATTATCCATGTAGGCCACCTTGATCGCGAATATGCAGGATGCAGATCAGGGTAAACAACCGCCGGGCGGTTTCCAAATCCACGGTGGCCTTGTTACGCAGGGCGTCCATCACCTGCCGCGCCCCGTCGTCGTGGACACCGCGGCGGCCTTGGTCAATGGCCTCCAAGCGGCAGGGGCTAACACCTTGGTGCACTAAATTATTATAACTCTCACAAATCGCAAAATAATCCCGCACCACCCCGCGCAGGCCCTTGATAGTCAGGGGGAATACCTCCCGCACCCCGGTGCCCAAGGCTTCCAGCGTGAACACTAGGCGATCCTCCTCAATCCCCAAGGCCAGCGTCAGCGGCGGCATCAAGCCAGAGACGGGTAAAAACAACGCCGATGCCTGTAAATCCCGCAACGCCTGATCGCGTTCTTGCTCCACCAGGGGATGATAATGCACCCCGGCGGCGGTGTGGAGGTGGATGGTGTGAAAGACGGTCATGGGGCATTAATGTTATACAGGAAAAAGATAGGCGTGTACAGACAACGCCATGGGTTCTTTTGTGTTAATCCATTTGTGTTAATCTTCTTGCCAAGGGCGGTATTTTGCTCCAGAACCCTGTCCAGCGTGCTGCCGTGGCTCAGGGGTAGAGCACGTCCTTGGTAAGGACGGGGTCGGAGGTTCGATTCCTCTCGGCAGCACCATGATTTTATAAAGAGTGCGTCGAACCTCCTGGCTTATTTTTGCGCGCAACGCGCTGGGGTTCGCTCAAAAACCGGAAGTCTTCAGGTGCATTCAGTATGCCTCGGCAATGGCCTGATATATGCGATCCGCCATGGTTGCCCATTGATGATCCAGATCGGTGATACCCCCGCTATCGTGGGTTGTTAAGAGTACATCCACACGGTTATAGGTGTTTGTCCAAGTTGGGTGATGATCTAACCGCTTAGACACGGCAGCCATCGCGCTCATAAAAGCAAAAGCATCCTCAAAATTTTTGAATTTAAAAAGTTTTTTAAGAGCCTTGCCTTGGGTTTTCCATGAACTGTTTTCCATAAATAAATACCGCCAAAATCAAGACAGTTGACTGTTTTTGGCTTTCTATTTCACACTGCGCATTACAAATAGTATCACAATGCTATAGATCATAACTGCACCTACCAGTAAATGCAGGTGAAATCTCTCCATAAACAATTTTACTGCACTCTCTTTCAGCTTACCAAGCAGTTGTGGCCAAGTGTAGGAAACAAAATCCCCCTGAGACATCAGGTTGAGAAGTTTCCCTTGTGCATCCACCACCGGCAAATGGCGAAACCGCTCATTCGACATAATGCGTAACCAATCGACAACCTCATCATCAGCTGAGGCAAGCTTGAGTTCACTGGTCATGATCGTAGAGATCGGGGTGGTGTGTGCATCCAAGCCTTTAGCAAGCAGACGGCGCATAAAGTCACGCTCCGTGACAATTCCAACGGGCTTGTTTTCGGCATCAACGATGACGCTCGCCCCGTAATTTCGCTCCGACATTGCGTTTACTGCCTCAATAACTTTATCTTGGGCATTAAACGTGAGGACGGGTGGCTTATTTCTAAATTCAATGCGGTCTTTGATTTTCATAAATAGCCCCTGTCAGCGCAAATAAAAAATGTCCGCCCTCTGCCAAAAAAAAATGTCCGCGAGGGTGGGCGCGTTATCCACAAATCCACAGCCCCAATAGCGCCGCGATTATGCGCACTTTGGGGGGGCTGTGGAGCTTGTGGGTAACGCGGGCTGGGTGGGTTTAAAGAGAAGCAGAGTGTCAACGGCTGCGTTGAGATTTTTGTCTGATGCGGTTTCCGGGGCGAGGGTGAGACCTAGATAG
>JBKDWF010000010.1:0-8989 GCA_046338525.1 Holosporales bacterium
TTCCCCAATTGGTGTTATACTTCTCGAAAATCGGCAGCCATTTTTGCACAAATTGCTCATATACTTCTTTTTGTTGTTCTTCTGGTAATTCTTTTTGTTGTTCTTCTGGTAATTCTTTTTGTGGTTTGGTGGGATTTAGTATCCGTTGCATCTGTTGAATGATACCTATCTTGTATTCTGTTATTTTAGTCATTATCTCTTCTAATGCTTTTGGCGATATTGTGTGAGAATACCCAAAAAGACCCTCCAGCGGGGTTGTTTTTTCGTAAATATTATTTGCTGCATATTGCAAAAGTTCATTGAAAGTACCACGATCTTTTGGAACCTGAGGGTGTACTAAAATATTGCGTACTTCAGGTGATTTATAAAATTCTTCATTTATCACAACGCGAAGTAGTTCTATTAATATCCAAAATTTGCTTTGCAATGTTATAGGATCTAAAGGTTTTTTAGGTCGTTCAGTTGCACATGGGTTTGATTCTGATTTTTTAGGTCGTGCAGTTGTAGTTAGTTTAGTTTTTTCTGGGTCTATTACACCTTGATGAATCCAGAGCTGTCGGGCAAGAGTGTTATCTTCAGTAATTTCTGCCCGAATAACATTGGCGATCAATAGGGTTAGGTAATGCGTAGTGATGTGCAAAATGCCATGCGAAGTGTTCTGCAAGGGCACCAGTTCTTTTAGTGCACGCATCAGATGAAGTTCCTGCAGTTTTTTGGGGTCAAAAACCGTTTGCAGGAGTTCAATTTGCCTTTTAGTTAATGGTCTATCAAATTTCATGATGTTTTTTATCGTATGAAGATACAAGACATCACTCTCTTTCTTTTTCTTTTTTGGAGTGGTGTTCGGTTCGTTATTTTGGCTATTTTCTCGGCTTTTTTTGGAGGGTTTTGATGGCGTCGATGATAGATTTTGCTCTGCCGCCGCTATTTCTTTGGCTCTTTCTTTGGCTATTTCTATTTTTTTGTCTATTTCTGGCTTAAGGTTTTGTAGAATTTCTTTAAAAACACCTGTATCATCTTTCATGCAGAGCGCAAACAATGCTTCTAAAAGATTTATAAGATTATACTTTGCAATCAATTTTGCATATCGGTCGCATTCTTTTCGTGATTCGCTTTCCATATCATTCCCTCATCAATATACGAATATATATATTTTATTTTATAAAAAATCAACTTAATTTTCTACCACCCCTTGTGCCGATAAAAGCAACCAGCCCGAACTCCTCCCAACCCTCCCAACCCTCCCAACTCCTCCCTCCCAACTCCTCCTTGTATTCCTCCCCCCGTTCTGCTACACACCCCGTGATGCTTGCACCACACGCTTCACGCCTTGAAAAAGCCTGCTTTGACAAGGGGTTAAAACTTACCGGCCAGCGGCGGGTGATTGCCCGGGTGCTGTCCGAAGCAACGGATCACCCCGATGTTAATCAGGTTTTTGAACGGGCGGTGCGTCTGGATTCTAAGATTAGTATTGCCACGGTGTACCGCACGGTGCGTCTGTTCGAAGAGGCCGGCATTTTGCAAAAACATGAATTTGGCCAAGGGAAAGCCCGTTACGAAGAGGCTGATAACGGCCACCACGATCACCTTATCGACATTGATACCGGCACGGTGGTGGAATTTTTTGATGCCGAACTGGAAACTCTGAAGACACAGATTGCGGCGCGGCTGGGTTTTGATTTGGTGGATCACCGTCTTGAACTCTATGCCCGCAAAAAGAAAGCCTGATATGCACCTGCGTTTTCTGCCTTCATTGCTCCCCAACCGTCGCAAGACAGAAAAACTACAGCGGGAGATATCCCCGCTTCAAGAACTGCTGCAACGCGATCTAGCTGCGTTACGCGTCGGCGATTTAACCGTGCGTCTCGCGGAAAATAATGAGGATATTGAGGCGGCACAGGCCCTACGCTACCGCATTTTTTATGAGGAGATGCACGCCCAACCAACGTTGCAGATGCGCCAGTTAGAACGGGACTTTGATGATCTCGATCCCGTCTGCGATCATTTGCTGGTGTACGATAATAACCGCGAGGTGGTGGTGGGCACATACCGCTTGATTACCCGGGCTATGGCGGTAAAGCGGGGCGGGTTTTATACATCGGGAGAATATGATATTTCTTGTCTAGAGACCTACCCCGGTGGGGTGCTAGAGCTTGGCCGGTCGTGTGTGGATGCCGAATACCGCAACGGCACCACGATGCAGCTTTTATGGCGGGCCATCGCCATCTATGTCACCGCCCACGGGGTGGAGTTGATGTTCGGCTGCGCCAGCTTGCCAGGGGTGGATGTGGAGGCATTGCGTCTTGGGTTATCCTATCTTCACCACCACCATTTAGCACCGGAAGCAACGCGCCCCATTGCCCTGCCGGGGCGGCGGGTTGCGTTGGAGATGCTTCCACAAGAAAGCATTGACCAGAAATTAGCCTTATTGAGCCTGCCGCCCTTGGTGAAGGGCTACCTCCGGGTTGGGGGGCGTATTGGCGATGGTGCTGTGGTGGATTGGCAGTTTAACACCACCGATGTTTGCATTATCGTGCAGACGGAATACGTGGCGGATAAGTACATGAAACGCTTTGATATTCCAGGCGGAAGCGATGCCTAACGGCAATAAGATTATTGCCGCCTTTCGGCTGGTTGGAATCATTCTGCTGACCTTGGTGTTGTTGCCGGTGCAGATTGTTCTCCACGCCTTGCGCCTGCCGTTGCGGGGCAAGGTGCCCCGCCTCTGGCACCGGTGCCTTCGCCGCTTGTTGGGGCTTGAGGTACAGCGGTTTGGCCGGGTGCATCGTGCTCCGCCGACGTTGTTTGTGGCCAATCACTCATCCTATCTGGACATCGTGGTGCTGGGGTCGCTGCTGAAATGCTCTTTTATCGCCAAGAAAGAAATTTCCGGTTGGCCGGTATTCGGGTTTCTGGCTAAATTACAGAGCACAGTGTTTGTCGAACGCACGCGCCAACAGGCCGAGGCTCAACGTAACTTGGTTGCCGCACTCTTGGCCGAGGGGCGCAACCTCGTGCTGTTTCCCGAGGGCACGTGCAGCGATGGTAATGCCCTGTTGCCCTTCAAATCCTCCCTGTTCGGGATTGCCGACGCCTTTACGCCTGAGCAGCAGCAACACATTATGGTGCAGCCCATTACCCTTGATTACGCGAAGTTGGACGGCATCCCGTTGGGGCGGGTGTATCGGCCTCTTGTTACATGGTTCGGGGATATGGAGTTGGCAAGCCACGTCTGGGGCGTGGTGCAGTTTGGCCGCCTCGGGGTAGAGGTGACCTTTCACCCGCCGTTGTCCCTTGCCGCTGCTACCTCCCGCAAGGAGCTAAGCAAACAGTGCGAGGCGACGATTGCCCTGTGCCTTCAATCCGCCCGTCAGGGGAAACAGAAGGTGGAGGTGAGGCGGCGGTTGTTGCGGCGGGGGTAGACCTCGTACACCTGAAGAGTTCTGGCTGGCTGCGCCACGCCTCACGGTGCTCACGTACGTTTAGTACGCTGCGCGCCGTTCGGCTCGCTCGCCTACCCAGAACTCTTCATCTGCAAGAGGTATAAGAAAATCTTGACAAAATGACTTCTTTTGAGTATATATCTTGTTGAGTATAAAGAAAATTTCAGAATAAAACGCCGTCATGGCGAGGTGCGAAGCACCGTGGCCATCCAGCAAAATATTTCCTCTGGATCGC
The DNA here is from genome assembly GCA_046338525.1 of Holosporales bacterium. Classification (GTDB taxonomy): domain Bacteria; phylum Pseudomonadota; class Alphaproteobacteria; order JAJTHO01; family JAJTHO01; genus JBKCUA01. Next base: position 3,679 of record JBKDWF010000010.1, read on the forward strand.
CACGCGCCTCCGGCGCTCGCGAAGACGACCGAGGGTTTTGAAAGACAGGAGAAAACCAATGCCCCCTAAAAAACCCGTGCTTAAAAGCCAACTGGCAAAAGATCTCAACGGTGCCTTAAAGGAAGTCTTGGCCCATCGCCAAGGCAAATTGAAGCTTCCGGGCCGAACCTACGCGGTAGCTGCGCAGCCCGACGTTAAAGCCGTGCGCGCAGAGCTGGGCATGACCCAGGCTGCCTTTGCCCAGCAGTTCGGCTTTTCCGTCTCGGCGGTGCGTAATTGGGAGCAAGGCCTGCGCACCCCGGAGGCCCCCATCCGCGCCTACCTCGCCGTGATTCACAAGGCCCCGGCGACGGTGCTGGCGGCACTGGATCTGAATACCCTCCTCAATGGAATAACCCCGGAAAATCGCCACCCAGCGGTGGATGCCGGTGTGCCCATGGGCCGGGAAGCCTAGTAACCCCGATAGCGGAAAAAACTGCTGGCTCTATAAAGACCTCCGCCACCGGGGGCGATAAAATTCCTTAAAAATATTTAAAAAATTTGCTTTTTGCTTGACAAAAAAGTGTGATGTTTTATGGTCGAAGCATGAACGCTAGGGCTACGACTGCTGATCAATTAGCTGATCCACCGGAGGGGGGGAGGGGGCCTTCTTGGTTTTCTTGGTTGCCGGGGGGTAAGAAGCCAAAACAAACCAATAACTACGGCGCGGAAGCAACCCCAAACAGAATGGCAACATATATCGGTGTTACTCTCGGTGTGGTGTTCTACAGCGCGGCATGGGCAACGGGGTTGAGTTGGTTGTTGCTGCTCGCTGGGGGAAGTCCTATTGCTGGAATAGTAATAGATAAAACCACCCATGCTGTCAGGGCACAGCAGGGGGCAGTACAACCGGAGCAGACAGCAGAACCAGAACCAGAACCAGAAGAGAGAAAAACATCTCCATCCGATACACTTGTAGGACCGGATGGATTTTTTAAAATGCTCGAAGAACAAGGATTTGTCTTATCCGAAGCGCAGAAAAAAGCGCTCCAAGAAAAATTTCCTAAGGGTGCCCCTATGGAGGCATGGCTCGAAGAAGTCAAACCGTTTTTTGAACCACAACAAAATTCCCCATCCTCTTCGCTGAGTCCGGAGGACAAAGGCAGCCAACTTGATGAGCCTGTTCCTGTAGAACCAAGGCCTGCAGAAGTAGAACCTATATTATCAGCGACGCATGAGCTTGAAACAGACAAACCTCCCGCAGAATTGACAGTAACGAATCAAAATGAATTAGAAGTACTAAACTATCACAATACAAACCGCCAACTAAAAGCCGGAAACAATTAAATCTCTCTTTTTATATTATCCCCCCACTCAGGCTATCATCCTACCCAACCCCATTGCAGCACCGCTGCCTTGAAGGAGGAGAACCGCCGCCTATTGATCCCTTCTCCCGCGCAGCGGGGGAAGGTGAGGAAGGGGGTTTTTAAAATTATAAAAAACAATGCTTTGTATTAACTCTACAATCCCCCACCCCACCCCAACCCTCCCCCGCAAGCGGGGAGGGGGGCAAGAGACAGCGGTGTTCTGTACTACCCCCCCGCCCTTGGCGACATCTCGAGCATCCGCTGCAACGGCTTCAGTGCCCCCAGCCGCAACCCCTCGTCCATCACAATCTCTGGCCGAACGTCCCGCAGGGCCAAATAAAGCTTTTCCGTCGTGTTCAGCTTCATGTACGGGCAGGTAGCGCAATGGCACGTGCCGTCGGAGCCGGGGGCAACAAAAAATGCCTTCCCCGGCGCGGCTTTGCGAAGCTGGTGCAGCATCCCTTCCTCGGTGGCGACAATAAACGCGGGGGCGGGGCTGGTGGCAACATAGCGCAGCAGGCCGCTCGTCGATCCCACGTAATCCGCCGCCGCTAACAACGATGCCGGGCATTCCGGGTGGGCAATGATCACCGCATCGGGATTACGGGTTTTGAGTTTAACCAACTGTTCCGTAGAGAAACGATCATGAACAATACATGCCCCCGGCCAGAGGACGAGGGGGCGCCCGGTCTTCGCCGCCAGGTACGCGCCCAAATGCTTATCCGGGCCGAAGATAATTTTCTGATCCGCCGGAAGCTGGTTGAGAATCGCCTCGGCGTTGCTGGAAGTGACAATAATATCCGACAGGGCTTTGACCTCCGCCGAACAGTTAATATAGCTGATGACCAAATGATCCGGGCGAGCCTCACAAAAAGCCCTAAATTTTTCCGGCGGACAGGATTCCTCCAACGAACACCCGGCCTTCATGTCCGGCAGCACCACGGTCTTATTGGGGCTGAGAATCTTGGCCACCTCGGCCATGAACCGCACGCCGCAGAAGACAATCATCTCCGCGTCGGTGGCGGCGGCCTTGCGGGACAACTCCAGCGAGTCGCCGATAAAATCGGCTAAGTCCTGAATATGCTCGTCCTGGTAGTAATGGGCAAGAATTACAGCCTTGCGCTCACTCCGCAAACGGTGAATTTCCTGTTCAAGTTCAATGGGTGATAGACCAAGAGGAGCATTTTCCCTTGTAATAAACGACGTGTGCGAAACGGTACTCATAAAAGCTTTGAAAGATTAACTATAGAGTTTTTTATGGGGGGTGCAAGAAGTCTTCACTTGACTTTTTTGTTAAAAAGTAATTTAATAAAAAAATATTTAAGGATGATTTATCATGCAAAATCCAGACTGGTCACGATATGCCAAAATTGCTAGCGCGATGATTCTTAAAGAAACTGATCCTAATCTTCAGGATGCTCTTGAAAAAATCGAGAGCACTCCCTTCGAGGCAATGAAAAATAGTCATTCTACTTATAGTATAATACCTCAAGAAGAACTAGAGGAGGAAATTGTATGGTTAAAGAAAAACGACGCTTCAAGCACTGCTATCGCCGAATTGATGGTGTATTACGAGTCTCGCTTTGGTCAGCAAAACAGCTAAAAAACAAAGCACCGCTCTCTTTGCCGATTCAAGTTCAAGGGGTGCAAGAATTTGGTTTGATATTTTACAACCCCTAGGTTGATTCCCATCCCCCGCCCCCTATACTCCCCCCATGCCTGACTTTCCCCCCGCCTGCGCCCTGATCCCCACCATGGGAGCGTTGCACGCCGGGCATATGGCCTTGGTGGCGGCGGCGAAGGCGCGGGGGCTTGCCCCGGTGGTGAGCATTTTTGTAAACCCCAAGCAATTCGGGGCGAATGAGGACTTTGACCGCTACCCAAGACCTATCGAAGAAGATGATGCCCTTTGCCGTATCCATAATGTGGATACGGTATGGCGGCCTACAGTGGAAGAAGTATACCCTTCAGGCTTTGCCACCACGGTGCATGTTGCGTCGGACTTGACGGGTATCTTGTGCGGCGCGTACCGCCCCGGCCATTTTGACGGCGTTGCCACGGTGGTGAGCATCCTCATCAACACCGTCCGCCCAGCGGCGACGTTTTTTGGCGAGAAGGACTACCAGCAGCTCTGCATTATCAAGCGTCTGGCCGCCGATTTGCGCCTGCCGGGGGAGATTATCGGCGTTCCCACGGTGCGTGAGGCTGATGGCTTGGCCTTATCCTCGCGTAACCGTTATTTGTATGCGGACGAACGCCGTCTTGCCCCCATGCTTCATCATGTTTTACAACAGGTGTCCGGGGGTAACATGTCGCCCGAACATGCAAAACAGAGCTTATTAGAGTGCGGTTTTACAAAAGTGGACTATCTGGAGCGGCGCAGCCTAGAACCCGGCGTCACCCGGGTATTAGGGGCGGCATGGCTGGGGAGGACGCGGTTGATTGATAATGTTGTGAGTGGTAGGTGGTGAGTGGTGAGTGGTGAGTAGTGAGTGGTGAGTAGTGAGTTGCAGGTAGTGAGTGGTGAGTTGCAGGTGGTGAGTAGAGAGCAAAATATTCAAACGCGCCACTCACCACTCACTACTCACCACTCACGAAAACCGCCACTCACAAAATTCACCTCCAAACCACCACCCGAAACCGCACCACCGTCCGAAATAACCGTGCTGATTCCTCTAAACTCGACTCGCTGCTCTCAAACCGGCAATCCACGAGGGTGAACCCTGTTACTGAAAAACTTGCCTGGTGCAAGAGGCGGTAGAGTTCTTTTTCAATACTCTTGCCGGGGCTTCGACCCATTGCGGTACTCCACACCTCAAGGCGCAAAAGTACGGAAAACCCCCGGCTGGTTTTACTGCTGGCATCGGTGATATCGTCTTCACCAATGAGAACATAGGGATACGCCGCCGATGGCGGCGCGATATCGTACACCCCGCTGATGAGGGAAGACAATGTTGCATCCGAAGATAATCGTGCAAAAATAGCTTTTTGGAGAGGGAGAGAAATAGACATACGCAAAAGATCCTTATGATAACAAAAATGTGGGCACAGTGGGCTGTTACCCCACCCCATCCACGGCCTTACCTTCAACTTCTCGATACAAAGACCTCGGCACAGGGACAGCAAGGGCACTAATCCGTAACGTCCTCCCCCGCCAGATAATCCGGTAATCAGAAGCCAGCACCGTATCCGCGTGCACCGTAAACCGGTACACCGTATCGGTACGCAGGGCACCGCCCCTGATTGCTTCTCCTGTAGCCAGGATTTCAACCGCTGCCCAAACATCCCCAGTGGGGGTGTAGGTGATCGTCTGCCCCCCGGCGGTATCGGTGACAGGGGAGGGGATCAGTATCGTGATACGCTCATTAAATTCTTGAAAAGAAGAGGGCATGAGAAAGTCCTTTTAAGAGCATTACATTTCAAGATACTACTAAGCGATCCGTCACCCGCCGCCAACTTGTACCATCGGAGAAGGCCAGCACTGCGCCGCCCACCTCGTTAGAAACAAAAGCCAGACTCCCAGCAGGCACAGCAACAGGCAGGGTCGCCACAGTGTAACTCGGCACCTGCGGCATAGGCAGAACCCAAGCCGTACCGCTATAGACATACATCCGCGCCTCATCCTTGACCCAAACGCGCATCCCGGCGAAGGGGGCGTAAAATCTCCAGACAGCGGCCAGATAGTGAGCCAGACGGCCACTCTGTCCCGCCCAAGCCCCGGTGGGGGTGGCGGACATGATGAGGTAGGCCGCGCCCTCAACGGGACTGGTCGGCGGCGCGGTGAGGTCTTTGTCCTCAGCCGTGGCCTGCACCAACGCATCCAACCGGTTCAACGTGTCGGCGTGGGTGACTTCTTTTTGCGCCTGGCCCGTGGCGATATAGGGGAATAAAAGACGGGGGGTGGAGGGCATGGTGGTTAATTCCTTCTATCTGATTATTAATGGACATATCTCATAGGGATGACC
>JBKDWF010000055.1:0-92347 GCA_046338525.1 Holosporales bacterium
CACGGCAGGAGCAAAAACGCGCCGCCTAAAGGCGTCTGTTCCAGTCGGGCTACGCCCTCCTTCCACAGACGCCTTTAGGCACACCGTGATCGGACATTTAATCCGCTAACTAATCGGACATGTGTATTCGTCTTTGACAGAGATTATTAACGAGATTATTAACGAAAAATGATCCAATCGAGTGTGTATCTCTTGGGGGAGGGGATATGATACAGATTGTTAACTATGCTGTTTTTAAACATGAAACGACTCCCCGCAGCCGCAACGACCTTTCTCATTGGGGTTGCGGAAGACAAAGCCCGATTCGGTATCGCCGTCCACAAAATCCATCTCAGTGCCGATGACAAACAGGGCAGCCTTGGGATCGATGAGGACGCGGACACCCTTATCCTCCACAATGTCTTCAAATTTATTAGCCGCGTCGGCGTATTCCAGTGTGTAGGTCAGGCCGGAACAGCCGCGAGAGCGCACGCCCACCCGGACACCATAAGACGGCTTGCCGCGACCAGCAAGAAGGGCTTGCACCCGTTCGGCGGCGGCATCGGTAATTCGCAGGGGTGGGGGTAGCGCCATTAAGCGGCATCCTCAGTAGGTTTTTGTTTGGCTTTGTAATCGGCAATGGCCGCTTTGATCGCATCTTCGGCCAGAATGGAGCAGTGGATTTTTACCGGCGGCAGGGCGAGTTCCTGGGCAATCTGGGTGTTTTTGATAGTTTCAGCTTCATCGAGGCTTTTGCCTTTCAGCCATTCCGTGGCCAAGCTGCTGGAGGCAATGGCGGAACCACAGCCAAAAGTCTTGAACCGTGCGTCCTCAATGACTCCCGCGTCGTTGACCCGGATTTGCAGCTTCATCACGTCGCCGCAGGCCGGCGCGCCGACAAGGCCCGTGCCAACGTGGGGGTCGGTTTTATCCAGCGAGCCGACGTTGCGGGGGTTTTCGTAGTGATCGATGAGTTGGTTACTGTATGCCATAATAGTCTCCGTGAGTAGTGAGTAGTGAGTAGTGAGTGGCAAGCGGATTATTCATAATGAACCATTTTTCTTTTGTTTTGCAAGGCTGTCCGCAAAGAGCGTAAGCTGCGATGTAAGGCCGCCATTAGTTCTTTTGCTTTTTGTGTTTTGTCGGGCGTTAGCAATCCTAAATTCTCGCACAATAAGGTTTGGGTTTCCAGTTCGTTGAGTGAGCCGATAGAGATATTGAGAAACGCTATAAAATCCGCTGTGCTGTGCCGTGTGTGTCCTTCGGCAATATTGGAGGGAACAGAGACGCAGGCACGGCGCATTTGCGTGGTTAACCCATAGCGTTCTTCTTGGGGTAATATTTTTGTTATTTGATACACCTCCGCAGCCAACAACATTCCATTCTGCCAGACGCGCAGATCTTTGAAATTTTTTGCACTTAATGGCAATTCGCCACTCACCACTCACCACTTTAATGCGCTGCCCATTGAATCGTCCGCAAATCAATCCCTTCTTCCTTTACCATTTCCCATAAGGGCGACATTTTTCTCAATCTGTTCACCTCGTGCACAATCTTCTCCGCCGCAATATTTAAATCTTCCTCCGTCGTAAATCGCCCAAACCCAATGCGCAGGCTGGTGTGGGCGAGTTCTTCCTCCACGCCCAGGGCGCGCAGGACGTAGGAGGGTTCCAAGGACGCCGAGGTGCATGCCGAGCCGCTGGACACCGCCAATTCCTTGATGCCCATCATCAGGGATTCACCCTCGACAAAGGCAAAGCTGATGTTGAGGTTGCCGGGGATGCGGGCAGTGACGGAACCGTTGATGTAGATGTCGGTGAGGCCAGCGTTAAGCTTGTTCAAAAACCGCTGTTGCAGCCCCTTGAGGCGTTCGGCCTCATTGGCCATCTCAAGACCCGCGAGGCGGCATGCTTCGCCCAGGCCCACGCACAGGGGGGTGGCTAGGGTGCCGCTGCGCATCCCGCGTTCCTGGCCGCCGCCGTGGATGAGGGCCACGAGGCGCACCCGCGGGTTGCGGCGGCGGACGTACAACGCGCCGATGCCCTTGGGGCCATAGATTTTGTGGCCGGAAATACTTAGCAAATCAATTTTCATCGCTTCTACATCGAGGGGAATTTTTCCCGCTGCTTGGGCGGCATCGGTGTGAAAGAATACCCCGCGCTCGCGGCAGATGGTGCCGATGTCGGCCAGCGGTTGAATCACGCCAATCTCATTGTTCACGGCCATGATGGAGACCAGAGCGGTTTTGTCGGTTATGGCCGCTTTTAATTGTTCAAGATCAATGAGGCCGTCGGGCTTTACGGGCAGGTAAGTCACTTCAACACCTTGTTCTTCCAGATGCCGGGCGGAATCAAGAATGCACTTATGTTCCGTGACGCAGGTGATGAGATGATTTTTCTTTTCCTTATAAAAACCCAGCACACCTTTGAGGGCTAAGTTGTTGGATTCCGTCGCGCCGCTGGTGAAAATGACATCTTTGGCATCGGCGTTGATGAGTTTGGCAAGATGTTCCCGGGCAATGTCCGTAGCCTCTTCGGCTTCCCAGCCGTAGGCGTGGTTGCGGGAATGGGGGTTGCCAAATTGTGTATTAAACCACGGCAACATGGCATCAACAACCCGCGGGTCTGTTGGAGTTGTGGCTTGATAATCAAGGTAAATAGGGCGTTTCATAGTATCCTCTAGGCTGCCCGGCGCTGTGCTGTGCGGGCATACAGTGTCTTCCAAGCTGCAATGAAGCGGTCTATATCAGCGCGGCTGGTGCTCCAGCCAGTGCTCACCCGTACCGCTTGGCCAGCGGCATCGGGCGTGATGCCCATAGCTTCTAAAACGCGTGAAGCGGTCACTTTGCCCGAGGTGCAGGCAGCCCCAGCACTAACAGAAATACCCTCCAGATCAAAGAAAGAAACTTGCGTTTGCGCCGAAACCCAAGGCATTCGAAGGCAAGAGGTATTAGGCAGACGGGGGGCATTGACCCCGTAGATAATGGCGTCGGGGAGGTTAGCTTCCAGATAATTGCGCAATTCTTGTAATTGCGCGCTGTGTGCTAACAGTTGCGGGTACGTGTCCAGCAATGCCGCCATCCCGGCCAGTGCGGGCACATTTTCCGTGCCAGCACGGCGGCGGTTTTCTTGCATTCCGCCGTGAAGAAGAGACTGAATACCATCGTTTTCCAGTGCAACAATGACCCCAACGCCAAGACCTCCGCCTACTTTATGGGCGCACAGCGTGACGACATCCGCTTGATGGGCAATGTCCCCCAGCGGGATGCGGCCAAACGCTTGGGTTGCGTCAGTGTGGAGAATAGCGTCAAACTGCTGGCACAGCAAGGCGATTTCCTTAAGGGGCTGCATCACTCCTGTCTCATTGTTGGCCAGCATCACCGAAACGAGTTTACGCCCGGCGGGGGCGGCAGCAATGAGTTTTTCTGCAGTTTTTAAATTTACTACGCCTTGATCATCAACGGGTAAGATCAAAGCCCCAGGGGCAGCGCGGGCGACGGAATCATGTTCAACGGCAGAGATAAACGTGGACAAGCCCTGAAAACTGGCCAGAACAGTGTTGTTGGCTTCGGTGCCGCCGCTGGTAAAAAGGATTGCTTTTGCGGGTACGCCAAAAAGGGTCGCGATCTTTTCCCTTGCTTGTTCAACGATCTTTCGTGCCGCCGTTCCATCACGGTGGACAGAGGAGGGGTTACCAACGCTGTCAAGAGTCCTTAGGATTGCTTGGCGCACTGGGGGGTACAGTGGCGCGGTGGCGTTATAATCGAGGTAGGCACGCTCTGTCATTTCAGGCACTCTCTTGCATCGGCAAAAAGACGACTTTTGCCGTCGAATTAACGGAACGATGGACATTGCGGTGCAGAACATCGGCAATGGTGACGGTGGAAAGATAATGCTGAATATGATGCCCTAATTCTTCCCATAAATCATGGGTGATGCAGCGGCTACCCGATAGCATGCACCCCTTGGGCGAGCTTCCCCCTTTGCACCGGGTGACCCGGAGGTTTTCTTCCGCCGCTGTAACAACGTCCCCAACCTTCGTATTTTCGGCACCGTGGGTGAGGATATACCCGCCGCCGGGACCGCGCATGCTACGAACCAGACCGGCGCGGCGAAGACGAGCAAATAATTGTTCCAAATAGGATAAAGAGATGTTTTGGCGGACTGCGATGTCCGTGAGGGTGACGGGTTTTTCTTTCCCATGCAGGCCAATATCAACGATAGCCATGACGGCATAGCGCCCTTTGGTGCTGAGCCTCATGATGCCTCCCTGGGGTTGGGTGATGCTTGTTCTGCATGAATTTGAGCCAAGGCAGCCTTGAGGCTTGCGACTTCGGCACAAAGAGACTCTATCGCTTTTCCAACGGGATCATCACTGGCGTCGGCGGCATATGCGGTAAAACAATCTGTTTTGGAGGTAATAATTTGCCCCGGTACGCCTACCACCGTTGCCCCAGTGGGGGTATCGTGAAGCACTACAGCGTTTGCCCCAATGCGGGTGTTGTCGCCGATGGTAATGGGGCCGAGAATGTGACTGCCTGCGCCGGCAATGACACCGTTGCCTAGCGTTGGGTGGCGCTTGGCTTTGATATTGGCTGTACCGCCAAGAGTCACGCCATGATAAAGCGTCACATCATCGCCGATTTCTGAAGTTTCGCCAATGACGACACCCATGCCGTGATCGATGAAGAAGCGTTTTCCAATAATCGCGCCGGGATGAATCTCGATACCGGTAAGAAAACGGCTGAACCACGTCACGACGATAGCCACAGGTTTAAGACGATGGGTCCAGCACCAGTGGGCAATACGGTACAAAAACAACGCATGAACCCCGGGATACACTAGGGCTATATGTAAGTTTGAGCGCGCCGCGGGATCACGGCGGCGGACAGAATCAAGATAATCTATTAAAGTTTTCACGGGTAAAGTTTTCACGGGCGGCACTGCTGAACAAGATTGTTTTTTTATCTGGCAATGTGCTAAGCAGCCGTCTGCTTTGCTCAATGCTGATAACGTCTGTAGATTTTCATACCCGACTGAAAAAGTCAAGTATAGGCGATGATATTTGCAAAGAGCATTGTTTTTATGTGCATTATGGGGGATATTCCATGCCTGAAGTAATCATCAATGGCCCAGCAGGACGCCTTGAAGGTCGGTATCAACCGGCAAACAACCGCCAGGCTCCCATTGCCTTGGTGCTGCACCCGCATCCAAACCCTGATGAAAATCCGGCTAATCGGGGTACCATGAATAATAAAGTGGTCTATGTAGTCTATCATGCTCTCGTTCAAGCGGGTTATTCGGTGCTGCGCTTTAATTTTAGGGGCGTTGGAAAAAGCCAGGGTGAATATGCGAAAGGTGAGGGGGAGCTTGCCGATGCGGCGGCGGCGCTGGATTGGATGCAACAGCAAAACCGCGATGCACCTCGCACTTTGATTGCCGGGTTTTCTTTTGGTGCCTGGATTGGGATGCAGTTGCTGATGCGCCGACCAGAAATTGACAATTTTATCTCTGTTGCCCCGCCCGCCAATAAATACGATTTTAGTTTTCTTGCCCCTTGCCCATCGTCGGGGTTGATTATTACGGGCGATAAAGATGAGATTGTGACGGAATCATCCGTGCGGCAATTGGCGCAAAAAATCAGCAAGCAAAAAGATATTCGTATCGACTATACGGTTGTACCGGGGGTTGATCATTTTTTCAGCGGCCAGTTGGATGTATTGGTGCGGCACGTGGATGCGTACTTGAAGAAGATTGCGTGAAATTTTTTAGGAAAAAAAGCTTTGAAAAGCCCTGCTGCTACGGGGTTTCGTTTTGGGTGTTGCGGCCGGGGCGCAATCTTTCGCCACACATGACGTTTGGCAATTCTATAAACAGTTGATAATGATATATTTTTTCCAAGAACGCGGCAAATTTCTTGATGCAGGGGCGGAATCTTTAAAACATGCCCCTAGCATGAGCACAAAAGTCAGCTTATCCGAATTCGTCCGTCCACTGCCAAAATCCCCGTTTCGTCCAGAAGCAGCGGATTAATATCCAGTTCTTGGATATCATTAAACAGCTCGCCCAACCATGATAATCGGACGAGGGCATCCTCCAAGGCTGTAAAATCCACCGCCGGGCGGTTACGGTATCCTTTTAGCATACGGTACACTCGTGTTTTACGAATAAGGTATCCAGCCTCTCCGGTAGTTATCGGCGTTAGTGTAAGAGCTTGATCCTTTACCGCTTCCACCGATGTACCACCTTGCCCAAACAATACCACAGTTCCAAATGTTGCATCCCGGTTTAAGCCAATAATAATTTCATACGCTTTCGGGCGACTGGCCATCGGTTGCACCGCAAAACCAATAAAAGTTGGATGACTTTGATTTAAAACAAGTCGTTGATACATTGCTTTGGCGGCATCATAGACTGCCTTGGGATGCGGTACATTTAAGGCAACGCCACCAATATCGGATTTATGCAACAGCCCATCGGCAACAATTTTAACGGCCAATTTTTCTCCAGGCCACCGTGCGGCAAGGCTTTCTGCTTCCTCTGGAGTTTTAGCCAGCAGCGTAGGCACCGTACCAATACCCGCATGACGAAAAATATTTTTGGCTTCCACCTCATGCAGCCACGTCCGTTTTGCGGCTTTTCCACCTGCCAAAATAGCACGAATAGCCTCTATAGCACCTAAATCAAAAGGCGAAGTTAAACAATGCCCATTGGTTTGCGCGGCTTTTGGTGCCAAAGCACTGGCTACAGCCGCTTCCGGACTGCCGTAACAAGGGATACCGGATTCCTCCAATAAACGAGCGGCACTTTCAGCAGCCCCACCCCCCATCCAGCATCCATACACCGGCACACCAAAGCCGCGCGCCTCAAGAGCTACGGTGCGCGCCACAGCAACGCTATCACTAATTCCTGTAGGTGCGTTAAGAACTAAAATCGCGTCAATACCCGCTGTTCCCCAATCAATACTGCGCAAAATACGCAGCACAACAGCGTATCGTTCCGGATCAGCATCCCCGATAATATCAATAGGATTACTCAATGACCATGTTTTCGGCAACACGCTGTTCAGAGCATTTTTAATATCTTGTGGCAGTATGGCTAACGTACCGCCATGGGCAATAAGGGCATCAGCAGCCAAAACGCCAAACCCACCACCATTGGTGACAATAAGTAAATGCTGCCTACCTGTAGCAGTTATTCCATATCGACTAATACCACGAATTTCATCCCGAAAACTACCAAAATTAAGGCAGCGCCGAATGCCGGTTTTATGAAATGCGGCAGAATAAACTTGATCAATACCGGCCAAAGCTCCCGTATGGGATTGCGCAGCGGCGGCTGAAGCCTGAAAGCGGCCACTCTTCAAAGCAATAACAGGCTTTTGTCCAGCAACAGCACGGGCAGTAGCAACAAATTGTGCGCCGTTTTTAATACCTTCAACATAAAGAGCTATAGCTTGGCATTCATCAACAAAAGCCAGATAGGCAAGCATGTCCGTAATGGTAACATCGGCCATATCTCCCAATGAAACCAAATGCGAAAAACCGATGCTGTGAGTTTTTCCCCAAGCAGCAAGAGCAGTGACAATAGCCCCGGATTGTGCCACCAACGCAACATGACCAGGCATGGGCATATCGCCACCAAAACTAGCATTTAATCCTAAATGGGGAACCATCAGTCCAAGGCAATTTGGCCCCATAAAACGTAAATTATACTGCACACACAACTTCTTAACAGCCTCTCTGTCAATTCCTGCCGTCAAGCAAAGAATGGCCTTCGCGCCGCTGGCGGCAATGCTTGGAATGGCGGCAAGTGCCTCTTGTGGGGGCACCGATAAAATCACCAATTCCGGGGGCGCACTCACCGCCTCAAGATTTGTTAATATTGGCACATTTCCTAATTGACCACCCTTGGGATTGATAAAATCAACGGGTATTTTCATCCCTGGAGCGAGAAGATTTTGGGCAACTACATGGCCGACTTTAGTGGGCTTGGTACTGGCACCAAGAAGAGCAATGCGCGATGGCGCAAAAAAAGAAGCAAGTGAGGCAGGCATAAGCCTCCTTTACATAGTTCAGGAACGTAAAATTTTCGCCACCGCATCAAGGGTACGGTGCAAAAAAGCAGCTTCATGCTCCATAGCAAATAAATCAGCAAGATGCAGGTATTCTTTGATTACCACAGCCGTGGGCAAGTCTGGTTGCTGCCAAAGCTCCCACACAGCGGCATGCAGCATAACCCGCAACACCGAATCCATGCGCTCCCATTTCCAACCACTGGCCAAATGCGGCAATAATATTGCTTGCAAATCTTCTAAACTATCTATAACACCCTGAGTAATAATGGAAAATAATTCCATGTCCGCATCAACACCCTGTACCGCGAACTCCCGTTGTAACGCAGCCGAAGTGCCACCCCGCATAGTGTACTGATACAATGCCTGGACAGCAAGAAAACGCGCTTTAGAGCGAGCATAAGCACTATCCGTCATGAAGTTGCCTGCTGGCGCAGCCTCCACAAAGCCAACGCTGCATTGGCGGCTTCCCCCCCTTTATTGCCATATGCAGGGTTGGCTCGATGCAAGGCCTGAAAAGTGTTTTCAACGGTTAAGATGCCATTACCAATCGCAAGATTATATCGTATCGCTATTTCGGTTAACCCCGCAGCACTCTGATTCACAACAACATCATAATGACTTGTTTCACCACGAACCACACACCCAAGAGCAATAAATATATCATATTGATGAGCGCACGCAGCGATAGCAGAAGGAATTTCTAACGCTCCTGGTACCATAACACGAGAAAGATCAGCGTCGGGCAATGCGCGCCTAGCCCCTGCTTCCAAAAAATTGGCGATAACGGGATAATAAGGAGCGGATACAAGAAGAGCGCGAAGCATGGAGATACTTTATACTGCTCGAACACCAGTAATGTCGAGGCCAAAGCCTTCTAATCCAGCTAAATTCTTTTCAGAGGTAGTAAGCAACTCAATCCGCCGTATCCCAAGAGCGCGGAGTATCTGTGCACCCACGCCGTACTCGCGCAAAACGGCGCCGGGTGTCGGCGCGGCCAGAGCACGGCTCAACGCATCAGGGACAGGCTCGCGAAGCAGTATAACCACACCAAATGGTTTATCATGTATATAAGTGAGTGAACGATTTAAAATTCCCTCTTTAGCATAAAGAACGTCACTAAGAACATCAAGACGGTGCATCCGTGTAGGAACGACATCATGTTCTTGCCACCGACCATGCACAAGGGCTAAATGCTCCGTTTTTGTCAGGGTATTTTCAAAAACCAATCCCCGAAAACCTTGACAACCAAATGGAGCGATCGAATACTCACTTTTAAGCGATATAATTGATTCGTTCTTACGCCGAAAAGCAATAAGATCGGCAATAGAACCAATTTTCAAATTATGCATAACGGCAAATTTTCGCAAATCCGGCAGCCTAGCCATCGTTCCGTCATCATTCATGATTTCGCAGATAACCGCCGCCGGGGTTAGACCCGCAAGGCGTGCCAAATCCACACTCGCCTCGGTGTGCCCCGTACGAACCAAGACACCCCCCTCTTTAGCAATAAGGGGAAAAACATGCCCAGGCGTCACCAAATCATCCAAAGTTGTTTTTTTATCAATGGCAACAGCAATAGTCCGCGCTCTGTCGGCAGCAGAAATTCCGGTGGTCACGCCTTGGCGCGCCTCAATAGACACGGTAAACGCGGTTTCAAATCGACGTCCATGCGATTGCGGCTGCAGGCTCAGGCGTAAAAATCTCGCCCGTTCTTCTGTTAAGGCCAAACAAATCAATCCCCTGCCAAATCTTGCCATAAAATTAATCGCCGCAGGCGTGCACGCCGAAGCGGCAACAATTAAATCACCCTCATTTTCACGATCTTCATCATCTACCAAGATAACTTGGTTTCCATTTTTGATTTCATTAATAATTTCTTCGATTGAAGCTAGCATAATTAAGATTGCACCTCAAGCAACCGAGCCAGATAACGAGCCACGATATCTACCTCAATATTCACCAACGTACCCAACTGATAATGAGCAAAAATAGTGTTCTTCCATGTATGCGGGATAATCATCACGGTAAACAAATCGTCAGAGACACTGTTAACGGTCAACGAGACACCATCAATAGTCACAGAGCCTTTAGGAGCAATATATTTTTTAACTTTATCGTTCATTGAAAAATCAACTTCTGTGAATTTTATAAATGAGCGAACGTTTTTAATTTGCAGAGTAGCATCAACATGACCAGTAACAAAATGCCCATCTAAAGCCTCCCCTACGCGCAAGGCTGGTTCTAAATTTAATGGCGTTCCTACACGCCATTGGTGCGCGGCAGTGCAACGAAGACTCTCTGGAGAAACATCCACAGAAAAAACATCGTCTTCACAATGATTAATAGTCAAACACATGCCATTGCATGAGACCGAACTGCCCAACGGCAACTTCGGGAACCCAACGGGAACAGCAATAGCCATTGTTTGCCCTTCGGCAGCGACGGGCGAATGACTCGACAACCCGGTGATAGTACCACAATAACGAACAATACCTGTAAACATGATACCCCCTTGTAGGAAAAAGCACGGCAACGTACCAGTCCTTTAATAAACATCGCAATACATTTAGAGATAATCTTTTGCAAACAATTTCTTATGATGGATTTTCTGGGAATACTTGTCGGCATATCGTTATTAAACAGAAATGTTTTTTCTAGTACCTACCCACCTATAAAAAAGTAGTTTTCTTGAACCGACTTCGAAATGACTTTGGTCACTCTTTATAAAAAAAACTGTAAATTTCTGTTTCTAAAATTATTTTTGACGACTTTTACTTTATAAAAAGCATACCCAACTTACCGTACCTGCTCAAACCGGATAAATTTCAGTATCTTAAGATATTTTTGTTATGAACAGTTAATGAACTTTCGATCATATTTTTTTAAGAACACCTAAAAAAATAGTCTATTTAAAACAATTATTTCTACCAGGGCTCCAAGACCACTGTCAAGAAGATTTTTTAACAAAAAATCTAAAATTCCATACCGCAACTTGTGCACTGCATTTTACACCATTAGACAGTCGCACTATGGTAGCGTATCAGTATACCGTCATGATCATTGAGCAAGCAGTGCCCTTAACGAAGGTATGGCAGGATGTTACCAATACCCTAGCAGGAATGGATGACCCGCGGCGTGAGGCAAGATGGCTCTTACAGGCATTATTTTCATTATCTTTTCATGACTTTATCGCTTCAACCTCTACATTGACCCCGACCCAACACACATGGGCATTAACCATGGCTCGGCGACGCAAAGCCGGTGAACCCCTAGCCCGCATCGTTGGACACTCTACTTTTTGGGGCGAGTCTTTTCAAATAACACCCGATGTACTCGAGCCTAGGGCAGATAGCGAAACAATGCTTATAACGCTACAAAAACTCATCCATCATCTTCCCTTCAGTCCTCGTATACTAGATTTTGGCACAGGAAGCGGATGTTTACTCATTTCAACCCTTAGAGAAATAAGCAACTCTCATGGTTTTGGCGTTGACAAAAATATTGCGGCGTTACGCGTAGCAGCAGCAAATGCCCGCAATCTTAACGTAGCAGCAAGAGCGCAATGGATAGCTAGCGACTGGGATAAAGCACTAACCGGGTCGTTTGATCTGATTATCAGCAACCCGCCGTATATTCGACGCGAGGTGTTACCCACCCTTGAAAAAACGGTACTAGAATACGATCCGCCTTTGGCTCTCGACGGAGGGGAGGACGGCTTGGATGCCTATCGACAACTTATACCCGCCGCGACTAGGTTGCTTCAATACGGCGGTATAGCACTGTTTGAAATAGGATTTGATCAAGGAGAAGACGTGCAAAAACTCGTGCAATCGCCACTACGGTGCCGCGATGTCATCAAAGATATAGCCGGACGGGATAGGCTTGTTTTTCTGGAAAAACCTGCGTAAGATACTGCTCTATGCCCCATTTTTACAATAAATTACAAGAGTATATACTCAATGCAGTGCAAGAGATCGCCGGCTCTGCTGTTTTTTCCCACGATCGCATCACGGTAGAACCCTGCCGTGATGCGATTCATGGAGAAGTCGCCACCAACGCGGCTCTCATCTTAGCAAAACCGACAGGAAAAACCCCGGCGGCACTGGCCGCACAATTAGCAGAAACCCTCAAAAAAATGCTCCCCCAGCTGGTTAGCGCTACTCCTGTCGCAGGGTTTGTCAATCTACGTTTTCAATCCAGCTTTTGGCATGATGAGGTAAAAAACATTATAAAACAGGGAATAGATTATGGTCGCAGCAATGTATTTGATGGATCACTCATTAACCTTGAATACTGTTCTGCTAATCCCACTGGTCCGCTACACATTGGCCATACCCGAGGAGCGGTGTTTGGAGACATCTTATCAAGACTGTTCACTCATTTAGGAGCTGCAGTCACAAGAGAATATTACGTGAATGACTTTGGCAGCCAAGTACAAATTTTGGCTCGCTCTGTGTACCATCGCTATCAATTATTATTAGGAACAGACCCGGGAGAACTACCCGCCGCGTGGTACCCGGGAGAATATTTGCTTCCTGTCGCCGAAGACCTAGTCGCCCAATATGGCAATAAATGGCTAAACACTCCCGATACTGCTTGGCTTCCGGTGTTCCGTCGGACGAGTGTTGCCGCCATGATAGACCGAATACGCGCCGATTTAACAACTCTAGGCGTAGAATTCGATGTATTCACCTCGGAAGAAACACTCCATGAAAATAGCGCAATAGAGCAATCGATCACATCACTAAAAAATCTTGAATTAATTTACGAAGGCACGCTTCCTCCGCCAAAAGGCCAGGTTCCCGAAGATTGGGAAGATAGACCACAACTGCTGTTTCACAGCACCCAATTTGGGGATGATATCGATCGCCCCCTCAAGAAAGCAGATGGGAGTGCTACCTATTTTGCCGGGGATGTTGCGTACCATGCCGATAAACTGCGCCGGGGGTTTGCTCGGCTTGTGACAATCCTCGGAGCCGATCATATCGGCTATGTAAAACGATTAAAGGCCGTAGTAGCGGCATTGTCTGGTGGGCGCGTCCCCCTGGATGTACTCGTCTGTCAGCTAGTTAATCTTTATAAAGATGGACAACCTTACAAAATGTCCAAACGGGCCGGGACATTTATAACAGCACGGGATTTAGTGGATGAGGTAGGCCGGGATGTGGTTCGCTTTATGCTTCTTACCCGAAAAAACGATCAAATATTTGATTTTGATTTAAATTTAGTACGCCAACAAACTAAAGATAACCCCCTTTTTTATGTCCAGTATGCTCATGCCCGATGCACATCAGTGTTGCGCCACGCCCATAACCTATTTGGTGATAAGGTGCATAATTTTACCGCAACGTCGCTAGAAAGCCTTGATGACCCTCTAGAAATAGCAATGGCTCGACTTCTGTCCGCATGGGGGCGGCAATTGGAAATGGCCGGCCGCCACGCAGAACCACACCGTATTGCATTGTACATGATAGAAATAGCCACAACTTTCCATGCACTATGGAACAAAGGCCGTGAAAATACGCAATTACGCTTTCTTTTCCCGGAAGATTTTGTTAAGAGCGCACCGCGACTTGTATTGGTCACTGCGGTCAAAACAGTTATTGCCGCTGGTTTCAATATCCTTAATATCACTCCTGTAGAAGAGATGTAAAAATGTTAAATTTACTTCATAAAATCAGAGCTTCTGAGCCATATCTAGCACCATCGGAAGAGAGCACGCCTTCACGTTTAACTGCAGCAGCCCGGATTATTACACTGCCCAAGCTATTGGCAGGATTAACGGTGTTGGCCATGGGAGCGGTGTTTGTCGGGTATAGTTTTTCGCGCTCGCAAAACAACACCGATGAAGCTTCTCTAGCAGTGCTCACACCAGAGACAAGCTATACCCGTATTCGCCCGGCGAATCCAGAAGGCATGGCAATTCCCGATCAAGACAAGCTCGTGTATCGTTCTGTAAACCCTGAAGCTGCAACAAAACCACAGACGGACACGGTATTACCAAGCCCTGAACAACCCTTAAACAATACCATCCAAACTAATAAATCTTCTTCAGAGACTTATACCGTTTTAAAACCGTTGTCTGTCACCGAAGACCCTGCTCTCGTTACTGAGCCTAAACCCGTTCCTTTTACAGTAGAGCAAAAAGCCGAGAAAAAAATTGAGAAAAAAGTCGAACAAGTCACACAGAATCCCGCCAACGCTGTTGCCACGAAAAAACCCGCCGCACCTGCGATCATCAAGCCTGTTGTTACAGGTTCTTATCGCGTGCAACTCGTAGCAGCCCGCTCGGAAGCCCAAGCCAATACAACATGGAATACACTACGCAATCGCAGCAACACCCTCTCCACAGTCAAGAAATTCATCGAACCCGTTACTACAGCTAAAGGGACTTTTTATCGGTTACAGGTTGGTTCTTGGACAAATCGAACCGATGCCGTCCGGGTATGTCAAGAACTAAAAGTGAAGGGAATTGATTGTGTTGTGGTGCAGCACTAAAATTAAGCACCGCTCGTAAACAACCTCTGAACTGTCTCTTGATCCGAGAACGGTACCGCCGTATTGCCGATTATCTGAATTTTTTCATGGCCTTTACCAGCCAATAAAATCGTATCACCAGGTCCAGCCTGGTTAACCGCCGCAGCAATGGCCAATCCGCGATCGCCAATGTTTTGAGCCGCAGGAACAGCAGCAACAATGGCGGCACGAATCGCTGCCGCATCCTCAAAACGAGGGTTGTCATCGGTCACCAACACCACATCGGCACAACGCTGAGCAATCGCTCCCATCAAAGGTCGCTTGCCCGCATCGCGGTTACCTCCACAACCAAAAACGACAAACAGCTTTCCTTTCGTGTGGGGACGTAGAGCCTTCAGTGCCGTCTCTAACCCATCGGGGGTATGGGCATAATCAACATATACCGCAATATCGCTATCGTTCGGGCTGACGCGCTCCAGCCGCCCCCGCACCGCCCCCAATAAAGGCACTAATCTAGCCACTTCAACAGCATTAAGAACCATCCCGCCACCCACGACCAGCCCCAACGCAGCCAACATATTTTCTATCTGAAAGCCACCAACGATAGGTGTCTCAAAAGTTACTTTTTCACCCCACCATCGAAGTTCAACGCCTGTCCCTGCTAAGCGCGGCATAAGCTTAATAAGCTGAATATCCGCGGCCTGCCGCGCCGAAACGACAATGAGTTTCTGACGACGCTTAACAATAATAGCCTTGGCCGCATCGGCATAGGCCGCATCAATATTCAATACCGCCGCACCACCCTCTGGCAAAAGCTCTTGGAAAATCCGTAATTTAGCCGCCGCGTAAGCCTCCATCGTACCATGATAATCTAAGTGATCCCGAGTGAGGTTTAAAAAAGCCGCTGCTTTCAACACAACGCCCGTTAAACGTTCCTGATCTAGACCATGACTAGACGCCTCTAAAGCAGCGTGGGTTATCCCCTCTTTAGCTAACTGATCTAAGGTTTTCATAAGCTCCAGTGCATCAGGAGTGGTCAAACTCCCCGGCATAAAGCGATCTTTGGTAATAACCCCAACGGTGCCAATGCTCGCTGAATTAATGCCCTCATGCTGCCAGAGTTGCTGGCAAAAGTGCACCACGCTGCTCTTACCATTGGTACCTGTGACCGCCACAAGAGTTTCCGGCTGACGGGGATAGAGTTGCCGAGCCAGAAGAGCAACACTACGGCGAATATGTGGGCTGGTGAGAATAGGAACACCAGAATACGTAAAAGCACTGCTTTCAGGTACCACAATAGCCGCCGCTCCCCGGCTGATAGCATCGGCAATATACGTGCCACCATCGTCCTTAGCCCCAGGAATAGCAAAAAACAGCATGCCGGGTTGCACCTGACGCGAATCGGTTGTTATACCGTTGCAAGACTGCCTTACTACCCCCTGAATTTCGGCAGCCTGAAGCATTGTAGTATTAACGACCAGCAACAGGGTTCTCCTTTGCTTCTGCTTGTTTTGGTAATCCCAACACTCTCACCACCTCAGGATCGGTGGCTTCTTTAGGCGTAATCCCTAACAAAGGTGCCATGCGCTGCACCACCGCCGCCACCGCCGGAGCCGCCACCCAGCCCCCTGTGGCGTAGCCATGCGTCGCCGCAATGCCTTTTGGCTCATCCAAAACCGCCAGCACCAAATACCGAGGTGCATACATAGGAAAAACCCCCACAAAAGACGATAATAGCTTGCGTTCTTTGTACCGTCCGTTAGTGAGTTTTTCTGCTGACCCAGTTTTTCCGCCCACAAAATACCCTGGCACAATGGCATGATTACCCGTACCGCCTTCCACAACGTCGTACAGCATTTTTGCCACATCTGTTGATGTCTTAGGATGAATAACAGCAATGCCTTCAGGTACCTGTTCCCGGCGAAGGAGGGTCAACGGACGATATACCCCGCCGTTGACAGATGTCGCCACAGCACCAGCCAACTGCACAGCACTGACCGATAGCCCATGCCCGAACGACACCGTCATAGTGGTTACGTCCCGCCAAGGATTGGGCACCAATGGATCGCCAATTTCAGGAATTTCCAACATCGGACGACTGAGTAACCCAAAAGCCTTTAAATAACGTTGCTGCACCGCGCCACCAAAACCCATGGCCATGCGGGCAGAGCCAAGGTTGGAGGAATACTGGAGCACCTCCGTCATGCTAAGCATCTTATTTTTACCCTTGTAATCCTCAATAGTAAATCGCCCAACCTTAATGGGGTTAATGGCATCAAACAATGTGGTAGGTTTGGCACTGCCCGTATCTAGAGCAATTGCTGTGTTCATCACCTTGAGTGTAGAACCCATTTCATAAATGCCCAACGCCACCCGATTAAACATGGCATTGGGGTCTGCATGCTCAGGACGATTTGGATCAAAGTCCGGCAGGGATACAAACGCCAAAATCTCCCCCGTATGAATATCCAACACCATACCCGCCGCGCCTAAAGCCCGGAACATCTCTACCCGCTGACGAAGCTCTTCGGCCATAATATGTTGAAGCCGAAGATCAAGGCTTAAAGCCAGCGGCTCACGACCTTTTTTCAAAACGTCGTCTAGCTTCTTTTCGACCCCAGCGACACCATTAGCATCAGTATCTGTATAACCCAATACATGAGCCGCCACCCGCCCCAAGGGGTACACCCGTCGCTCTTCCCGCTGGCAATCAATCCCCGGCAATCCCAACCTATTAATGGCATCAAACTGTTGCGGAGTTAAGTTGCGGCGTAGCCATAAGAACCGTTTACTGGTATCGGCGAGTTTTTCTGCCGTCGCCGCCACCGCTAAATCTGGCAAGACACTATGCAATTTTTCCGCTGCTTCAGCAGGATCAAGAACTTCCGTCGGATCGGCATGAAGAGAATACGTAACCAGATTGGTTGCTAATAGCGCGCCATGACGATCGGTGATGTTTGCACGGCTAGGCTGATATGCTGGAGCTTCAGGCAGGTTTTGCTGCGCCAACCGCCCACTGTAGCGCAAGGGAATGGACCACATCTGCCCCACCGCCAAAACAAAAGCACACAAAGCACACCCCACCACAACTTTCAGGCGCAGCCGCGCCCGATGTACAAGACGTTCCGGGGCGGGGATATGAGCGGGCAATGGCCTTTGATGTGTCTATTAATTCGTCTTAGACCCGCGACCAAGAGCCGCCGTACGCGGGGCAGGTAATACGGCATCAGCGGCGCCAAGGGTAATGAACTGACTTCCTGCAGGACGGTGCGACACCAGATGCGCCTGCACCAACTGCTGGACATAGGCGGGTTCAGTGAGATGTGCCCATTCAGCTTTCAGGGTATGGATCGTTTGCTGAGTTTCCACAATCTGGCGGTGGGTGCGAAGCAGATCGCGGCGACTATTATCCACCTGTTCTTTCACCGTAAACAAGGCCATCGCCAAGACAAAATTGAGAAAAAACAGAGCATAAACCGTGGTGCGCAACATTTTTTTATTCCTTAATGAAGGGTAGAGGTTAAAGGGGAAGAAAGCCGTTCCGCCACCCGCAGGCGGGCAGAACGCGAACGGGGGTTGAAGGATACCTCACGGCCACTGGCAACAAGAGGTTTTTTCACCACCCAGCGCCATAGCGGCGGTGCCGGGGGCACTTCTCCAGGCAGCAGCCGCGAGGCAACGCTATGGGCGCGGGCATCAATGCGGCGTTTAACGAGGCCGTCTTCAAGGCTATGAAAACTGACCACGGCAAGACGACCGCCGGGTCTCAGAACGGTGGCCGCCGCATCAAGGCCGCGCTCAAGCTCGCCCAGCTCATCGTTCACCGCAATCCGCAATGCCTGAAAGGTGCGGGTTGCCGGGTCAATCCCGTCCTTGGAGCGCGGCACCACTTGGCGTACAACCTCGGCCAGCGCGCCAGTGGTGGCAATCGGCTGCTCGCTCCGCTTGCTGCAAATCGCCCGGGCAACCCGGCGGGCACAGCGTTCTTCGCCGTAGTCACGGATAATACTTGCTAATTCAACCTCACGCATACCGTTGACCAAATCGGCGGCGGTGGCACCATGACGGCTCATGCGCATGTCCAAGGGACCATCAAAGCGAAACGAAAAACCGCGTTCGGGGGTGTCAAGCTGCATGCTGGAGACGCCTAAATCAAAAGCCGCGCCGTCGCAAGAGCCGGGCGCCAAAAATTCCGCCATCTGGCCAAAGGGAGCGGCGTGCCAAGTAAACAATGCCGGGAAGCTTCCCTTGAGCTGCTCCGCGCTGGCGGCCACGGTGGGATCGCGATCAAAGGCGATGACGCTGGCATTTTTCTCTAATATTCCCGTGCTGTAGCCCCCTGCCCCGAAGGTTGCATCCACATACGTGCCGCCGGGACGCACCGCCAATGCCTCCAACACTTCGGCCAGCATCACGGGCACATGGGCGCTCACAAGGACACCCCGCCGGGCAGGGTCAGGCCGGCCTTCTTCGCCCGCTGCAACGCAGCCGCCTGATGCGCCTGAAAAGCCTCGGGATTCCAGACCTGAAACGTCGCGCCCTTGCCAACAAAACTCACGGTTTCTTTGATGCCGGCGTGGGCCAACAGCCGCTCGGACAGCGTAATGCGCCCCTCGGGATCGGGGGTTAGCTCTTCGGCGCTGGCAAACAACAGCGAGGCCAAATCATCCTGATTTTCCGAAAATAGATCGAGGCCTTCCACCCGACTGCTCAAACTTTCCATGCGATCAAGGCCGCAACCCTCCAAAGCCGCGTGGCGGAATGAGGGAAAAATCACGAACCCCGCGCCGCTCTTGCGCCCCAACACCGCACGAAACGACGCCGGGACGGACACCCGCCCCTTCTTGTCGATTTTATTCGTGATGGTGGAGAGGAACAAACCCATCGCCGCCGCCAACCCTTTCAAAAATAAAGACTTCCCGTGCCAATTCCTTCTAAAAAAATCCGGGGCCAACGCCCCGGACAAGGCAGATTAGGAGGATTATTGGTTTTATGGGCATTCGTGGGATACCATGGGCAAATTTGGGCGTCAATATAAAAACAGGGGGTTCTGGGGAGGCAGCGAGAGGAGTATGAATTTGGGCTTATTGTGCACCGCATCACAAAATATAAGCAAACATTGGGTTTTTTGTGCTGAAATTTGTTTACAATTGGTAAAAATAAGGGTAACGCTGGGGTGTATGGTTAAAACAATTACGCCAGCGCGAAGTATTATTAGGGGGGATAATGTAGCACCCAAAAAACAACCCATGCCCGCAACAGAAGGGTTATTAAAATACCTTGACGATGCCTTTTTGCTTAATATTTACCAAGCGTGCGCTGGCGAAATAGATCTTAAAAAGATATGTGAATATATAAACTCCGGATCCGACAACGAAAAAACCGACATCTTGAAAGAAATTAAAATCACCAAGGGAGTATTGACCAAGGTAAAACTAAAAAAAGAACTTAATACATATATTGACACGCATCGCACAACGGCATAAAAAATTTATCCTTTTTAAAAAAAATGGTTTATATATATTTATTAAAACACGACCGGAAAAGTGTCTGGGAATACAGAAAACGCTATGTACAGTCGTTTTCGCAAAAAAATGGCAAGTTTAGCAACAAACCTCACAACCGTAATCGATGAGGGGCTAAACATGCAATCCAATTCTATCGAAGACATTGCACGTCGGAACAAAGGCAAAGGCCACATTGAAAAACCCAAGCCAATAATAATAGAATGGTTATGGCTACGGGTGCGATTTTTCTTTTTGCATCATCTTGGTTTTGGGTATTTTTTCCATCAAATCCGCCGTGTTATCAATCTCACAGAGCAACTAAACCCAAATTCTGCAACACATAAATATACAGAAAATTGTTTTGCAGCAGAAAAAACCATGACTGACATCCAGCGTGAATTTTTACCAGAAGGACGAGAACTCAATCGCTACTTATTGGAGATGTCAACACAAGCAGCACAAACGTTTGCTATTATGTATGACTATTCAGGCCATGCACCGAGTAGCGTTCGCAATTTTGGCCTACCACAAATTCCCTCCGTCGGAAAAGTATACATGCTAACCTTTGAGCGGTTAAGCGAGATAATGGGCACAAAACAAGAAACAGATCACCTAAAAAACATGATGTATGAATGGCGGATGAATGCACGTAATGGCCTTGTTAATTCTGTTCCCGGCATCAAACAACGTGGGGCTTTTAGCTATCCCAGCCATGCGATTTTCAATCATTCCTACGTTCCAGAGATTGGCGAAGCCCGCGACAACGTTATGAATATGATGGCGGAATGTTATGGAGATGAAAATGACGACGAACTGAAAAAACTTGTAACCCAAGGCATGTATTATAAGGAACGCGTAACAACTTTTGATAGTTTTCATGATTTATACAAATTGATGGATGCGGCTACAGTTGGCCTTATTTCTCGCAATGTCAATCCTGTTAAATTTTCCAGCGAACAAAGTGCTCACAGCCATATGGAATTAGCCCTCCGCTGGGCAACAGGCGGAGACGTGCGCCCACGCCAAGCCAAGCGCGTTATCGATGCTGCGGTTAGAATGTCTGAAAATTTTGAATATTCAGCAGGTGTCGATCAAACTGCGCGAAATATGAATCCTCGATTGCGTCATACTCTCGATGGTTTTCAAGATACAGTTCCATTTATAAAATTAGGCGGCGATTTAGCTGTTGTTCGTGAGGTCGAGAGCACCATTCTCACTTCAATGACAGATCGCTTTAAACACATAGAAAGCACGCGCACTGAATTGAGAACATCCAACTTAAAATACCCCTTGCTTGAGGAATTTGCTAAACAGATTAGACAGTTAACTGGATTTGGCGCAGGCGAAATGCAATCCTTTGTCCGCATGCAAAAAGCCAACTTTACTATACCAACAAAGGCATGGAACAGGCTAACGCAAGCTATGCCTATGTTAAAAGCAGCTCACAAAAGCAACAGACCACCAACCATGTTTGAATTTTGTTCTATAGTGCAAAATGATATTTATACAAACCTGCGGGATTGGTTTAGGGCACTTGATATAACTGATAACACTACCACCTTCCTTTCAGGCGACAGTCCACATCCTTTATTTGACGCACAGGGTGAACCGACTGTGGTTCTGCCCTTGGTGAAGAAGCCCGTTAGCTTCAAGGATATCTTTGACAATACCGAGGCACTGCAAAACAATCCTAATGCCATTCCTCAAGTTAAAAACAATTTAGACAATGATTTAAAACAGCTGTACATGCTGCAAATCGATTACCTCAAACTGTATCAACTGCGCAATGGCATTCGAGACGGATCGATCCCATGGGATAAAACAAAAGAACCAACACTTACCGATCTCCTGGAAAAGCACGGTTGTTTTATGAAGGATGATTTCATTGATCCTTCGTTGACAGGCCAGCCAAAAGAAGCACGGTGCCCATCTTGGACAACCATGACCCCTGAAAAATGGAAACTACTTTATAAAGATTTAAAAGCCATTGATCCCGATCTGAGCCTTGACAAGCCTATTCCCTTTTTTGATCCAGAAAACAATCCCACTATTGTACCAAGAATGCACCAGCAAGGCATCAAACTTGGGTATCAACACCTCCCAGAAGCCGAGTCTGGTGAAATCCCTCTTGTAGAAATGTATACAGCCGTCAAGGGGCGTCATCTGTGGTTTGCTTTTGATGGATATAACGTAGAGCAAGCTGGTCTAATGTATTATGGTAACCGTTCAGGTAACCGCCTGACCTGCTTTCACGATCCGAATCAGTATACCAATGCAATGAATAAAGAATTTTGTATAAAAAATGGCATTTGCACAGAAAAGAGCTATGAGGAAGTCAAAAAAAATCCTTTTATTGCACAACATTTTCAAGTCACAGCTAAAGGCACCGAGCAAGTTAAAAATTCTTTAAACTCTTTTGCTGAGTACCGCTATCGTAGCGGGCTTCTTGCCAAAGGACAAAGTGCACGAGAACATGTGGAAAGCGTGCTGGAAAATATGCGAAATGTCTGGGGTGGGTTAGCAAGAACGCTAGAACTAGTAGTTTCCGACAAAGAACCAAAGGTTCCTAATCTTTTACATTACATCAGAATCATTATTGGAAAATGGATTCGTATTGTCTTTCCAATGTATCGATCCGTTGATCGCCCATCTATACGATCACAGCAAATAAATTTAACTAGAACAACATTTCCAAACAGCACTTTCATGACAAATTCTTTTGAACCCGATGTGGGAGATTTGTTCAATCGTAATGCAGCAAGCGTTTATTCAGTATATGATCCAAAAGCAAAACGACACACCGGGCGAACAAAAGTAAAAGCGATTTATAATACGAATGACCCGAATAAACCCGTTAATGCAGCTACTATTTTGGAGGCATGGAAAGACCGCACCGATGTTTTTCCACAACAAGAGGATTATATGAAAGCCAATAATATTACAAATTTTCGGCGTGCAACGGTCGCGACGCATTAACCCCCCATGCCCCTCTTTCCCATCTCCCCCCTCCCTGTCCTCCTCCTCACCCCTTCCGCGGCACACCCCAAGGCGGAGACGCTGCGGGCGTTGAACCTGAACCCCCTGCACCACGCGGCATTGCCCAGCGATCTCACACCCTTTCGCCTGGCGGTGATTAGCCTGGGCAGTGAGGAGGAGGATGCACAGGCGGCGGAGGCGTGCCGGGGTGCAGGGCTGCTGGTCAACGTGGTGGACAGGCCGCACCTGTGCGATTTCATTTTTCCGGCGGTGATTCAGCGCGGGGATGTGCAGGTGGCCGTGTCCACGGGGGGGCGGGCGCCGGTGCTGGCGCGGTGGCTGAAGAACAGGATTGCCGCCAGCCTGCCGTCGGGCATTGGCCGGGTGGCGGCGTTGGGGGAGAAACTCAAAGACACCCTGCGCCGGGCGTTTCCCGACATGCAAACGCGCAAGAATTTCTGGGAAGACCTGCTGGATAGCGGCTTTACCGAGGCGGTGTCCGGGGTGTCTGAGGCTGAGGCGGAGCAGGCGTTTCTAAGGGCCATTGAGGATAAAACCGCGAGCCGGGGCAGCGTCGCCCTCATCGGCGCGGGGCCGGGAGACCCGGATTTGCTGACCTTTCGGGCGTTGCGCCTGCTTCAGGCGGCGGATGTGGTGGTGTACGACCGCTTGGTCACGCCGGAGGTGCTGACCCTCGCCCGCAAGGACGCGGAAAAAATTTATGTGGGCAAGGCGCGAGCGCACCACTGCGTGCCCCAGGGGGAGATTAACCAGACGCTTGTGGATCACGCGCTGGCGGGCAAGAGGGTGGCGCGGCTCAAGGGCGGGGATCCGCTGCTGTTTGGCCGGGCGGGGGAGGAAATGGCGGCCCTGAAAGCCGCCGGGGTGCCGTTTGTCATCGTGCCCGGCGTAACGTCGGCCAGCGCGGCGGCGGCGGCGCTGGAGACCTCCTTAAGCCACCGGGATCACGCCCAGGCCGTGATGTTTCTGACCGGCCACCGCCGGGACAACGGCGAACTGGTATTACCCTGGGCGGCCTTGGCCAGCGGCCAGCAAACCCTCGTTCTTTATATGGGCATTCAAAGCGCGGCGGCGGTGGCGCAGGGGCTGCTGAAACATGGCCTCTCCCCCGATACCCCGGCGGCGGTGGTGGCCCAGGCATCCTGGCCGGGGCAGTCTATTATACGGTGTTGCCTTGGGAATCTCGCCACGACGCTGGAACGGGAACAACCAAGTAATCCAGCATTGTTGATTATTGGAACGGTCTTGACAGACGATGCGGCAAGGCGTTAAGTGTGAATGATAATCACTCTTATTTGAAAGATTCTCTACCCCATGCGTTTCCTGCTTGGCTTTGTTTTATTGGCGTTATCCGCACCAGCTATCGCAGCGGAAAAAAAAGTCTATGAGCTGACCATCAGCGAGCACCGCTTCAACCCCGCCGAAATCAACGTCCCCGCCGGGGAAGCGTTTACCCTCAAGATTAAAAACCTTGATAGCACACCGGAAGAATTTGAGAGCCACTCCCTTAAAGTGGAAAAAGTCATCACCGGCAAAAGCGAGGCCATTGTCCACGTTCGTGCCCTGAAACCTGGAACGTACAAATTTGAGGGGGAATTCAACCCAAAAACCGCCCAAGGCGTTGTCATTGCCGAATAAGCCTCAGGATATAAACCGCTCATGCTTGCCACCCTCATTATCGTCTTTCGTGAAGTCATCGAAGCCGGCCTTATCATTGGTATTGTCCTCGCCGCCTCCCGAGGCGTGCACCACCGGGGGCGGTGGGTATCTTACGGTATCCTTGGCGGCACGGCAGGGGCGTGCGTGGTGGCGGCGTTTGCCAGCTCTCTGGCGGGTCTCATGGCCGGGGTGGGGCAAGAGGTTTTTAATGCGGGTATCCTCATTCTCGCCGTTCTGATGCTGACCTGGCATAATGTATGGATGGCGCGGCACGGGCGACACATGGCTCAGGAACTGCGCGTCGTCGGCGAAGCCGTCGCCCATGGCCGACGTTCTTTGGCGGCTCTGGCCATCGTCGTCGGCGTTGCCGTTCTGCGAGAAGGTTCTGAAATCGTCTTGTTCCTTTATGGTGTGGCTGTATCAGGTAATAATACGGTGGCCTCTATGCTCATCGGCGGCGGCATGGGACTAGCCGGCGGCGCAGCCATCAGTGCCACCATGTATTTCGGCCTTCTCCGCATTCCCACCCGCCAGATATTTGCCGTGACCAGCGTCCTGATTACCTTGTTGGCCGCCGGTATGGCCGGGCAGGCGGTGGTGTACTTGCAACAGGCCGGAATTATCACCCTTTGGGCTGATGTTCTATGGGATAGCTCCAGCATCATTGCCCAAAGTAGTTTCGCGGGCAAAGCCCTGCACGCCCTTATAGGCTACGCGGATCAGCCTACTGGGATCCAAATAGCAGTATATACAACAACCCTTATCACGATTTTTGGTTTAATGAAGATCGTCACCAACAGTTGCCAGCGTCAAGCTTCTGGCGTAAGCAAGGGGCAGCATCCTTAAAGGAACATTCCGTTTGCAATGATGAATCCTGAAACTGCCCACTTCTTCTGGCATGGCCGTCCGCTGTCCGTTTATGAGCGCGCCTGTATGGCCTCTTTTGTTCGTCAGGGCTTTGCCGTTAACCTATGGTGCTTTGATGCGCTGAACGTGCCCGCCGGCATCGTGCGCCGAGACGCAGCGGAGATTTTGCCCCGATCCGATCTTGGCAAGTACACCCAAGGCGGGATGAAGGCTAATATTACTGCCTTTTCCGATGCCTTCCGGTTTACCCTACTACGCAAAGAGCCGGGCTGGTGGTTTGATTGCGATGTCGTCTGCCTGCGCCAATCAGCCGACTTTACCGCTCTTGCCGCCGGGAAAAATATTGTTTGTGGCCGTGAAGACCGCAAGACTATCAGCGTCGGTGTTCTGCATATTCCCGATACTAGCCTCCAGCATGATCTGCTGGAAGAACTCGCCACAAGCGGCACCGATTTTCCTTGGGCTTACATTGGCCCCAGCCTGCTCACCCGGGTGCTCACCCGCCTGAATTTGCAGAGCGTTGCCCAGCCGCCCCAGGCGTTCTATCCTGTCAGTTATTTGGCACCCCTGCTCGCTCTGCATCCAGACAAAATCGCTGAAATACAAAGGCTATGCCAAGGAGCCTATACCTATCATTTGTGGAATGAAATCCTGCGCCGCTTGGCTATCCCTAAGAATATCCTCCCGCCGGAGGGGAGCTGGCTGCACCAAGAGTTTATCAAAGCCCTGCCCGAAGCCGCCCACCTGCCGTGTTTGGAGCTTCCTACCCTCAAGGCCCTCACCCCCCTGCCCAGCGTCAAACGGCGGGTGAAGGAGGTGATTTTGGGGATTTTAAATTTGATAGAGAGCACTTTTCAAAAACGATAACCCCCCATGTCCCTTGAACGCACCATTCCCGGCCCCGATGCCGGGCAACGCCTCGATCGCTGGCTAAAAGCCCAAGGCATTGGCTTTGCCCAACTGCAAAAATGGCTGCGCACGGGCCAGGTGCGGGTCAACGGATCGCGGGCCGAGGGATCGTTGCGCCTGAACGCCGGGGATACGGTGCGGCTGCCGCCTTTTGCGGCGTTAAGCGTGAGCGTGCCGGGGCAACGCTTAGATATATCAGCTCTTGAGCCGTTGATTCTGGCCGAAGATGAAGAACTTTTAGTGCTCAACAAACCGGCGGGTCTGGCCACTCAGGGCGGCACGGGACAGAAAAACAGCGTTGATAGCCTAGTGCGCGCCGTGTACGGCCACGAAGCCCCCAAGCTCACCCACCGTCTGGATAAAGACACCAGCGGCGTTTTAGTGCTGGCCAAAAGCCGTGAGGCCGCCGCTGGCCTAGCAGAGCAATTCGCCGAACGCCAAGCCGAAAAAACCTACTGGGCCGTGGTTGTCGGCAAACCCCCAAAACCACGGGGCAGCATCGAAGCATCCCTGCTCAAGGTTGGGGAGCGCATGGAGGTTGACCCCAGCGGCCAAGACGCCGTGACCCAGTACGCCACCCTGGGGCGGCATGGCCCGCATACCTGGCTCAGCCTGCATCCTCTCCAAGGCCGAACCCATCAGGTGCGGGTGCATTGCGCCCACTTGGGCACGCCGGTTTTGGGCGACAGTGTGTACGGCTTGGCCGAAAAAAACACCCGCTTGCACCTGCACGCACGCCGCCTCAAGCTGCGTCATCCCATCACCCATGTTTGGCAGGAATGGCAGGCTCCCCTGCCCCTCCACATGCTGGCGACGTGGGGCTTGTGCGGGTGGGATGAGACTGCTACCGGATAGATGCATACTTTATTAACAAGAGATATATTATGGCCAATGCTTCCCCATCTTCGCTGCCCATGCTGTTGCGCCACTGGGGGGGGAGGATTTTGGTAGTATTGGGCATTGTTGGCCTTCTTATCGGCGTTATCTGGGGTGCCGCACATGTGTTGGTAAAACCAGAGCGACTCCGCCCCCTTCTGATTGAGCAGGTACGCAACGCCACTGGCCGCGAATTAAAATTAGCGGGAGATATTAAGATTCATTTTCGCTGGCATCCCGTTGTTGAAATAAGCAATATTGAACTCTCCAACGCTGCAGGGATGCAAGACCCCGTCTTTATCAAAGCCGAAAAAATTACCGTTTCGGTGGATGGGTTGCGGCTGCTCACCGGGAAAATCATCTTTGAGCAACTGACTCTTGATGCACCAGAAGTTTATTTAGAGAAAACTAAGAGCGGCCAAGCAAACTGGGACTTAAACCCTGTAAATAAAGTCACCGATACCAAGGAAGTTAACGCTCCAGAAGACTCCAAGAAAAAAGCGACGTTATTTTTTGAAGAGCTTGCCCTGAACAATGCCAAGTTATTTTACCGTTCTCCTGATCGCAAACAACCTTATGCGGTCTATTTTGACCGCTTACGTCTGCAAGCGGCTGATATTCATGCCCCGGTAAATATCAATTTATCTGGCAGCATTGATAACGTGCCTTTTTCTTTTAAGGGGATTGTCGGTGCGCTTGCTACTATTGCCTCCGGTGAAGGAACGTATCCTTTTGCTCTACAAAGTTTATTTGGTGCTGGCGAATGGGCGGCAACAGGGGATGTAGGCTTGCAGGGACATCATGTGAACAGCATCAATCTTGATATCGCCGCCAAAGTTAGCCAGTTACAAAACCTCAGCAGCCTTCTGGGGCATCGTTTCCCTGAAGGTCTCGACGGAAAGCTGAATCTCAAGATGCAAGGTGAGAAAAAAAGCCTAAAAATTTCTGAACTACAAATAAATTTCACCGACAGTGCCACTTTAACCGCGCAAGGCGAGGCAACAGGTACGTGGACCCAAGGCACTATTGATACCCTCAAAGCAGAAGGCCGGATCGAAGCCCCAAGCTTATCCGCTTTTGCAACATTATTGGATATCCCGCTTGCAGGCGACGACCGCGTGCGCCTACCCTTTACGATAACCCACCAAGCCACACCAGAAAGCCTCAGTGTCTCTGTCAGGGACGCTACTTTAGGGAGCAATGCCTTCTCCCTTGATCTCAATAAAGGTAAGGACAAACCCTTTACCGTCGTACTCAACGCTGCCACCTTGGATGCGCGCAGCTACCAACCTGCGAAAACACTCGAAGGACAAACCAAGACAGAGCAAACCCCTGCCGCATCTACGATCTCTGACACTAAGCAGCCCGATGCCATGCAACGCTTTTTGACTATGCGCCAAGATTTACCCGATACCATCACCGTCACCGCCGATACCATACTATGGCCTCACAACAACGGCACTTTATCGCTGGATAAATTCAGTTTTTTAATGGAAAACAAGTATGAGTCTCTGGCAGCCACTCTCACCGCAGGCCTACCCGGCAACGGTGCCGTAAAAGGCAATGCACACTTAGATGCCACGATTGGCCAGGTGCCGCCGCAATTGTCCGTGCGCGGAGTGGCTTATGCCCCGGCTGGGGAGCTAACACGCCTGCTCACCGGGCAAACCATTTTGGAAAATGGCACGGCTACCCTTCGCGTTGACCTGAAAGGAACAGCGGGAACCGTTGCCCAATTACAAAAATCCCTCAGCGGTGATGTTCAAGTAATCGCCGATAACGCCACCATCAATCGGGCTTGGCTTGAAAAAACCGTTGGTAGCTGGGGTACAGCGTCGGGCTTTCTGCTACAAGGGGTGAGCGTTGATGCACCGCGCTGCTTAGCCTTACGCTGGCAGGGGCAACGCAGTGTTTTCTCAAATGTCGTCAGTGTCCTTGATGCAAAAGATATTGTGCTGTCGGCCGACGGCAACATCCATGTAGGAACGCAAGCTTTGGACATCATCGTCACCCCTTATGGACGCACGATGGATATTACCAGCTTGGTGACAGGCATACGACTGCGGGGCAACTGGAATGATATTAAGGCCGAACCTTCCCTTCCCGGCGTATCCGTCAACAAAGACGGTACCATCAAAGTCAGTGGCGCAGCCGTCAGCAACTTGCTCAATACCGCCAACGCCCTGTTTAGCGGAAAGAAAACTACAAAAAAATCTGCTGCAAACCTACCGGACAACCTGTGCCCGCAACTCATCACCAAGGCCGCCGATGGCGGTCTTGCGGTGGCGGAGCGAGGGAAAGTCCCCTTTGCACGCAAAAGCACCGAAACCACTCCTGCTGCTGCACCAACAACGCCTGAATCCTCCGATAAAATACAAAAATTTTTCCAAAAGCTGTTGCAATGAGCCGCACCCGCCGTCCCAAGCAAACCGTTCGCGCCAAGGCCGGGCGAACGCCCTCCTCTAAGCGCTGGCTCGATCGCCAGCTAAACGATCCTTATGTGGCGGCCGCCCAAGACGCCGGGTACAGAAGCCGGGCAGCTTTCAAGCTCTTACAGATTCAAGAAAAATACCACCTGCTCCGCCCCGGCATGGCCGTTGTTGATTTAGGAGCTGCCCCGGGCGGGTGGAGCCAGGTCGCCGCCACCCTTGTGGGTGAGCGCGGCACCGTTATCGCCCTCGATATTCTCGAGATGGACACCCTCCCGGGGGTGAGCGTCCTGTGCGGCGATTTTACCGATGCGGCCACGGTAGCAGCCCTTCGCGCCCAATTAACCAGCCCGGTGGACGTGGTGCTCAGCGACATGGCCGCCCCCACCACCGGCCACGCCGCCACGGATCACCTCCGGGTGGTGGCTTTGGCCGAAGAAGCTTTTGCTTTTGCTGCGGCCGTTCTCCGCCCCGGCGGCAGCTTTGTCGTCAAGGTTTTCCAAGGCGGAGCCAGCGGTGATTTATTAGCCTTGGGCAAAAAACTCTTTCGCAAGGTGCACCACTTTAAACCACCCGCCAGCCGCAAGGAATCAGCGGAGATTTATCTGGTGGCGGAGGGGTTGGTGTAATTCCGCACCAAAATCTCCCGCAGCCCGCCCCTCTTCCCCGCATCGGCATTAATCCGGCGGGTAGCCGTGATGCGTTCGATACAATAATCCGCATATAGCTGATCAAAAAAGGGATCATCCGCCGTGTTGGTGGGATCGGCGTTACTAAGCATTTGCAAGACACCTTTTTTATCCAACGTCTTGAACATCGCTGCCAGCCGGCGTTGCTCAACATCATCAAAGGATGTTTTAGCATACTGATTGAAGACGGATGTTTTGTTTAAAGGTCGATACGGCGGATCGTAATAGATAAAGGTCTTACCCTCAATACATTCAAGACTCTGGGAAAAATCTCCTTGCTGGATAACAGTGCCCTGCAGCGCTGCTGAAACCGCCCGCAGGCGTTCCGGTTGGACAATACGGGGTTGCTTGTACCGCCCGTACGGAACATTGAACTGGCCCTTGCTGTTCACCCGATACAAACCGTTAAAGCAGGTTTTGTTGAGGAACAGCGTCTGGGCCGCTTGGGTTAGAGTGTCGCTGGTCTTCGTGTTATACGCCTCCCGCATCGCGTAAAAAAACGCCGCACGGGCTGGGCCGTCGCACCCTAAAAAAGCGTCACTGATAGGTGTTCGATCAGCAATCAACGCCTCCACGTGATCCCGA
Source organism: Holosporales bacterium (assembly GCA_046338525.1). Lineage (GTDB taxonomy): Bacteria > Pseudomonadota > Alphaproteobacteria > JAJTHO01 > JAJTHO01 > JBKCUA01. The sequence goes on from JBKDWF010000055.1 coordinate 31,051, forward strand.
ATGGCTGTGTACACCCCTACCACCGCCGGATTGGCATCAAAAAGATATGCCCGCTTGATTAATCCCCGGCTTGCTAAATCAAAAAACACCGCCCCGCCGCCGACAAAAGGCTCAATGTAGGTGTTTATCTCCCCTTTGAGCAACGCCGCTGGGTATCGCTGGGCGAGGATCGGCAACAACTGCCGCTTGCCCCCCGCCCATTTGAGCACCGGGGCAGCCCTGTTTTGCGCTGGCTTTTTTAGCGGCACGGGTGGAAAATGCAGATGGAACCATCATGATGCAACTCTTTTCCGAATCTTTGATACAACAGGCTACAGCGCTATTGGCCCAACTGCGACAGAGAGGCCTAACGCTGGCCACGGCGGAATCATGCACCGGTGGCCTCTTAGCCGCATTAATCACAGAGATTCCCAAGGCATCAGCCGTCTATCATGGCGGCGTGGTATGCTATGCTAATAGCGAAAAAATCCGCCTTGGTGTCCCGGCCACACTAATAGAACAACACGGCGCGGTAAGTGCCCCGGTAGCCAAAGCCCTAGCGGAAGCCATTTGCACCGCCACCGGGGCCAACATTGGCCTTGCCGTCACCGGCATTGCAGGACCAGGGGGTGCTACTGCCGATAAACCCCTTGGGCTTGTTTTTATGGCCTGTGCCCGTGCAGGGCAATCGACCAAAGTGGTACAAGAGATTTTTCCCGGTGATCGAACAACCATACGATTGGCTGCGGTGGCCAGATGCCTAAACCTTGCGTCGATAGACAGCGAGCAGCCCCCGCCCTGAAATCCATCGCCGCCCACCATGGCGCAATACCCTTGCCGCCAGCCAGCGCCACGGTTTACACAATACCCATCCCAGCCCGCGCCTCCGCCCCAGTGTCACCAGAAACGACCATACATCCTCTTGTTCAAGGCAATCATGCTGAATATTCACAACCTCTAACGAAAAAATGTGCGCCAGCTTTTTCAACCCAGCCGCTGTCCAGCGGCTCATCTGCAGTGGCGGAAAAGATGTCACTTCGTTATCGTCTGCCCGCCAACCGCCATGGTTAGGAACACTAATCACCAACAAACCACCAGGACGCAGGTGAGACAACGCTTCCTCCAGCAGTCTACTTGGTTCTGACGTTTGCGCTAATACCCCCAACAACACAACAACATCAGCCAATTTATCCGTATCAGCCACTGTGCATTTTTTCGCATCACACGCAGCCCGAAAGATTGGCGTCTCATTATCAGCTATCAAAGCGACTACCGACGCTGAAGGAATTGCTTTTGCGGCCTGTTCTTGCTCCCACTCACCTAAGGGCACATCAGCTCGGTACGCTAAGACTTTTTCTTGACCTGCGACAGCCTGCTTAGAAAAAAAATCCACCCCCGTAATATCACAACGGTACAAAGGCACAATAACGCCAGAAGCAAGAACATCCAACACAATACCCGTGTCCTCATGCCATCGTACCGTCAACACCTCCGCAGGAATTACCCCTTGCACAATAGCAGGGGCATTCGCCACCACCGAAGACAACACCAATCGCGGCAACCGCATCAATCTACTTTTTACGCTAAATTGTTCATAAGAAGCAACAACATAAAGGCATTGCTGAAAAATACCTGCATCACCCCCGCCTGATTTTGACGGAAAGCCTTGAGATTTCCCAAGATATCCTTGGTAATTTCAGGATAATTGTTGGTCACAAAAAAAACTCCACTTTGTTCTTTGTAGCTGGTTCTTTCATTTGTATCATCAGGAATCAGCAAGGAAGTCATTATGGCTCGCATCATTGATGCCGCAACCGCAAAAACATGGATGGATACAGGGCAAGCCGTCCTCATTGATGTCCGGGAAACAGCCGAATACAAGGAAGAGCACATACCCGGCAGCAGTCATATACCCTTAAAAAAATGCACCTTGACCCAATTGCCGCAGGCAACTGGCAAGAAAATGATTATACACTGCAAGGGCGGAACTAGGGGCGGACAGGCTTGCGATGCCCTGTTGCTTGAGAATCCAGCACTGGAATTATACAATCTTAACGGCGGGCTAACAGCTTGGAGAGCGGCCGGATTGCCCACCATCAAAAGCAACATGCTACCTATCACACGCCAAGTACACATTGCCGTTGGCGGCTTAGTGGCCGTATTCACCGGATTGGGATTTTTCGTGCATCCTGGGTTTCATGCTTTAGCTGGGATTATCGGCCTAGGCTTGCTGAACGCCGGGGTTACGGGATGGTGCGGCATGATGCTATTGCTGGCAAAAATGCCATGGAACATTGCAGTAAAAACCCAGTGTACCCTACCGGGACGATAGGGCGTCTCAACAATGGATGGATTTTGAGCCGAAAAGGGTGCTGTAACCCTTCTCAAAAAAATTTTATTACCCTTGTCATCAAGATGCAGGGAATTTAAACTGTAAAAACTAGGAGTTTTTCGTGATAGCTCTCGATATTATTATTTTTGCCGTGGTGGCAGCGTTTATTTTCTGGCGTTATCGTTCGGTATTAGGCCAGCGCAGTGATGATGATGTGACGCGCCCGCCCCCAAGCCAGACGCAATCCCACAAAGGCAAGGACGATGGCGTGGTCATCCTTGATCGCGGCCAATTTCGGGAAGTGCGCCCCACACCCCCAGCCCCCGCGCCAGAATCCTTAGCTGGAGCATTGGCCGCCATTTCCGCAAAGGAAAAAGATTTTTCGGAGAAAAGCTTTCTTGCCGGCGCACGGCAAGCTTTTGGCATTATTGTGACCGCCTTTGCCGAAGGCAACACGGAGACATTGCGTCGTTTTCTGGATGATACCGTTTTTGCCACCTTTGAACGGACGATAAAAACACGCCAACAGCGTGGCGAGACGGTACAATTCACCTTAGAAGACATTCGCACGGCAGAACTACTCGAGGCTAAACTCGACGGCGATGCCGCAACCATCAAGGTTGAAATTCTCAGCGAACAACAACAGATTCTCCGCGATGCCGCAGGCACTATTATCGAGGGTGATCCAGACAGAATCAATGAAGTTCGGGATATCTGGTCGTTCCGACGCACTCTTGGCAGTAACGATCCAACGTGGCGGTTAGTCGCAACAAAGGCTTCTTAATAAAGGGCACCTCTATACTCCTTGCACATGAAGAATGTGCGAGCGGTATATCAAGCTTATTTCTAGGGCTATCGGTGTCTTCAGGCTCTGCGCTCGCAACCCTTTAGGGTTCTTGCTTCGCTTTCGGCGCACCAAACCAATCAAATACCCCCCGCAACACACCCGGCGTTAAGGCCGTTAGCGGGTTCACGCTAATCGAAGGATTATCTGTTGTACCACTCGCCGTGTACCGCATAGCCAAAATGCCTTCCCTTCTGTTGTTAGTTAAAAAATCACCCACAATTGGAATACCGCCAATAATCTGGGTGACGATATAAGCAGGCATAACGGCTCCCTTTAAATTGAGTTCATTACCCTGCAATCCTATCGTCCCGGCAGCTAAAAAGCCCAGCGATGACCCGGTCATTTTCATATCATCAAGAAACAATGTGCTTTTATCGAATCTGCCATTAAAGGTCATGATAGAAACTGGCAGACCCTCCCCCATTAACAAATCAATAGGCGCGGTAATAGAAGCTACAGACAAAATTCTTCCCAGCAGCGGCGCACGCCATAAACCAAAATCTTTTATTGTGCCTTCAAAAGCCCCCGGGTCTCCTAAGCGTAGGGTACCCACCAACTCGCCACCCCGCATATTAGAATAAAGACCCAGTGCGGCTAAGATACTGCCCGCGTCTTTTGCCTCCAAGCTTACTATATTTTGTTCTAACTTAGCATTAAAAGGAAAAGAACGATCGTTTTTGACGATGCTGCCTTGCAAGTTTGCCGCTACTGTCTGACCGTGTCGCCGCTGATACCGAAAAACCACTTTGTGCGCATTAGCTCCTGTATTATTATTTGTTTTCAATAAATCCGTCGTTATATCTATATCCAATAGTTGCGGGGTTTTATCCGATTCACTTTTACCACCAGACATTTCCAGAGGCCGCAACTGCAAGCTTTTAAAACGCCCCAAGATAATAACACCGCCAGTCTTAGGAATACGGTAACTTAAGCTGCCGTTCGTATCGCCTAACTGCAAAACACTAGTTCCAAAAAATTGAATATTACCATCATACATTTGGCCTCTACCCCGCAACACATCCTTGCCGCTTTTCAGCACAACCGATTCTATCTGTGTTCCTCGCCCATTTATCATTAAATTTGCTTCAAGACTTGCCGGAACATTAATGGGCTTATCCCACACTATCCAAGGCATCTCCAGCGTGGCGCGCAGCATATCCGCACGCAATGCCACGGATGAAGCGCCGGAAGCCTTACGCTTCCACGTCACCGTTGTCCCCACTACCCCACGCAGGCTTTGCCCCACATTAATCCCTAAGGATAATAATTGCTCTGGCATCAGGTTGGCGGCATTGATAACAGCCGTTTCTGGTGTTGCTGTTTTTCCGGTAAAATCCCGTGCCCAAACAACCTCACTAGGAATCCCATTCAACAACCCACGACCATTCAGTTTTGCGCCTTGCGGCGTTACAGAAAGCACCCCAGTAAGTTGTTGTAACCGAAACGCGCTTTGCGGCACGGGAAAACCAACGTCTTTTAACTGGCCATTAACATCAATCTGCAATTGACTCACAGGGAGATCGTTCAAGGGTGGGAAACGGGTAAAAAAACGTGTCTCACTGCTCCCGGTTATTTTTCTAGGATCAAGACCAAAGATATCAGCATAATGTAGCGGAGGCGCATTAACAATAGTCATGTGATCGGAAAGATTGCCGCTTAAATTCAAATCAATAACGACTTCCTGGTTATCCGTATCAAGCCCAAGAAAATTCACTGTGCCGCCAATAATTCTTACCCCCTGACATACACCCCCATCGAGGACAATATCAAAACTGTTGGCATCAAATGCTGCATTCCCACTTGTTTGCTGCACGGATGGCAGTTCCCCCAGATACTGCACGGTAAAACCTTCAAGACGCATCCCTCCCTTCAACTCTTGCACAGTGAGTTCTGTTCCTGCTGCTGTCTTATGCACACCAAGGCCTAAGTGAACATGCGCCGTACGAATAGTTCCCGCATCCAAATTGGTAAAAATCCAAACCCGAGGATTGGGGGCCAAACCTTCCGGCCAAAGCTGACGCAAACTAGAAAAATCAAGAATATCAAGCGCAACATGACCTGTAATAGCCGCCTGATGCACAGCGCCATCCCACACTGCGGCCACCGATGCCCGTAGGGTTCCTCCTGCAAGACGAAGCTGAGCATCATCAACACGAACCGAACGCTTTACAAAATCTACCAACATTGTCAGGGTTCCAGACCCCACGACCGTAGAAACCCCAGCCGTCGGCTCTGCTGATACTAATGCCACCGTTAACTGGGGTAAAACACCACCCACGCTTGCACCACTCAGTGTCATCTGCACCGGCACAGCAACTGAACCAACCTGTAACGCTCCTGCCGCAGCACCGTTAACCCCTACCGCCGAAGCCTGTATCGTCCCAGTCATCTCTTTTAGACTGGCCAATGGGGCGGCCATTTTTTCATCAAAAATCCATATTTGGGCGTTATTTACTGTCAACATCCGCATCGGTAGTTTTGCAAGCACACTGGTAAACCAAACACTTGGATCCAAAACAAATAATGGCGAGGTCTCATTGCGTCGATCAAAAAAAGAAGGTTTTTTGTCAGCATGCAACACCACACGCAATACCGGCTGTTCCACGGTTAAATGAGTAATTTCATATCCGCGATTATAATTGAAACCGTAGTAAAACATACCGTGCAATGCCTGCCACGACAGCCCGCTAGCATTTTTCTCAGCACCTATCGTCGCATTTCCAGAATATATTTCAAAAGTCTGGGCTTTTAAATCCCAGATAAGACGCACATTTTGCACACTTACTTGCTCTCCCGTCATTACCTCTAACGCCAAGCTTACAAACCGATCCAAGCCAGTGCCCATCAAAGGCCTGCCTGTGCCAAAAATAATAGAAACCAGCGTTATCACCAGCAACGCGTTTAAAGTTTTACCCAAAAAACCAAAAATAAGCAGCACGACCGAATCAGAAGCACACCGACAAAAACGCAAAAAAGCCCGCATGAGCATAATCTTCCACCCGGGCTATTCTAATCCCCTAAGCCCCCTATTCACCAGCGTTAAAAATCCAACGTCAATACCACCCCCTAACGCATGGGCAAGAGTTTGGCGATACTTAACCAACCGAGAAGCATTCTTCACCTCAAAGGCCTCGAGAGCCTTGGCTACAGTATCTTTTTTGACGTTTTTTAACAAACAAGTACTAAGATTACGAATAATCTCATACAGATCGGCTAACACCGCCGTACGAGCCTGAGCCTGCCAAGGTGCGTTCAAGGGGATGGCCGCAGCGGCTGTTTCCAGTTGCGGCAACGACAGCATCTCCGCCAAACCCACATACCCAGCGGCAGCATCTGACAACGACGCCTTAGTGGCCTCGGCCACACGGATAATGTCAGTAGCATACCGCAGGGATTTCAACTGAGCTACCTGATGCGATAATTCCGAAGGCACATGAACAGCTATCCATGCCTGCGCTTGTTGGTGCACTGCGGAACTTTGCAAGCCAGATATTTCCCGAAAAGCCTTTGCCAATCCAGCAACAGACGGCGCATAATGCGCCACTAAAGCTGTAACATCTAAGGGCTGCTTTTCTTGACCCAAAAACCACAAAGCTTGATGCTCTACTAAGGTATTCACAGCATGATGCAATTCCAACTGCACCGCCACAGGCACCTTATTGTCTAACTTTTCAATTGCACCCCACAACGCCCTAAGACCAAACACCTCCCGCGCCGTAGCATAAGCACGCACAATATCACACAAGGGCGCACCGCTGGTTTCCTCCAACGCATGAGCAAAATGAATGCCGCAACGATTCACGATACTGTTGGCCGCGTGGGTGGCAATAATTTCTCGGCGTAGGGGATGAGCTGCGATCTCGGCTTCAAAATTTTCCTGCAACCGTACGGGGAAGTACCGTTTTAAATCATTGGCCATGCGCGGCTCATCTGGAATTTTCGAGGTAATAAGCTCGTCAAAAATATCCATCTTGGCGTACGCAAGCAGTACCGCCAATTCTGGCCTAGTAAGGGGTTTATTCTGACGGGTTCTGGCCGCCAAGCTAACATCATCGGGCAAGCATTCCAACGCACGGTTAAGCTTACCTTTAGCTTCCAACCGCCGCATCAGCCCAGCATAAGCACCATGCAACTGGATACCTTTGGCTTCCGCCAAGGATAACGCCGCCGTCTGCAAATAATTATCATAAATCACTAATTCTGCGACTTCATCGGTCATGGCCTCCAGCAAGCGGTTGCGTTCCTCAATTTTAAAGTGCCGCCGCCGGGTTACTTCCTGCATGAGAATTTTAATATTCACTTCATGATCCGAACAATCCACGCCAGCAGAGTTATCAATGGCATCAGTATTGAGGCGGACACCTTGCTGGGCTGCCTCAATTCTCGATTTTTGGGTCATTCCCAAATTCGCACCTTCACCAATAACCTTTGCCTTCAATGCCGAAGCACTGATACGCAGCGCGTCGTTTGTTTTATCGCCGACCTCCACATCGGTTTCATGATTGGCCCGCACATAAGTTCCAATACCACCAAACCACAACAATTCCACATCCATGCCCAAAATAAGCCGAATCAAAGCATCGGGGGTCAACGCATTTTCCTCAGTCCCTAAAAGCCCACGAACAACAGGGCTTAAAGTAATCGTTTTCGCACTACGGTCAAAAACGCCGCCGCCTTCAGAAATAAGACGGGGATTATAATCACTCCATTGAGAAGCAGGTAGGTTGAAAAGACGCTGCCGCTCTACAAAACTGGCTTCTACATCGGGGTTTGGATCGAGGAAAATATGCTTATGATTAAACGCTGCCAACAGGCGAATCTGCGAAGAGAGCAGCATCCCATTGCCAAACACATCCCCCGACATATCGCCCACCCCGGCAACCGTGAACGGTGTCGCCTGAATATCTTTACCCCGTTCCCGAAAATGACGCTTAACCGCCTCCCAACCGCCCCGGGCAGTAATCCCCATTTTCTTATGATCATAACCAACGGACCCCCCGCTGGCAAAAGCATCACCCAACCAGAAGCCATATTCAGCCGCCAACGCATTGGCAATATCCGAAAAGGTCGCGGTGCCTTTATCTGCTGCCACCACTAGGTAAGGATCGTCACCATCATGACGCACTACTTGAGCCGGCGGCACAACTTTATTCCCGTGCAAATTATCGGTGATATCCAATAATCCCCGAATCAGGGTTTGATAGCAGCGAACGACCTCTACCTGCTGTTCTTCCCGGGGCAGACCCACCAACGATTTTTTAACAACAAACCCGCCTTTGCTTCCCACTGGCACAATAACTGCGTTCTTCACCATTTGAGCCTTGATGAGGCCGAGAACCTCCCGGCGGAAATCTTCCCGCCGATCGGACCAACGAATCCCCCCACGGGCAACCTTACCACCACGCAGATGTATCCCCTCCATATATGCAGCATAAACAAATATTTCCGCATACGGACACGGCTGGGGCAAATCAGGCACGAGGTTGCTGTTCATTTTAAAAGAGAAATATTTTTTCAACTGGCCATTGGCATCATGCTGAAACACATTTGTGCGCCAAATCGCCTCAACAAGCGCAATCAAATAGCGTACGACGCTGTCTTCCACTAAACTACGCACCGTTGTCAGACGCTCTTGCAACCGTGCCCGCACCGCGGCTGCATCCATTGTGTTCTCTGGGGCAAAGCGGGCATCAAATAATGCCGCTATATCTGCCGCGATAACTGGATAGGCCAACAACGTCGCACTGATAACAGCCACGCTGTGAGCAAAACCAGCTTGCCGCGCATAAAATGCCAATGCCCTCAAGGTGGCCACCTGCCGCCAGTGCAAACCAGCAATGATCGTCAGGCTGTTCAGTGCATCATCTTCAGCATCGCCGCTCCACACAGCAACAAACGTAGCCTCTACGCCTGCTGCGGTAGTAGCACCCAACACAAAATTTGAATCCGAAGAAAAAACAGTAAAATCATGAATCCATGCCCGGGTAGAATGATCAGCAGCCTTAATTTCATAAGCATCCTCGCCCATAGTTCGAAAACCGATATTTTCTAAAATAGGCAGCACACGATATAAGGGCAGAGCATTATCCAAAGAAAAAATACGAATGCTATATTGTCCATGCCCCCGCTCTGGCGCGGCGACAAGGCGCACGTGAATCCGCTCATCCGCATAAAGCATCGCCAGCGCTTGAGTATCGGCGGCGGCAATCGCTGGGGTTGAGGCCTCTTGATACGATAGAGGGAAACCTTGCCCAAACCGGGCGTGTAGAGCCGTTGCAACATTACTTATACACGCACTATCGAGAGCCTGACGAAGGCTTTCCGTCCAACCATTAATGATTTCATTCAGACGTTGTTCCAACGCGGCATGATCAATGGCAGGTCTAGCTTTTGGGTTCACTGCAAAAACAAAATTGATTCGCGCCAACGGTGATTCTTCCACTTGGCCGTTACTAACCCTTACCGCCCCGGCAACAGCATTAGCCAGCAATACTTCAATACGCCGCAAGACATCCTGACTAAATTTCTCCCGTGGCAGGTACACTAGCGCACTCACCGTATGCTCCCACGGAGCGGTGTGCAAGAATAAGGCAATTCGTGGGCGTTCCTGCAACCGCAGGACATTGGTGCTCAGACGAAAAAGCTCATCCTTGTCAAGCTGATAAATATCATCCCTTGGCAGGGTTTTAAGAATATGGAGCAATACCTTACCGTCGTGACCATTGGGATCGAGACCCGACCTCTCCATCACATAACGAGCTTTATGACGCAGGAACGGAATTTCTTCGGGGCTTTCCTGATACGCACTGGAGGTAAACAAACCGACAATCCGTAGCTCACCCACCAACCGCGACCGCTCATCAAACACTTTCAAAGTAATAACATCCAGCGGAACCGCCCGATGCACGAGAGAAATAGCCTTGGCTTTTGCCACGTGAAGCAACTGCGGCTTGGTAAGAAAAAGCTGAATATCAATAGGCAACGTCTCGGCAGATTCTTCCTCAGCGTCAATAAACAATTGAGAATCGTGCTGACGCAAAATTCCCAAACCATCGCCATTAGGAATAATACGCAGGCTGGCTCCATAAGGATCATGATAATGCCTAGCCTGAACCCCCAGCAGGGTAAAGTGATCGGCAAGAAGCCACTCCAAAAAAGCCACTGTCTCAGCATGTTCTTCGGGCTGCACTGGCGACTCATGGCGGCGGAGAAGATCGATATGCTGCCGCACTAGAGCCTGCATCGCCGGCCAATCTGTCGTGGCCAAGGTCACTGCAGCCAGCACCTGTCGCACCCCGTCCAGCAAGCTCTTCCTAGCCATCTCATCTTGGGGAACCTTGAGGTAAATCAACATCGCCGATACCACATCCGCACTTTCCTCAGCAGGATGGATTCCGGAAAAACGCTGCAACTTAATGATATTATTATTTTCCCGAACAACAAGCACCACAGGATGAGCAATGAAATCAATACTTAACCCCTGGCGCGCAATAGCCGCCGTTACCGAACTTACCAGAAAGGGGCGATCCTCATTAAGAAGCAACAACGCCACCCGACCAGGCTGCAAACTGTCCCGCAGAACAACAAGCGGTTGCCGATCGCGCTTATCCACCAAAGCCCGCCACAATGCCCCAACATCCTCGGCAAATGCCGCTGACCGCAAAGAATGCCTATCTTCAGCAGCAACATCACTTAAAAAAAGATCAAGAAACTGTCGCTCCAGTCCAGTGGGCACACCTTCATTAAGGGTTTCCCAAGAAGCCATTGAAAGATTAATAGAGGATACGTTCTTTACGGTGATAGTCATAGCCCTGAAGAAATCAGGCGAAGAGAGACGACTGTCAACTGCAAAATCGTCTTCATAAAAGACCCAACTATTCCGTCAAATCCTTCCAAACGCCTTTGAGTTTCTCAAAAAACCCTTCCGACTTGGGACTAACATTCCGGCCATCCGCCAATGATCGAAATTCCTCAAGAATTTCACGCTGCCGAGCATTAAGATTCACCGGGGTTTCCACTTGAAAATCTATATAGGTGTCGCCGCGGCTTTGTTGACGCAAAATAGTCATGCCTTTGCCACGCAAGCGAACCCGGTGGCCCGATTGAGTACCTTGGGGTACCTGCACCGACAGGCGGGCACCATCAATACCGGCAATTTCCACGGTGCCGCCCAACGCCGCCGTCCAAACCGGAAGTGGCACCACGCACAGCAGCGTGCTGCCCTCCCGATGAAACAACGCATGTTCAGTCACATGCACAAAAAGATATAAATCCCCCGACGACGCGCCCCGCAACCCGGCCTCACCTTCTTTGGCAAGACGAATACGGGTACCATCCTCCACCCCCGCCGGAATGTTTACTTCCAGCGTGCGTTCTTTATAGACTCGTCCCTCACCGTGACAGGTAAGGCACGGGTGCTCAATCATCGAACCGGTACCATTGCACACCGTGCATGTACGCTCCAACGTAAAAAATCCCTGCTGTACCCGAACTCTACCGTGGCCTTTACACGCAGAGCATCGCACAGCACTGCTTCCCGCCTTGCTACCAGTGCCATGGCAATCGCCGCAGGGCATGGGGGCACCAAAATGAATCGTGGTGGTTTTACCCGCAAAGGCTTCCTCTAAAGAAACCTGCACGTCGTACCGAATATCCGCCCCACGCCCCGCGCCGGCCTGGGGCTGCCCGCCGCCCATGCCGCCCATAAAATCGCCAAAGATTTCTTCAAAAATATCGGAAAAGCCCTGATGCCCTCGGCCATGCCCCTGACCAGCTCCGCCTTGAGTAAAGGCTGCGTGACCATAGCGATCATAGGCGGCACGTTTTTGCTCATCTTTCAGCACATCATACGCTTGGCTAATTTCCTTGAATTTGTGTTCAGCCGCCTTGTCCCCGGGATTTTTGTCGGGATGATACTGCATCGCCAGTTTGCGGTAGGCCTTCTTGAGATCATCAGCAGTGGCATTTTTAGCCACGCCTAAGGTTTTGTAAAAATCATTACTCATGGGACGAGGCGTATAGCAGAGATAGTTGTGAAAATCTACTGCTTGCCGTAAGCTTTACCGATGCCGTTATGGACTGCCGCCATTCTAACCTTATTTCCGGAAATGTTCCCCGGTGTTTTGGGGGCGTCCCTAGCCGAAAAAGCTAAAGACAAAGGTCTTTGGAACTTAGAGATTTATAATATTAGAGATTTCACCACCGATAAACACCATACCGTGGACGATACCCCCTACGGCGGCGGGGCGGGAATGGTCTTCAAGCCTGATGTGGTGGCCAACGCTCTGGATGCTATTTTAGAACAACATCCCGAACGAAAAACTTGGCCAAAAGTCTACCTAAGCCCCCGGGGCACCCCCCTTAACCAAGTGACGGTAAACACTTTTGCGGCAAAGCCCGGCATTATTTTACTGTGTGGCCGCTATGAAGGGGTTGACCAACGGGTTTTAGAGGCTTATGAAATGACGGAAGTTAGTCTCGGTGATTACATTCTGGCGGGTGGCGAAGTGGCTGCTCAGGTCGTTTGTGAAGCTGTGGTACGGCTTCTCCCCGGTGCAGTAGGCGATCCGGCAACCCATACAGAGGAGTCCTTTTCCTCAGGGTTGCTTGAATACCCTCACTACACCAAACCACCTGTGTGGCGGGGGGTAGAGGTTCCTGCGGTCTTGCGGGGAGGAAACCATGCGGCGATTGCCGCTTGGCGACATCGGCAAGCTGAAGATATAACCCTTGCTCGGCGTCCCGATCTGTGGCGGCGCTGGCAAGAAAAGAAGTAACACGTTATTTTAGGATCACGATCATGAATTTGCTCCAGCGCCTTGAACAAGAACACCTCGACGCTCTTTCCGCTAAAGGGAAGCACATCGATTTCGCCCCCGGCGATACAGTGCGGGTTAACGTAAAGATCGTCGAAGGCGAGCGTGAGCGGATTCAAGCCTATGAAGGCATTTGTATTGCCCGCAAAAATGCCGGACTGCAATCCACCTTTACTGTCCGGAAAATCTCGTACGGTGAAGGTGTTGAGCGCGTATTCCCCCTGTACAGCCCCCGGGTGGACAGCATCGAACTCGTCCGTCGTGGCCAAGTTCGCCGGGCAAAACTTTATTACATGCGCGCCCTGCGCGGTAAAAAAGCCCGCATTAAAGAGCGTACCACGGGCGTGGGCATGGCCAACGGCAGGCCGATTTCCGTAAAAGCTGCTACAGAAGCCTAATACACCCATTCTCTAGGGGCTCTTGATGACAAAACCCCAAACTTCTGTAAACCGGATTATCGGTGTCCTCAACGGACCAAACCTCAATTTACTCGGCACCCGTGAAACAGCAATTTATGGATCGCTGACGTTAGAAGGGATTAAGGCACTCTGCGCGGAAACAGCTAAAGACACCGGCTATGCCATTGATTTTCGCCAATCCAACAGCGAAGGGGAATTGGTCAACGCCATTCAAGAGATGGTCAATACCACCAGCGGCCTAGTCATCAACCCAGCCGCCTATACCCACACCTCCGTAGCTATTCTTGATGCCCTGCGGGCTTACCCTCACCAAGTGATCGAGGTTCATCTCTCCAATATCTACCAGCGGGAGGAGTTTCGCCGTCATTCCTATGTGTCCTTACGAGCCGACGGTGTTATCAGCGGCTTAGGCGGGACGGGGTATAGGTTGGCGATACTGGCGTTGGTGCGTTAAGAAAAAAAGCCTTATACCATTTTGCAATCACTTGATTGCAAAATTCTTCGCTCAAACGCCGCGCGGGCTTGCCGCTTTGCGTAAATATTTTCTACATATTGAACGCAAAGCGGTATTACAAACCCGCCACCAATTTATCCACATCTTCATGCGTGCGCACCGTTATCCATTGTCCCGTCGGGTAATCCACCACCGTCACCCCCATAGCACAGCGATCGAGGCATCCAGCCCGGTTGATACGAACGCCTTTGATACCCTTCTCTTTCACTTGAGCTTTGCAGTAATCAAACAGAGCCTCCGCCCCCTTGCTAGCACAACAGCCTTGCGGGGCATCGTCTTGGCGACGATTAAGACAGAAAAAAACATGATGTTTCAGGGTTGTCATGCTTTCTTTTTCCATCCCGAAATAATTTTCTGTACCGCTCGGGCAATACCCAACGCGCCGCTAGGCACATCTTTGGTAATGACGCTGCCCGCACCTACAGTGGCTCCATCGCCGACAGAAACAGGAGCCACTAAGGCCGTATTGGAACCGATGAAAGCATTTGCACCCACCGTTGTGCGATGCTTTTTCGCGCCATCATAGTTGCAAGTAATCGTTCCCGCGCCAATATTTGCGCCGGCACCAATGATGGCATCGCCTAGGTAACTCAGGTGGTTTGCCTTAGCCCCGGCCCCTAGGACGGCATTTTTTATCTCGACAAAATTACCAGCATGAGCATCTTCAGCAAGAACAGCCCCAGGCCTCAAACGGGCATACGGCCCCACCACAGCATTTCGACCGACACGAGCCTGTTCCAAATGCGAAAATGCCCGCACCCGCGCCCCGGCCTCCAACACCACGCCGTTGCCCAGCACCACAAACGGCTCAATAGTAACATCAGCGGCGCATACCAGATCAGCGGACAGCCACACCGTCTCCGGCGCAGGCATCGTCACCCCATCCTCTAGCAGATGATGCCGCATCCGGCGCTGGAAAATCGCCTCAGCCACGGCCAGTTCAGCACGGCTGTTCACCCCCAGCACATCCTCCGGATCGGATGCCCGCACTGCGGCGGCTCCATACCCGGCTTGCACCACCAGACTAACCGTATCTGTCAAATAATACTCGCCTTTGGCGTTTTTGTTGGATAATTTTGGCAGCACCTGAATCAAGGCATCACGACGAAAAGCCATAATCCCAGCATTGCACAACCGAATAGCCCGCTGTTCCGCCGTCGCATCGGCATATTCTATAATCCCCAACAGCCGCGCTCCATCGGTATACAGGCGGCCATACTGAGCCGGATCGGCAGGCTCAAACCCCAACGCAGCAACACAACTATGATCCAATGCCTGTAACAGTTTCTGCATCGTGGCAATAGTCAGCAACGGCGTATCGCCGTATAACACTAAAACATTTGCTCCCTTACTAGGTGCCTGTGCCAACGCCGTTTGCACCGCATGGCCGGTTCCCAAACGTTCTCGCTGCACCACTGTTCGCACCCCATCCGGCAGAGGATGGGCAAAATCCTCGGCCACTACCACAGTAATACTGGCCGGGTTTAGTTGCGCCGCGGCATGCAAAACATGATCGAGCAACGCTCGCCCTGCCAATAAATGTAGCACTTTTGGTAAGGCCGAGCGCATCCGTGTGCCCTTGCCGGCGGCCAAAATAACGATATCCGTTGCCGTCATGGAATGGCCGTCGCCGTTTGCAACTGGGCTATCGCCTCGACCTTAGCCAAAACCTGTTGTCCTTCAGCACCAAGACGACGCACAGCCACGGTTTGCTGAGCCACCTCATTCTTGCCCACCGCCCAAATAAACGGGGTTTTGGTCAGGGAATGCTCCCGCACCTTGTAGTTTATTTTCTCATTACGGCTGTCCACCGTCACACCAATTTCTTGTTCGCGCAAGGCGGCGGCCAATTCTTCCGCGTATTCTTTTGCTTCGTCTGTAATGGTCGCAATAACCACCGGAACGGGGGAAAGCCACAACGGCAAATGCCCTGCGGTATGTTCAATAAGAATACCCAAAAACCGCTCTAGAGAGCCGACAATCGCCCGGTGCAACATCACTGGATGCTGCTTGCTGCCGTCTTCGGCAACGTAGGTCGCGCCCAGACGCTTGGGCAGCACAAAATCACACTGGATGGTACCGCACTGCCAATCCCGCCCCAAGGCGTCGCGGAGGGCAAACTCCAGCTTTGGCCCGTAAAAAGCCCCCTCCCCCGGGTTTAGGGTAAAGGTCAGCCCTGCCGCCAACGCAGCCTCTTTCAAAGCAGCTTCGGCCTTGTCCCAGTCGGCATCCTCCCCGGCTCGGGTGGCCGGGCGGTCGCTAAACTTCACATGAATATCGGTAAAGCCCAAATCTTTATAGACAGTCTTAAGCAGCTCACAAAACGCCAGTGCCTCGGCGTTAATCTGCTCTTCCCGGCAGAAAATATGGGCATCGTCTTGGTGAAACGCCCGCACCCGCAACATCCCGTGCAGAGAACCCGACGGTTCATTCCGGTGCAGGGTGTTAAACTCCGCCAGCCGCAATGGTAAATCCCGGTAGCTTTTAATACCCTGCTTAAAAATCTGCACATGCCCAGGGCAATTCATCGGCTTGACGGCAAAGGTACGGGATTCGCTTTCACAGCAAAACATGTTCTTCGCGCCAAACTTGTCCCAGTGCCCGGATTTTTCCCAGAAACTGCGGTCGAGTAGCAGCGGCGTGGAAACCTCATCATACCCGGCCTTATTCATTTTCCGGCGCAAGTAATGTTGCAATGTCTGGTACAGTTTCCATCCTTTAGGGTGCCAGAAAATACTCCCCGGGGCTTCTTCTTGAAAATGAAACAGACCCATCTCTCGCCCTAGGCGGCGGTGATCGCGCTTTTCAGCTTCCTCCAGCATTTTTAGGTAATTCTTGAGCTGCTCATCGGTTGCCCAAGCGGTGCCGTAAATACGCTGCAACTGCGGCTTTGTCGCATCGCCGCGCCAGTAGGCCCCGGCTAGACGCATCAACTTAAAAGCGTTGCCCAGTTTAGCCGTATTCGGCAAATGCGGACCACGGCACAAGTCAATAAAGTTTCCCTGCCGATACAGGGTAATCTCGGCGTCTTCGGGGAGGTCTTGGACGATTTCCACCTTAAACGTCTCACCCATGCTGCGGAACAGGGCGATAGCTTCGTCCCGGCTCCATACCTCGCGGACGATGTCTTCATTACGGCTGACAATCTCCCGCATCCGCTGTTCAATTTTTGGCAGGTCATCGAGGGTAAAGGGTTCTTCCCGGTAAAAATCGTAGTAGAAACCATTGTCAATGGCCGGGCCGATGGTAACTTGAGTGCCGGGAAATAACTCCTGCACCGCCTCGGCCATGACGTGGGCGGCATCATGGCGCAAAACCTCCAGCGCTTCCGGAGCATCTTTGGTCAAAATCTCCAGCGTTGCGTCGTTTTTTATTGGGCGACCTAAATCCCACAGCGCGCCGTTCACCCGCGCCGCGATGGCATTTTTCGCCAGGGATTTGCTCAAAGCCGCCGCCACCGCGCCGGGCGTGGTATCGGGCGCCACCGTTTTGGTCGCACCGTCGGGAAAGGTTAAAACAATCGTCATGCCAATGCAGCCTTTAATCGGGGGTCATAAGGCCAGAAATTGGGAAGGGTTGCAAGCCTCTCCTAAAAAGCCTCCCCCTATACTGACCGCCGCGCCACAACACTCGTGCCCATGGCATGACCAGTAAACAACTCGCCCAAGGGCGGTAGAGCGTCCACCACCCGCAGAGCCGCACGTCGTCCAGCGCGCACAATAAAATTCTGCGACGAAAAAACAGCATTAATCCCGTGGGTTGCCGTTGACATCAGGGCTCTATCGGCGGCGCGGCGGTGCTCATAGCGGCGCAGCACCTCTTCACTACCCGGGTCTATACCTAGGTGCATAGCCTCCCCTACAATAGCCGCTAAGGCCGCCCCATCCCGCAACCCCAAATTCAAGCCCTGCCCTGCCAACGGGTGCAACCGGTGCCCGGCATCGCCAACAGCAGCAAAACGCGGCGCGGTCAACCGGGGCAACACCCGGCGTTGCAGGGGATAGAGCACCCGCTCGGTTTCCATCACCAGACGGCCAACAAACATATCCCCGGCGGCACGGTGCAATGCCTCTTCAAACCAGCTTTTTTCCAACGCCGCAAACGCCCGCGCCCGCTTAGGCGTATCCGTCCAGACTAGAGCAGAGTACTTACCCAGCATGGGGAGCAACGCTATAGGTCCCTTGGGCGTGAATAATTCAAGGGCTGTATTGTGATGAGCATGAGGGTGACTAAGCACCGCCACCAACGCCATTTGACCATAATCGTGCACCTCCGGGTACAACCCTGCTGCGGCGGCGGCTTTTGATCCCCGGCCATCGGCGGCAATGAGCAACGGGGTGCGGCGCCCTTCTGCCGCCACATAACCCGGCGTCCATTCAATATTGGTCAGCGGCCTGTTGTAATGGACTTTAACACCCCGTTCCGCCAACGCTGCATCTAATGCCCGTTGCAAGGCATCGCTAGTGACAATCACCCCCATGGGAGCCTCCGCCGCTTTGGCCTGAAAACGGGTGGCGGCGCGGCTGCCTTTTTCCGCAACAATAATCCGTTGAATAGGGCTAGCGTTGCCTACTAATGCAGACCAAACACCGAGTTTTTGTAAATACTCTACACTCCCGGCATTAAGAGCCACCGTGCGCGGATCAAGAGCAGCCAAGGGTGCCCCCAACGGAGAACGTGCTTCCAGCACTTCCACCTCAATGCCCCGCTGGATAAAGTCCAGAGCCAAACTTGCCCCCACCGGGCCACCGCCAGCAATCATAATCGTCATGAGCAACCGCCTACCATCGCCCGCGCTGACGTTGATTATCCCTTGCAATCCCCGCGACTAGACCAAATCCAATCATCATTGTCAGCATCGAGGTTCCACCATAAGAAAGCAACGGATACGGAACACCCACCACAGGAAAAATACCAGTAATCATCCCCACATTGACTAAAATATAACTAAAAAATGTCATTGCAATACCGCCACATACTAAACGGTTAAAACTATAAGGCGACTGTCTGGCAAAGCGATAACACTGTGCGATAACATACCACGTGAGCCCCAGCACGCCCAACGACCCCACCAAACCAAATTCTTCTGCTAAAACAGTAAAAATAAAATCTGTATGTTTTTCCGGGAGAAAGTCGAGCTGATTTTGCGAACCATTTAAAAACCCCTTACCCAAAAAACCCCCGGCTCCAAAAGCAATTTTTGACTGAGTAATATGGTATCCAGCCCCTAAAGGATCGCGGCTTGGATCAAGAAACGTCAACACCCGTTCTTTTTGATAGTCGTGCAACAACACCTCCCAAGCAAAGGGAACCACCGCTGCCCCCAACACAGCAAGAATAATAAACCAGCTAATCGGCACGCCGGCAAAAAAGAACATTGCCGCGCCGCCAAGGCTGAGCAGCAACGCAGTCCCTAGATTTGGTTGCAACAACACCAATCCCACAGGAATAGCAATCAGAATCAACGCCGGCAGTAAGAACAGAGGGCTTCGCGCTTCTTTCATGGTTACCTCATGAAAATACCGCGCCAATGCCAACACTAGAGCAATCTTCATCAACTCCGATGGTTGTAACTTCAGGCCGCCAATATCCATCCATCGCTGTGCACCTTTACCGACAATCCCCCCAACCTCAACAAAAACAAGCAAAACGACACAAAGGCAATAAACGGGATAGGCCAACGATAAAAAAAACTTCGGTGGAATCTGGGCAATAATCAATAACCCCACCAAACAGACCCCAAAACGAACCGCCTGGGTACTTGCCCAGACATCCCAGCTACCACCGCCAGCAGAATAGAGTAGAGCAATCCCAATACTGGACAACAAGAAAACCGCCAGCACAAACCCCACCGGCCATCCGTGCATCGGCCTAAACATTTTGATTCTCGTACAAGTAACCGAGCACATCCCGGGCTATAGGCGCGGCCACTTTGGAACCGCTTCCGCCATGCTCCACGATAACACTTATTGCATATTTAGGAGCTTCTGCCGGAGCATAAGCCACAAACAGCGCGTGATCGCGCAAGTGCCAAGGCAATTCTTCATTTTTACGTACCCCGCCGGAGCGTTCCTCCATAGTAATTCGCCGTACTTGAGCCGTTCCGGTTTTCCCGGCCATAGAAAAACTGCCTTCCTTAAGACGTGCTCCATACGCTGTCCCTCCAGCACTGTTGACAACGGTGTACATTGCGCTGCGGATAAGGCTTAAATGCTGGGGATCTATAGGCAAGGGCGCAACACTACCCGCGGGATTTTTCTCAGAAACACGGGATAATCTGGGCATTATACTGGTGCCGCTGGCAAGGCGTGCGGCCATAACCGCAAGCTGCAACGGCGTGGTCAAAATATATCCCTGCCCAATCCCAGCATTAAGCGATTCCCCCGTTGTCCAACCAGCGCGATGGCGGCGACGCTTCCATCGCTCTGTAGGAATAAGACCTGATTTCTCGCCTTCAATTTCAATTCCCGTTTTTTGACCAAGCCCAAGTATAAAGGCCGCCTCAGCAATCGCATCAATACCCACACGACGGGCAATATCATAAAAATACACATCACACGAATGCGCCAAGCCAGAATGCAGATTCATCGTGCCATGACCTTCTTTTTTCCAGCAATGGAACACATGGCTTCCAAGGGGATAAGCACCACTGCAATGCACTGTCATTTGAGGATTAATACCACTGCGTAACGCCGCCAACGCAGTAATCATTTTAAAAGTTGAGCCAGGTGCATATTGTCCGGCAATCGGTTTGTTCAACAAAGGTGCTTTAGGATTACCATTTAATTCCCGCCATAACGCCGGCGGCATCCCAAAATAAAACGCCGCCGGATCATAACATGGTGCAGTGGTAAGAGCCAGCAGCTCCCCCGTCATGCAATTCATCACCACCACAGAGCCACTTTCTTCCCCCAAACGGCGAAAGGCAAAGGCCTGTAGTTCACTATCAATACTGCTTTCAAAATCTTCACCAAACTGGCCGTCGTTCTCATACAGCGTTCGCAACACTCGGCCATGGGCATCCACCTCAAGCTTACGTAGACCAGGACGGCCACGCAGAGTATCTTCATGACTGCGCTCTAGCCCAGCCTTACCAATACGCGCTTCGGGAATACGCAACACTGGATCACCAGTTTTATCTTTCGCAATATCTTTTTCTGAAATAGCACCAACGTAGCCCGTCACATGAGCAGCTGACGCACCATAAGGATAACTACGCGTGCGCACCTTATCTACCTGCACACCACTAATATTTGTTGCGTGCATTTCCAAAAGTGCCAACTCTGTCCAATTGAGGTTATCCCGGACAACAAGGGGAAGGAATCCTGATTGTGTCATCAACTTCCGGCGCACACTACTCATTGTTCCGTTAGGTATGTTAAGTGTTTTCTCCAAGAAGGCCAGTACTGCTTCGGGGTCATCGGCCATTTCGGGGATCAACACCACTTGGTAGCTATCCTCATTGGAGGCCATAGGCCTGCCATTACGATCAAGAAGACGGCCACGAATGGGCGGCAACAGCCGCTCACTCACCCTGTTTTGCTCGGCTTTCACCCCATAAGTTTCCGCATCCAACAATTGAATTTGCGTCAATCGGCTCGCCAACACTAAAAAACTACCCGCCTGAACGCCGCCCAACAAAAAGGCACGCCTTGAAAACAAACGATATCTATCATGACTAAGCGTCATGGGCAGGCCGCCTACGCTTGATAAACCCAGTCATCAAAAACCATAGTATTGTGTTGGCAAAAAACAAATGCACCTGTGGCATCAATGGTGGTACTCCCACTTGAAACATAGCAAGCCATAAAACAAATACCGCCTGCAAAAATAAAAACCATAGCGTCCCCAGCAACCAACGACCACCATGAGGCAGCACAAGGATAATGTCTCGTTTTGCTTTAATCCAGTAAAAGCTCAATAAAAAAAGCACCGCATTAGTACCCAAAGGCGTAGACTGTAGAGCATCCTCTCCCAGCCCCGCCAAGAGAGGTACTATCACCGTACCCAACCTTCGGGACTGTAGACCAACCGCACAATACAACAACAATCCAACCGAGGGGACAAAATAACTATTAAAATAACTACGCATCGCCGCGCCCGCTGCAACAGCAAAAAATAACAACAAAATAAACAATAAATTTCGAGACATTAAAGGATGACCCGGTTATTATATGGCACGGTACGCTGCCGCGTTGTTTTGGTAAAGAGCAACTATCCGCCCGCCGACTCCACCCGCAATTGCCGCGCCCGCGTTAAAATAGCGTCCTCAATTTTGCGGGCTGTTGCCGGGTCTGCCGACTGATCCCGCCAATCATTACCTTCCTTACGCTGGCGAAAAACATTAACTTTCAAACCATCCGCGCGCAACTGCTTATCTTGAATAAACACGGAAAGCTTCATGCGCTCACTAGGGGATTGTGGCGGCGTGTACCACTCCGTTAAAATGACCCCGCCAAATGGATCTGCCGATGCCAAGGGCATAAAACTCACCGTATCTAGGGATGCCTTCCATAAGAAGGCATTAACACCAATCCCAGTCCCACCCCCGCCTTCGCCATTACTACGGTTTTTCTTGCCCCCAAAAAGCACCAAACCATCATCGCCCGTTGCTTTGCCAAAACGGTATTCTTTTTGTTCTTCGGCGGGGTAGGATTGCTCAGAATTTTCTTTGACGCTACTGCACCCGGACAGCAACGCCGCCAAGGCAAGCACGACCCCAAGACCATAAAAAGAAACAAAAACAGTCCCATCAATAGCAAAAAACCGGGACAGTAAACGGCGCATAGAAGACCTCTTTGTTAGACGCTGCCGGACGCTACGCTGGAGTGCGGGGAAAGGCAACATGTCATTATTGTGTTAATCCTGCTTTACGCAACGCATCCCAACTGCTCTGATACCAATCCGAACCGGGGTAGTTATACCCCAGCACGGCGGCGTTGCGTTTGGCTTCAGCGGTAAGGCCAATGGCAAGATAAGCATCGGTCAAGCGATACAGCGCTTCGGGCGTATGGCTGGTTGTTTGGTAGTCCCGAATGACGTTACGAAAGCGGTTAATGGCGGCTATATAATTACGCTGGCGCAAATAGAATCGCCCAATTTCCATTTCTTTGCCTGCTAAGTGATCTTTGGTTAGATCAATTTTTAACCCGGCATCCCTAGCATACGCCGTATTTGGGTAGCGCCGCACAACTTGATTCAAATCCGCCATAGCTTTTTGGGTCATTTCCTGATCTCGGGCGACATCGGTAATTTGTTCATAAGAACATAGCGCGCGAAGGTACAGCGCATAGGGTGCCTCAGCACTCGCAGGGTGGAGATCAAGATACCGATCAATCGCTATCACAGCCTCATCGTACTGACCATCTTGATACAACACATAAGGATACATAATTTGGGCTTGCTTAGCCCAAGTGGAATAAGGATGCTGGCGTTCGACTTCCTCGAACAACTTAGCGGCTTTCTTGAGACTGCCCTCTGCTTCAGCATCGGCGGCCTCATTATACAAAATATCTACAGGCTTATCGTCTTCAAACTTTTTGTCTTTTCCATCGCCAGCACAGGCGGACAGCAACACAATCAGGGCAATGGGGAACCAACGGCGCATGGCGGCATCATGGCGGGCGTTGCGGCCCGTTGCAAGCGATCGTTTATGGCAATTCCAAGACCTTGATAGGGAATGGAAACAACAGCAATGCTCTTATACCCGCCGTGATCAAGGTCATGCAAGAAGGCGTAAAGATTGCGGGCGGCCTCCTCTAAATTGCCTGAAGGACTGAGGTTTTTTCGGCCGGCACCGCCCCGTGGTTCCGGCATACCAAAGCACAGCAATGCCTCATCATCCTTAGCCTCCGTTGCATTAAGCCGGAGCGGCGTTTGCGGTGCATAATGCCGGGCCAGCATCCCCGGCGCCCTGATGCCCTCTTCGACAAGCTTCGGCGCACTCCCAAGAATCGCCTGAAGACGCTCAGTAGCAACCCCCCCAGCGCGAAGAATGCGCCAGCCGTCAGGGTCGAGAGCCACAATAGTGGATTCCAACCCAACGTCTGCCGAAGTGGTGTCTTCCAGCAATAGGGCTTCTTTTTTGAAAACGGGATCAATATCTGATAACCGGGTCGGGCTAAGCTGCCCCGACAGGTTTGCCGACGGCGCGGCAAGGGGAAACCCCGCCGCCCGGCACAGCGCTGCCGCCCCAAGATGAGCCGGCACCCGCACCGCCACGGTGGGTAGGCCCGCCGTCACAACGGCGGCCAGCCCGGCCTCCGGGCGCACAGGCAGCACCAAGGTTAACGGCCCCGGCCACAACGCCGCCGCCAGATGTTCCGCCCGCTCGTCAAAAACGGCTATACCCCGCGCCGCCGCCGTATCCGCAACATGGACAATTAGCGGGTTGTAGGCCGGGCGGCCTTTCAAGGCGTAAATTTTACCCACTGCCTCCGGGTTGCGGGCATCGGCGGCCAACCCCCACACCGTTTCCGTGGGCATTAGGACTAGGCCGCCATCCCGCAGCCGAGCAGCCAAGCCTATTACATCAAAATACATAGAATCTTGATACCATAATAAAGGCGCTAAAGTCTTCCTTTTGTTAAAGCATCTCTTAACCATCCCCTAACCCTTTTCCGGTATGATTCTTGCACGAACACACTGGGAAGGACCTATTAATGGCCGAATACCGCCAAGGATTAGATTTGCGCCAGGCACAGGGCCTGATGATGACGCCGCAATTGCGGCAGGCCATTGCCTTGCTGCAAACATCCCAGCAGGAATTGGCCAGCCTTATTGAAGGCGAACTCCTCATCAACCCGCTGCTGGAAGTGCAGGAAACCGCCCCGGACAGCGAGGGAACAGGCGTTGATACCCCCGACGATCTCCCCGATTTGGACAGCGGCGAAGGCGACTGGCGCACCGCCGAGGGCGACGGGGCCGCTTGGGATGCCAGTGGCCACGCCGAGGGCGACCGCCTGGCCAGCCTCACTGATGCGTTGACGTTAACAGATCACCTAAGCCGTCAGGCCGGAATGCTATTTTCCGAGCATCATGAGCGCCTGCTGGCCGCGCAGCTCATCGATATGATCGACGCCTCAGGGTATTTTACCGAAGACGTGGCGGCCGTGGCCGAGCGGCTGGGGGAAGACGTGGCCGTTGTTGAGGCGATACTGCTGCGCCTGCAACAGTGTGAGCCGGCAGGGGTGTTTGCCCGGTCGCTGAAGGAATGCTTAGCGTTGCAGCTACGCGACCTAGGGCACCTAGACCCGTGGATGGAAACTTTACTCGAAAACCTGCCGTTAGTGGCGGCGCGGGAGCACGCGAAACTGCAAAAAATCATTGGCTGCGACGGCGGCACGCTGGCGGAAATGCTGGCCGAATTAAAGCGTCTTGATCCCAAACCTGGGGCAAAATTTCTTCATATCCCCATTGAAACCATGATTCCCGATGTCTTTGTGCGTAAAGATGCCAATGGCCAATGGACAGCAGAATTAAACCCCCAAGCCCAGCCCAATATTGTCCTCAACAGCACCTTTTACCAAAAAGCCGCCGGGATGATGCCCGATAAAGAACAAAAAAAGTTCTTAAGTACCTGCCATCAAAACGGTAACTTTCTGCTCAAGGCTCTCGCTCAAAGAGCAGAAACCATCATGCGGGTAACAACCGCTTTAGTAGCTAGGCAACAAGACTTTTTTGACAAGGGCATTCGCTATCTGCGCCCCATGGTCTTACGCGAAATTGCTGAAGATTTAGGCATCCATGAAAGCACCGTCAGCCGCATCACCACCAAAAAATACCTCGCCAGCCCTCGCGGCGTCGTGGAACTGAAATACTTTTTTGCCGCCGGCCTTAAAAACGTCGTCGGTCAAGAGGGTGCCGTCTCTGCCCGCACGGTGCAACATCGCATCAGTCATTTGATTGAGAATGAACAACCATCAAAACCGCTGTCCGATGAAACCCTAGTGGATTTGCTCAGCAAAGAAGGCATTGAAGTAGCCAGACGCACCGTCGCCAAATACCGGGAAGGGTTAGGTATTGCCAACTCGTCTCAACGGCGGCGGGAGAAGCGAGCATAAATATTCCAAAGCAATATCTAGGCTCTATCCTGTGCATCTGGCAAACCACCAAAACAACATTTTATTCGTGTCTCAAACGGTGGATTATCTATCAGCTGTACTGTTGCCCCATGGCTATGCAAATCCGCCACCGCCAACAACACCCCAAAATGATGCAATTGTTCACCATAATCCAAAAAGCTACCGTCTTTTGTAAAAAGCGCGGCCACTGGCAAAGGGATAAGAGCATTAGTAGCCTGAAATATCAAAGTAACGCCTTGGTTATCCCGCTGCCCCTGTACGGTTATGACGCCTCCTTCTGATGTATGCCGTATCAAAAACAACAAGAACTGTTCTATTGCTTGGCGAAATTTTTCCTCATCAAGAAAAAGACTGCCCACATCAGCGGCCAAGAAAAAATTCAACTTTACACCACGAGATTTTACTTCTTTATCAACAATATTTACCACGGTACGCAAGGTTGGTAATAACTGCGTCTCGCTAAGACTCAACGTAGCTTTACGGGTTTGCGCGGCAATCAGTTTTAATGTTGTTTGCAGAGTTTTTTGCAGCTGCACACTGGCATTATGCATAAAAGTTATATAATCATAACGCTTGGCTTGGGGAAAATCGGAACGCTGAGCCAACGTCGAAAATGCGGCAATCGCATCCCCCAGATCGAGTAATTCGCGGCAATATTTTTGTAAGAACACACCGTATTGGGTAATATTCTGGCGGTATTGTTGTTCGAGAGCATCTTGCTGACTAATATCTTGGAAAACAATTAATTGTTCTTCTGTCTCAAGAGGCTGCACTGTGACTTTAAAAGTATTATTATTATCAAGAACGATAGGCATGCTCTCTTTATTTTTCAATAAAATAAGCTGCTGCATTTTTTTTGCATCATCATCTTTTAATGCCTTAATAACCATTTGCCACAGCATCTCTGTTGAAATATCTTTAGAAATAGCAAACAGCTCAAGCAGTTTTGCATTCCATCGAACGGGCTGATGGGCTGCATTCAACCACAACAAGCCTATACCAAAAATATCGCCCGCATGCTTCGCCGCATGATACGCAGCATCGACGGCTTTTTGATTTCTGGTCTGTTCCGAAATATCGCGATAACAATACAATAGGCCACCTGTCTTTTGGGGTATGATGCTTATGTCAAGAACCCGTCCCTCCAAAAATTCAAGTATGACCTTTTCTTCTGCCACAATACTGCGAAATATCTGTTTTTGCTTGGCAATAAAGCGTTCATAATCGTTAGCATGTAAAAATGGTTTAATTTTTTGCTTATGTTCAAAAATTCTTTCTACAGTCAATGTCTGATCTGCCAAAATATCCGTTGTTAATTCCCACATATGAACAAAGGCATCATTATAAAAAACAAGCCGTTTTTTTGTGTCAAAAAGAGCCACCGCGGTATCAACACGATCAAGAATTCCCTGATACACTTGGCTTTGATGTTCAATATCATATTCCAGCGCACACACTGCGGATACATCGCAGGCAAACCCCACCGTACCAGAACCATCTTGGAGTGGCATTTCCGAAATTTCAAAAAGCCTAGGCTGCCCGTCGATGATCAGGGTATGCCGCTGGGTCATGCCATCGGTTGGTGCTTGATTTTTTGCCGTTACTTCTACCGAAACAAATTCAATTTGCTGTTCGAGGACTTCTAAGAAAGAATGCCCCACTGCGTGGGTATAGGCTTCGTTCACAAAAATTAAATGACCCTCTGCGGTGCGTGTCCACGCAGGCGTAGGCATCTTGTCTATCAAAGCACGCAGTTGCGCCGGTAAGCGATCAATAGGCGTGGTCACAGAAGCGACTACAGGTGCCGCTCTACTCGCCAACGGCTCGACCTGAAAAATGGGTGTTGGCGCAATATCCATAACAAATGGCGGAGGAACCACGCCAGTGTTTTTTTTATCACGATTTCTGATCTTAAGAAATATCCCAAGCAACACCACAATAAAAAGAAATACTCCTGCAAAGCCAAGCCACAACGGAATACCTACACCTTCAATTTCTACCGTCTGTCGCATAACATCCGGCGGCCATAAAGACTGGGCACCACCTGAAACCGGGACGAAAAAAAACCACAGCCCCACGATCAGGGATACCAGCCTTCTCAGACTCCCTAAAAAATCAATAACGGTAGTGGCTTGGTTTATAGTCACCTTCAGGGTCAATATTGAGGTATTCTGCTTGCTTTTTCGTTAACCGGGTTAATTTTGCCCCCAACTTTGGTAAATGCAACGCAGCAACTTTTTCATCCAAGCGTTTGGGAAGAATATACACACCAATTTTGTATTTATTACTGTGTTGCCAGAGTTCAATTTGTGCCAAGACTTGGTTGCTGAAACTAGCGCTCATCACAAAACTTGGGTGCCCAGCGGCGCAGCCAAGGTTCACCAAGCGGCCCTCGGCCAACACCAGCAAACGCTTCCCGTCTGGGAAGGTGACCTCATGCACTTGGGGCTTAATTTCCGTCCACGTGTAGTTGCGTAGGGCTTCGATTTGAATTTCGCTGTCAAAATGCCCAATATTACAGATAATAGCACGATCCTTCATCTGCCGCATATGATCGAGGGTAATAACATCAACGTTACCGGTGGCGGTGACAAAAATATCGCCGTTACTAGCCACGTCGTCCATCGTCACAATTTGATAGCCTTCCATGCAGGCTTGCAGCGCACAAATCGGGTCAATCTCTGTAACCAATACCCGCGCACCGTGGTTACGCAGTGCCGCCGCCGAACCTTTGCCCACATCGCCGTACCCGGCCACTACCGCTGTTTTACCGGCAATCATGGTTCCCGTAGCGCGTTTAATCCCATCCACCAAGCTTTCCCGACACCCATACAGGTTGTCAAACTTGGATTTTGTCACGGAATCATTGACGTTGATAGCCGGAACTTTCAGCTCTCCCTTACGGTGCATCTCATACAAACGGTGCACGCCGGTGGTGGTTTCTTCGGAAATGCCTCTGATATCTTTCAGTAATTCAGGAAACTTATTGTGCATCATTACGGTCAAATCGCCGCCGTCGTCTAAAATCATGTTTGGACGCCAGCCGTTCGGGCCAAGAATCGTTTGCTCAATACACCAATCAGCCTCTTCCAGCGTTTGGCCTTTCCAAGCAAACACCGCCACGCCAGAGACCGCAATAGCCGCCGCCGCCTGATCTTGCGTGGAAAAAATGTTGCAGCTGCTCCAGCGCACTTCGGCACCCAAAGCCGTCAGCGTTTCAATCAACACAGCCGTCTGCACCGTCATGTGCAGGCATCCGGCAATCCGCGCGCCTTTCAGCGGCTGCCGCGCCGCATACTCTGCCCGAATCTGCATCAGGCCGGGCATCTCACTCTCCGCCAAGGATATTTCCCGCCGCCCCCATTCCGCCAAGCTCATGTCGGCAACTTTATAATCAACGGTATGGACGTGGGCTTTTTTAGTGGCGGCGGTCATGAGTGTATCCTTTGTTGGAGAGTGTGTAGGCGAGTGCCTGGCCGGATGCAAGCGGGCATTAAAACTGCGGGCGGGACAAAAATGACAAAAATGACAAAAATGACTTTAAGCAAGCCCATAAACAGTACCGCAAGAAAAAAGTCCTTCCTAAAACGAGCGGATGAAAAACGCGTACCAATGCTAAACCCTCGGTCGTCTTCGCGAGCGCCGGAGGCGCGTGGCGATCCAGAAAAATAATGTCTGCTGGATGACCACGCGCCTCCGGCGCTCGTCATGACAGAGTTTCTTTTTAAAAAATTGATCTCATTGCAATTAATGCGGGGGCTTTGTTGCATAATTCGCAAGCAGTTGATAACAAAAATGAATTTTTGTGGCATTTTTACAACAACTTCCGCCTAAGCCAAGGGCAGCTTAAAACTTATGCAACAACACCGTGAAAAGCATGAATATAAATAATTGGTTTTAATAATTTTAAACGCCCTCACCCCTACCCCTCTCCCAGAGGGAGAGGGGTTTCCAGAGTCTGCCACACTGGATTCTGGCTTTGGTGCAGCAATCGCACAATAAAAACCTGTTTTTCCTTTAAATAATAAATGCATAAATGGCGTTCAACAGGCAAAGCCCGGCATCCGGGCGCGCCTGCCCCGCAAAGGGATTATCCGCAATAAGGCGCAAGGCTTTTTGTATTTTTTGAGTATAAAAAACAGCTTGGCGTTCTCCATACCGCTGGGCCGTGTATTGAACAATACTGCGCATATCCCGCCGGGCAGCCGGCGAAATTTTAAGAAGCACTGCTGCCTCTTGGTGCTACCAGCGGCTCTTCCAACGCAAGCCCCTGCGCTGCGCGCTGCAACCCTTCTTCAAGAACAGATGAGAGTTGCTGATCATCCCAATCCAGTGCCTGCCCCGCATCAATTTCAGCAAGGCCCACGGCAACAGCATGATAAAAATTCTCGGTATCCAGCCGCAAACGGCGTACCGCTTCTTGAATCAGTGCCTCTTCCGACGGGAAGGCTTTTGTTTGCAACTGGCAGGCAACAAAATGCCGTTCAGCCTCATGTAAAGGAATGAGCATAAGTGTTAAGTCCCTCCGCTGGGAAATTGTATCCTAAAACAAACGGCTGCGCAATCAATCCCGTGCGGGGGCGGGGTAGCGATTATTACAAAAATCAATTTTTACAATGCATTATTGCCTTTTGCTCTTCCTTGACAACACAGCGTCGTTATTGTACAATTAAATGTACAAATTACGGAGCTTTGGCACCCCATGGAAACCCAAACTTACAGTGCCCTGCGGCAAAATTTATCCCATAGCTTGGATGCTGTTTGCAACAACCACGAACCCTTGCTCATCACACGGCGCAGCGGGGCCAGTGTGGTGATGATGTCGCTAGAGGATTTTAACGGCTGGCAAGAGACGCTGCATTTGTTAAAACATCCAAAAAACAACGAATTTCTCCACGCAAGCCTACACCAAGTTCAAACAGGCCAAACCATCACTGTTGATCCCGCCGCCCTGTGAACCTTGTTTTTTCCCACAAGGCTTGGGAACAGTTTTGCCTACTGGCGGATCACGATCCCAAACTGCAAAAGAAGATCCGCGCCTTATTAAAAGAGTGCCTGAAAACCCCCTTTACTGGCACCGGCAAGCCAGAACCCCTGAAGCACGACTTGTCCGGGTACTGGTCGCGGCGCATCACCCATGAGCATCGATTGGTGTATACAGTCTCGAACAACGATCTCGTGGTGGTGCAGTGTTGCTATCATTATGGATAAGGGACGCACTATAGCGCGTTGCGTAATTAACGGTAAACTTTAAAAAGTCTTCAGCGCGCTATACGTTATTGGTCACTACGCCATGTTGTGGCGGCGGCAGTCGGGAGGTTTTTTACCGGAAGTTGCGGAATAAAAGACTGCTAGTTGCATCATTAGTTATGTTTCATTCTGAAACGCCCTCACCCGCCGCCTTTGGCGGCGACCTCTCCTTTCGGCCTACCCTATGCACACAAGTCCTAACATTGGCTCTTTCCGAGCATTAGCGGAGTATAACGGCGCCGCCCGTTGACACCTTCTCCCGCGTAGCGGGGGAAGGTGTGATAACTGGAATCCACCCATTGGAAAGACCCAAAAAGAAACCCGCCTTGTGGCGGGTTTCTCCGTAATGAAGCTTAGATAAAAAACTAAGCAGCTTTCTTGATAACAGACTCAACGGCTTGGTTGAACTGGTTTTGCAGAGGCTGGAAAGCCTTGTTGGTGGCTTCGAGGCTTAGCTGGGACACTTGGGTGCCTTTGCTGACGATTTGGTCAAAGTTGTCTTTGGCCAGGCTGGTGTGGATGTCGAACGCTTCCTGAGCGTTGCGGACAGACAGTAATTGTTTGGCCGCAGCAACGTTGGACTCGAACAGGCTCTGGCTCAAAGCCACAGCTATCTTGCCAATTTCCTCAGCGCTTTTGGCCAAGGTGTTGGTGGCTTGGAGAACAGACTCCAAGGCAGAGCGTTGAATCTGGCTGATTTCTTCGAATGAATTGGTCACGGTCTGGGTAGCCTCCTGAAGGTTTTTCTTTGCGGTGCTGGTGAATTGAGCGTAGCTCTGGCCAGCGGATTTGGATTGCTGCTGAAAAAAAGTTTCAGCAGCATTTACCACCGGCTCAACGACGCGGGCAGCGGCAGCTGACAACGCGTTAGAGGCGGCAGATTGTTGTGGGTTGGCCGATTTGGCGCGTGTGGTGGTCATACAATGGTTCCTTAGCTAAGTATTTTTAGTGAGAAGACAAGAACGAGATCATACCCGCTTCAACACCGTTAATGCCTTATTGCCGGATAAACGTCAAGATTTTTTTTTGCACCGCAGCAAGATGATGATTACATTTGTACTTATTGCTCATCATGCAACCTTGACATCCGGCACGGGTTTGCCTTCCAGCACAGCCTTAATGGTAAGACCAAGATTAGCCGGGGATGGAGAAACAACGATGCCAGCCCGGCGCATAGCCTCCATCTTAGAAGCTGCATCGCCCTTGCCACCCGCAATAATTGCCCCAGCATGGCCCATGCGCTTACCAGGAGGAGCCGTAACCCCAGCGATAAAACCCGCCACAGGTTTTTTAATGTTGCTCTGCATTAAAAACTCCGCCGCCTCTTCCTCCGCGCTCCCGCCAATTTCCCCAATCATAATGATTCCTTTGGTTTCAGGGTCGGCCAAAAATAATTCGAAAGTATCGATAAAGTTGGTGCCGTTAACGGGATCACCGCCAATGCCAATACAGGTAGTCTGACCCAAGCCAGCCGCCGTAGTCTGAGCCACTGCCTCATAAGTCAAGGTGCCAGAACGAGAGACAATGCCAATGCTACCACGCTTGTGAATATGACCAGGCATAATGCCAATCTTGCATTCGCCGGGGGTAATAATACCAGGACAATTTGGCCCGATCAGGCGGGTTTTGCTTCCCGTCAAGGCGCGCTTCACCCGCACCATATCAACAACTGGAATACCCTCAGTAATACAAACAACCAATGGCACACCAGCATCAATGGCTTCCAAAATCGCATCCGCCGCAAAGGGTGGCGGGACATAAATAACCGAAGCAGTGCAGCCAGTCTTAGCCCGCGCCTCGTGCACCGTATCAAAAACCGGTAAATTCAAATGGGTAGTACCGCCCTTGCCCGGCGTTACACCACCCACCATTTTCGTGCCATAAGCAATAGCCTGCTCAGAGTGGAAAGTTCCCTGAGCACCGGTAAACCCCTGACAAATAACGGTGGTATTTTTATCAACAAGAACGGCCATTGGTACTTCCTCTATTTTGATGCGCAGGCACCATACTGGGTTGGTTTGCATCTGGCAATCTTCTTGTGGGAAGTCTTCTTATACCATTTTACAATCACTTGATTGCAAAATGCTTCGCTCAAACGCCGCGCGGGCTTGCCGCTTTGCGTAAATTTTTTCTACATATTGAACGCAAAGCGGTATTATACGAGGGTTGGGGAAATACTTGTGGGACAAACCATTAGTCTGCCAATCTACCCTCTTCCACCACAACCCCACTTTTTCTTCGACTGAGACGCTGGTAAAAAACCGGAACAATGAACAAGGTAAACAACGTGCCAATGCTCATACCCCCAACAATAATCCAGCCGATAGCAGCACGACTTTCAGCCCCTGCTCCACTTGCTACTGCCAGTGGCAATGCCCCCAGCACTGTAGCCGCCGTAGTCATAAGGATAGGACGCAAGCGAATAGTCGCCGCCTCAACCACTGCCGTCCTTGCATCACGACCTCTGTCCCGCAACTGGTTGGCAAACTCCACAATCATAATACCATTTTTGGCAATCAAACCCACTAGAGCAACTAGACCTATCTGAGTGTACACATTGATACTCCCCCCCGTTCCCCATACGGCCAACAACGCACCAAACAACGCCAACGGCACAACCAATAAGATAATTAACGGATCGCGCCAACTTTCAAACTGCGCCGCCAGCACCAAGTAAATAAACAACAGAGCTAGGGTAAACACTAGGCCGAGACTACTGCTGGCCTCTTTAAATTCCCGGCTTTGCCCAGCGACGTCTGAAATAGCAGCGGCATCAATCTTTGTTAATTCTCTGCGCAAAAAGTCTAACCCTTGGCCAATCCCCGTCCCCGGGGTGAGGCTGGCGGTAATTGTTACAGCACGCAACTTATTAAAACGATTAAGTTCTCGCGGCGTTACGCCTTCACGCACTCGCACTAGATTTTGCAAAGGAATCATCGCCCCGCCACTACCTCGCACATACAAAGCCGTCAAATCATCGGGGGTGCGGCGGCGATCATCAGCCAACTGAACAATCACGTCGTATTGCTCACCGTTGCGTTTAAATCGAGTAATAGGCGTACCACTAAGCGCAGCATCAAGGGTTGTTCCAATATCCGACACAGCCACCCCCAAGGCAGCACTTTTCTCCCGGTCAACACTCACTTTCAGTTCGGGTTTATTGCGTTTTAAATCACTATCTGGTGTGCGAAACAGTGGGCTTTCCCGCATTCTGCCCAGCAAGGCGTTGGCTACCTTTTCAAGCTCTTCATAACTACTGCTACTTTGTATCACAAATTCAATAGGAAGAGACCTTGCTCCTTGACCCAAGGAGGGCGGGTTAATGGGAAATGCCAGCACACCCGGCACTTGCCCTAAACGAGGCCGCAGCGCCTCAACAATAGCAGAGGAATGTCGGGATCGCTCATCCCAATCTTTGAGACCAAGGACACTGTACCCCTGAACAATAGTGGGGAAACCCACCACCGTAAAGTTCCATACCGCTTCAGATTGGCTTTGAAGAATCTTTTCCACTTGCTGTAAGTAGGTATCACTGTACCAGACCGTGGAACCTTCCGGAGCCATCGTAACAGAAAAAATTACCCCGCGATCTTCTATCGGGGTCAATTGCCGCGGAAGAATACTAAACAACAATAACGCCAACCCGGCGCAAATGCCAGCACCCATAAGTACCGCCCGTTGGTTGGCGAGTATCCAGATTAGGCGGCGTTTATACCCCGCCTCTAGGCGTTCCAGCAACGCCTCCACCCATTTGCCAAAACGATTCGTGCTGTGCAAATCTTTTGCCCGCAACATCCGAGCGCACATAGTAGGCGTTAAGGTCAACGCCACAAAACCGGAAATCAACACCGCCGCGGACAACGTCAGGGCAAACTCAATAAATAAACGCCCAGTCTTACCCGTAGAAAACGCCATCGGAGCAAACACCGCCGCCAAGGTCATGGTCATGGCAATCACGGCAAACGAAATCTCCCGCATACTTTTGATAGCCGCATGCAAAGGATCAAGACCGCGCTCTAAGTGGCGATAACTATTTTCTAAAACTACAATAGCATCATCAACGACCAACCCAATGGCAATAACCATTGATAACATAGTAAGAGTATTGATAGTAAATCCAGCCGCATACATCAGGGTCAACGCCCCAATCAATGAGACAGGAATCGCCACCAGCGGCACCACCGTCGCCCGTAGCGTACGCAAAAACAAAAATGTCACCAGTACCACGAGCACCGTAGCCTCAACAATCGTATGAAACACATTACGAATCGACTGACGAATAAAAACCGATGCATCGTAAGCAATATTAATCCGCATTCCTTGGGGCAATAATTTTTCAATATCCGGCAGTATTTTACGCACCTGAGATGAAATCTCCAACGGGTTGGCTATCGATTGTTTGATAATACCTAAGGCAATAGAATTACGATTGTTATATCGGGCAATCTGACGCTCATCCGCTGGACCGTAAGCAACTTTTGCCACGTCTTTAAGGCGCACGATGGAACCACTAGCATTGCTTCGCAAAATAATATTTTCAAAATCTTCTGGGGTATTCAAATCGGTTTGAGCCAACACAGTAAATTCCCGGCTTTTTCCTTCAATCCGTCCAGCGGGAATTTCAATATTTTGTTGATTAAGAGCACTTTGCACGTCACTAGGGGTAATTTGATACGCAGCCAACCGGTCGCGATCGAGCCACACCCGCATGGAATAACGCCGCTCAGCAAACAACCGTACTTGAGCCACACCGTCCAAAGTTTGCAAGCGATCCTGAACAATCAAATCGGCCGCCTCGGAAACTTCTAAGGCACTATGCACCTCACTATTAACATTAACCCACATAATAGGGGTGGCATCAGCCTCTACCCTTGCAATCACTGGATCATCAATATCATCAGGCAGGCGAGCACGGGTACGAGCAACCCGATCGCGCACATCATTAGCCGCACCATCGGGATCACGGCTGAGTCGAAATTGTACCGTAATCTGGCTTGATTCCGCTCGATTAATAGCGCGAATAAAATCAATACCTTCAATACCAGAAAGCGCATCTTCAAGAGGTTTTGTAACCTGAGATTCCATCACCTCCGCTGAAGCCCCGACATAGCGGGTATCCACCGTCACCACCGGGGAATCAATATTGGGATACTCCCGCACGGCCAAGCGCGTCGCCGCTACTAAACCAACAAGCACCAATAATAAATTGAGAACCGTGGCAAAAACAGGACGACGAATAGAGAATTCAGGAAGAGAGACCATAAATAAACCTAGCCTAGCTTCATTGCAATGTAACGCCTTATACCGATTTGCGTTCAATATGTAGAAAAAATTTACGCAAATGGGCAAGCCAGCGCGTCGTTTGAGCGAAGCGTTTTGCAATCAAGTGATTGCAAAATGGTATTAAATGACTAGCGAGCAATAGCTGCTTCAATGCGCACCGCTATTTCAGGCATTTCACCCACGCCGTTAACTGTAGCAAGAATGCCCTGACGTTCATAATAAGGCAATACAGGCATCGTTTGATCCCGATACACTTGCAACCGTGCCGCTACTGATGCGGGGGTATCGTCTGGGCGACGAAAGAAATGGGTGGTACCACATTGATCGCACACGCCCGGAACCTTTGGACGATGGGTGCGATCATGATAGCCAGCACCGCAACCCCGGCAAGCAAAACGACCAGCAATTCGATCGATAATCTCAGCATCATCAACCTGCAACTCCACCACCTTATCAAGACGTGTGTTGCGCGATTTCAACATTTTATCCAACGCTATCGCTTGGGCTTCCGTACGGGGAAACCCATCAAGAATAAAACCATTAGCACATTCTGGACGATCGATCCATTCAGCGATCATGTCAACCATAAGGCTGTCTGGCATAAGGCCACCACTGGTCATCACCGACGCGGCTTGCTCCCCTAATGGTGATCCAGAAGACACCAACGCCCGCAACATATCCCCCGTAGAGAGCTGAGGAATCTTGTACCGCTGCTCCAATAAACGGGACTGAGTGCCTTTTCCGGCACCGGGGGGGCCAAAAAGGATAAGTTTCACCGCAAAGTTCCCTTTAATTTTGCTTTGCGAATAAGACCTTCATACTGCTGCGCCATTATATGAGCATGAACATGGCCTACTGTATCCATAGTCACAGAAACCACAATAAGCAGGCTTGTCCCGCCTAAATAAAATGGAATACCGTATTCAGCGATAAGAAATTCCGGCAATAAGCAAACCGCCGCTAGATACACCGCGCCAACGGCTGTTAGGCGCGTCAAAATAGCGTCTAAATGCTGAGCTGTCGCTTTTCCAGGACGAAATCCGGGAACAAAACCACCGCTTTTACGCAAGTTTTCGGCCGTTTCCGATGGGTTAAACACAATAGCTG
This sequence comes from Holosporales bacterium, assembly GCA_046338525.1. Classification (GTDB taxonomy): domain Bacteria; phylum Pseudomonadota; class Alphaproteobacteria; order JAJTHO01; family JAJTHO01; genus JBKCUA01. Next base: position 68,680 of record JBKDWF010000055.1, read on the forward strand.
TATAAAAAAACGCAAAAAAGAAAATCAAGGCAGCATATAAAAACATGTACAAAGGCTGACCATGCTGAAGCCAAGCACTGAGAGTTAATAGCCACTCAGGCCGACTACCCTCCGCCCCGGCTTGACTAAAACCTAACAAGGTCGCCGGCAATAACAATAACGAACTAGCAAAAATCGGCGGGATAACCCCGGCGGTATTAAGCTTCAGGGGTAAATGACTGCTATCTGCTGCGTAAGTACGATTACCCATCTGACGCTTAGGATGCTGAATAATAACCTTGCGCTGCGCCCGCTCCATATAAACCACCGCAACGATGACGGTCACGGCAACAAGACAAATCAACAATGCTCCCCATACGGGCAGACTTCCGGTGCGGCTCAGCTCAAACAACTGCCCTAAGGCAATAGGCAAATGGGCGACAATCCCGGCAAAAATAATCAGCGATGTGCCGTTACCAATGCCGCGCTCCGTAATCTGCTCCCCCAGCCACATTAGAAATACCGTACCGCCGACCAACGTCACAACCACCGACACCCGGAACAGGATATCCGCCCCACTCCCGCGCATCCCTTCGAGACCTACGGCCAGACCGTAAGCTTGAACCGCTGCTAACACGACTGTCAAGTAACGAGTGTACTGGTTAAGCTGTTTACGCCCGGATTCACCCTCTTTTTTCAAGGCTTCCAACTGCGGCGAAATAGCGGTCATTAGCTGAATGATAATCGACGCCGAAATGTACGGCATGATATTCAACGCAAAAACAGACATCCGCGACAACGCACCACCGGCAAACGTATCAAAAACCCCCAGCATACCACCACCATGCTGTGCAAAAATCTGCGCCAACATTCCGGCATCAACACCGGGAACTGGGATATACGTCCCTAAACGATAGACTATCAATGCCGCCAAGGTAAACCATAGACGAGTTTTAAGCTCTCTCGCCTTTGAAAAAGCCCCTAAACTAAAGTTCTGTGCCAGTTGCTCAGCAGCAGATGGTATGGCCATAACTTGGACTTTCTCTTTTTTTTATCAAGCAACTTCTTTCTGTTCATTCACCGGAGCCAGCAGTGTCACACTACCACCTGCTTTTTCCACGGCTGCAATCGCGCTCTTGGAAGCAGCGGTCACGCTCAGCGTTATTTTGGATTTCAGGGCACCATTTCCCAATAATTTTACCCCATCCCTACGCTTACCAAGTACCCGAGCCGCCAACAAAACCTCTTCATCAATAGGCTTTTGAGAATCTAGTACCCCGGCATCAATAGCTTGCTGCAACCGATCCACATTCACAACCGAAAACTCGACAGCAAAAAAGTTATTAAAGCCGCGCTTGGGTAACCGACGGTACAGAGGCATCTGCCCGCCTTCAAAACCTTTTAAGGCCACCCCAGAACGAGCTGTCTGGCCTTTACCGCCACGACCGCAGGTTTTACCTTTGCCGGAGCCAATACCACGCCCTACCCGCTTAAAGTTGGGACGCGCACCATGATTATCAGTAATTTCATTGAGTTGCATTTTATGCCCCCTAAATAGGCGAAGTTGTACGCTTAAGCCGCAGCGTCGTCAAGAACGGTCACTAAGTGATGAACCTTAGCTATCATGCCCCGCACCTGCGGTGAATCAATTAATGTCTTCTGCTTTCCAATCCGACCAAGACCAAGGCCGCGCAAGGTAGCGCGCACCCGAGGCTCAGTACCAATAGCACTAGAAATTTGACGGACACTAACGTGACCTTGTGTTTTCTTACTCTTCGCCATCCCCAGCCTCCTTATGCTCTTCATCGCGTTTTAAACCTAAATCACTCACTTTGCGGGAACGCTTAGCGGCCACAAAGCGCGGCGAACGAATCGCAGCTAGTGCGTCCAATGTCGCTTTGATCATGTTATGGGGATTAGAGCTGCCTACCGATTTAGCAACAACATCCTGAATCCCCAAAGCCTCAAAGACCGCCCGCATCGGGCCACCCGCAATGATACCAGTTCCCACCGGAGCCGGACGAAGGATAACCTTCCCGGCACCAAAACGGCCAGCAATATTGTGATGCAACGTCCTCCCCTCTCGCAAGGGAACCTTCAACATATGGCGCTTGGCCTGATCCGTGGCTTTACGAACAGCCTCGGGAACCTCCCGCGCTTTGCCCGAACCACAACCAACTTTACCCCGTCCATCGCCGACGATAACGATCGCCGCAAAGCCCATGCGTCTACCGCCTTTGACCACCTTGGTCACACGGTTGACAGCAACGAGTTTTTCTACCAATTCCATGACGCCTCTCTTATCGCGTTAAAATTCCAAGCCGCCTTCGCGGGCACCTTCAGCCACGGCTCTTACCCGTCCATGATACAAGTAATGCCCCCGATCAAAATACACGCCCGTTAATCCTTTGGCCGTTGCCTTTTTGCCCAACAATAACCCAACGTGTTTAGCGGCTTCCACAGTAGCACCAGTCTTAAGCTTGCCTTGCAACTCCTTATCTAGGGTGCTGGCCGCAGCCAAAGTCTTTCCGGCCACGTCATCAATAATCTGAGCATAGACATGCTTGCTACTCCGATGAACGGAGAGACGCAACGCTCCTGCAGATGCTTTACGGCGCAGATGAAACCGAGTGCGACGAAGCCGACGCTTTTTGACAATAGCTTGACGATCAGACATTACTTCTTTTTCCCTTCCTTCAGGGTGATTTTCTGGCCTTCAAAACGAATACCCTTACCTTTATAAGGCTCTACCGGTTTCATACCACGAATAGTAGCAGCAACTTGACCAACCAGTTGCTTATCTGAGCCAGTAATAGAAATACTAGTAGGCTTATCGCACTTAATCGCAATACCCGTGGGAATAGGATAGCGCACTTCATGGCTAAACCCAAGCTGCAAAACCAACTCTTTCCCCTGTACGGCAGCACGGAAACCAACCCCGGTAATTTCCAACGGCACCGTATAACCCTTGGAAAGACCTTGAACAATACCACGCAACAGGCTATGGTGCGTACCCCACTGAGTACGAGCCAAGGTAGTCTTTTCTGTTGGAGCCAAGACAAGACTCTTACCGTCCACCTTGATAGTGACTAGGGGATGCACGGTATGCTCCACCTTGCCCAATTTACTATTGAAAGCCACAGTATTACCACTCACTTGAGCAGTAAGACCGTCAGGCAATGCAATGGGTTTAACGCCGAGTCGGGACATAAAAGCCTCTTAAAACACTTCACACAAAATTTCGCCGCCTACATTAGCCTGACGAGCCTCCGCATCCGACAAAACCCCTTTTGAGGTTGACAAAATGGAAATCCCTAGGCCACTGGCGATACGGGCGCAGTCACGAATTGGACTGTACACGCGACGACCGGGGGCAGAAACACGACGAATGGTGCTAATCACCGGAACACCATCATGGTACTTGAGTTGCACGCGCAATGAGCGAACCCCAGGGCGCAACTCTTTTTCTTCTACCGCACGGATATAACCTTCCCGCAACAGCACATCCAGTACTCGAGCCTTCATTTTCGATGCCGGCAGCGTCAATTCACTTTGGCGCACCATATGCGCGTTGCGAATGCGGGTGCACAAATCAGCAATCGGATCGTTAACAGCCATGAATCACCTACCAGCTTGACTTGACGAGGCCAGGAATCAACCCTTGGGAACCAAATTCCCGCAGGGCAATTCGTGACAAATTAAATTTACGATAGTACCCCCGAGGACGACCGCTAAACGCACAACGATTACGCACCCGTATATGAGCACCATTTCGGGGCAATTCCGATAACTTACGCGTCGCCTCCATACGTTCTTCCAGAGACAATGCACGGTTATGCACCAGCGCACGAAGTGTTTCACGCTTCTTACGGGCACGATCCGCCATGACTCGGCGTTTATTGTTGCGCTCAACGGCACTGGTCTTGGCCATACAGAAACCTTTTTAACTGTTAAAGGGCATACCGAACGCTTTAAGCAAAGCTTTTGCTTCAACATCGGTTTTAGCGGTAGTCACAAAAACAATATCCATACCACGAATAGCATCGATTTTGTCATAGTTAATTTCAGGGAAAATCAACTGCTCCTTGAGACCTATAGCATAGTTACCACGACCATCAAAGGATTTTCCCGACACGCCGCGAAAATCCCGCACCCGCGGAAGAGCAATAGTAATAAGGCGGTCTAAAAACTCATACATACGGGTATTGCGCAAGGTGACTTTGCATCCCAGCACCATGTTTTCCCGCACTTTGAACGTCGCAATAGATTTTCGGGCACGTGTAGAAGTAGGCTTTTGACCGGTGATAAGCGCCAATTCTTCAGCAGCCATCTTCACCGTTTTATTATCGTTCACCGCTTCACCAACGCCCATGTTGACGACAATTTTCTCTAACTTGGGCACTTCGAAAATATTTTTATAGCCAAATTCTTTCATCAACGCCGGACGAACAACTTTAGCGTACAATTCGGCAAAACGCGCCTGTGAATTCGCCGAAGCCACAGGAGAAGCCGCCGAAGCACTGGCATCAACTTTCTGTGCAACTGCTTTTTTAACAGCCGGCTTAGCGTCAGCTTTCACAGTTTTTTTCGGGGTTTCTTTGGTCATCTCAAACGCTCCTACACTGTTTTGCCAGATTTTTTAGCAAAACGAACTTTCTGCTCCCCTTCAACACGATAACCAACGCGAGTAGGTTTTCCTGTTTCCGGGTCAGCCAACGCAACATTGGAAATATGCAAAGCAGCCTCTTTGGTTTCAATTGTACCTCCCTGTTCACGGGTGGCTTTCAAATGTTTCTTCACCAAATTCACACCGGACACGATGACGCGCGACTCTTTCGGAAGCACCCGCAAAACTTTACCAGTCTTACCTTTATCCTTGCCGGCCAGAACCACCACGGTGTCATCACGACGAATTTTAACTTTAATAGCCATAACCTACAAGACCTCCGGTGCCAGCGAGACAATTTTCATAAAATTCCGTGCCCGCAATTCCCGTGTGACCGGGCCAAAAATACGAGTACCAATCGGTTCACCCTGCTTATTGACCAACACTGCGGCATTACGATCAAAACGAATCACGGTACCATCCGCCCGATGAACCGGAGCCTTCGTACGAACAATCAGGGCGCGGGCAACTTCACCTTTTTTCACTTTACCGCCGGGAATGGCATCTTTTATTGAAACAACAATAACTTCTCCCACCTCAGCCGTGCGCTTTTTAGAGCCGCCTAAGACTTTAATGCACAGCACAGACTTGGCACCGGAATTATCGGCGACATCCAATACGGATTCCATTTGAATCATAAAAGAACTCCCTAGGCCTGAACTGCTACGGAATCCGCAGCATTGGTCACAGTTTCAAGATAAGCCCAGCACTTGCGCTTAGAAATTGGGCGGTGTTCCACAATGCGAACGACGGCACCTTTTTGGCAGACATTGTTCTCATCATGAGCAAGATATTTTTTACTGCGGTTTATGTATTTCTTGTAGATAGGGTGCATCACGCGACGCTCTACAAGCACGCTGACGGTTTTATGACCTGAAACACTTACAACAGTACCCTGTAAAATACGACGTGGCATAAAACTCTCCTATCCTTCCACAGTAATAGCGGCGGCCTGCTTCTCGCCTAGCACAGTTTGAATGCGGGCGATGTGACGGCGCACCCACCGTGGGCGAACCGTATCCTGCAACGGGGCATTAGCTTTACGAAAGCGCAAATTAAACTGCTCTTTTTTCAAGCCCAACAGCAAATCCCGAAGTTCATCAGGCGTTTTTTGCCGTAAATCGGCAGGCTTTGTATCACGTAACTTCATAGCTTAATTCCTACTCACTCGCCAAACGAATAACAAATTTTGTTTTTATCGGCAATTTAGCCGCAGCAAGTGCAAACGCTTCACGCGCCTGATCTTCCCCAACACCATCCACTTCAAACAAAATTCGACCTGGATGAACCCGCGCTGCCCAATATTCTGGTGCACCTTTACCGCTCCCCATCCGTACTTCGGCGGGTTTTAACGATACCGGCAGATCAGGAAAAATTCGAATCCAAACTTTCCCAGCGCGTTTTAAATACCGCGTCACAGCACGACGGGCGGCTTCAATTTGCCGAGCCGTGATCCGCTCAGGCTCTAGGGCTTTCAACCCAAATTGGCCGAAGTTGAGACGATCGCCACCACTCGTCAAACCATGGATACGACCCTTGTGGGCTTTACGAAATTTAGTACGTTTTGGCGATAACATGGTTTAGACCTCACTACTCAGCAAAACGAGCTTGGGGCGCGTTTTTGCTAAAAATTTCACCTTTGTACACCCACACCTTGATGCCGCAAACACCATAAGTAGTGTACGCACGAGCCTCGGCGTAATCAATATCTGCGCGCAAAGTATGAAGCGGAACCCGTCCTTCACGATACCATTCCACCCGGGCAATTTCCGCACCACCCAACCGGCCAGCACAATTAATCCGAATCCCTTGAGCCCCCATACGCTGAGCCGACTGAACGGCACGCTTCATCGCACGGCGGAAAGCAATACGGCGCTCTAACTGCTGGGCAATGTTCTCACCTATCAGTTTCGCGTCCAGCTCCGGCTTACGTACTTCGACAATGTTCAAAGCAACATCGATCCCACCGCACATTTTTGAGACTTCTTTACGCAAGGAATCAATATCCGCCCCCTTACGCCCAATAACCAACCCAGGACGAGCAGAGTGAATAGTAATACGCGGTTTTTTGGCAAGACGTTCAATAACAATCTTGCTAATTCCGGCGCTAGCCAACTTTTCCTCAAGAAAACGACGGACTTTCATGTCTTCTGTCAACAAGTTGCCGTAGTCCTTACTACTCGCATACCAATTAGACAACCACGGCTTGTTGATTTTGAGCCGAAGACCGATAGGGTTAACTTTTTGACCCATGACTTATTCACCCTCTATTATTGCCGCCGTATCGCGTTCGCGAACGACGATGGTCACATTGCTGTAATGTTTTTGAACACTGGCAGAGCGGCCACGACCCCGGGCATGAAACCGGCGCAAGCGCATCCCCTTGCCCACCAAGACGCGATCAACAATAAGCTCATCCACATCAAGGCCGTTGTTGTTTTCAGCGTTGGCGATGGCACTCATCAAAAGCTTGCGGACTGGGGCAGCATTACGTTTTTGATTAAACATCAAAATATCGAGTGCCAAGGCAGCAGAACGACCGCGAATCAGGCCTGCAACGAGATTCAACTTCTGCGGGCTGGTTTTCAAATTGCTCAGCGTTGCAGAACTGGTTTTTAGGTTAATTGACTCAGCCATAATAATCACTTCTTCTTCGCGGTTTTATCACCACCATGCCCGGTAAAGGTGCGGGTGGGGGCGAATTCGCCAAATTTATGCCCGATCATATTTTCGTTGACCGAAACAGGAATAAACTTCTTACCGTTATAGACACCAAACGTCAGCCCCACAAACGGCGGAATAATGGTCGATCGACGCGACCAAGTTTTAATAATATCATGACGACCAGATGAACGAACTTTATCAGCTTTTTTCAGCAGATAAGCATCAACAAACGGACCTTTCCAAACAGAACGTGTCATAGTAACAACTCCTAGCGACGACGCCGGATGATCTGGCCATCCGTACGCTTATTGTGACGAGTTTTTTTACCCTTCGTAGAAATACCCCAAGGGGTGACGGGATGACGCCCCCCGGAAGTTTTACCCTCACCACCGCCGTGTGGGTGGTCAATAGGATTCATGGCCACGCCGCGAACAACAGGTCGCTTACCAAGCCAGCGGTTGCGCCCAGCTTTACCCAATACTTTGTTTTGGTTATCAGGGTTAGACACAGAACCAATACTCGCCAAGCATTCCGCCGATATAAGGCGTAATTCACCAGAACTCAGCTTTACCTGCGCGTAATGGCGATCCCGCCCCACCAACTGGACAAAAGTCCCCGCAGAACGGGCAATCTGACCACCTTTACCGGGTTTTATTTCTACGTTATGAATTAAAGTCCCAACTGGAATACTGCGAATCGGCATGCAGTTACCGGGCTTAATATCAGCGCGGTTATTGGTGGATATAATTTCATCGCCGACTGCCAACCGCTGAGGTGCCAAAATATACGCCAGTTGACCATCCTGATAACGGATCAAGGCAATAAAAGCGGTGCGATTTGGATCGTACTCTAGACGCTCGACTTTTGCCGGGACATCAAAATTTTGGCGACGAAAATCCACCAAACGGTAACGGCGTTTATGCCCACCACCTATGTTCCAGTTCGTGGTGCGCCCTGTGTTGTTACGGCCACCGGTGCGGCGAATACCAACAGTCAATGTTGATTCTGGTTTACCACGCCACAGATCACGGCGATCAACCGTTACTAATTGACGCTGCCCAGGGGTGGCCGCAGAATATTGACGCAAAGCCATAATTATACTCCTGCCGTAGTGTCAAGCGTTTGGCCTTCAGCCAACGTGACAACAGCTTTTTTAACATCAGAACGCTGTCCAATCCGCTGGCGAAAACGCTTTTGCTTGCCGGGCAAGATAGACGTGTTTACAGCAGTAACTTTCACTCCAAAAATACCCTCAACTGCCTGTTTAATAGCGGGCTTCGTTGCGTCGAGACGCACCTTAAAAGTATACTGGTTATATTGCAACGCATTGGTCGATTTCTCTGTAGTCACAGGGGACAAAAGAATATCGTATTGGCTATAAGCGTTTACCTGACGCTTAAGACACCGTTCACGGTATTTAAAACTCATGATGCAAGTCTTTCGTTAAGAGCCGCCGCTGCCTCTTTAGTTAAGACCAGCTTTTTGCGACGCAGGATGCTATACACATTCGCCCCGGCTGCTGCAAGAATATCTACGTTAGGAATATTAGCGACAGCCCGAAGAAACGGATGATCAATATCTCGATTAACAATAAGAGCATGACTCAACTGCAATTTCTGCAACACAGCCGCTGCATCTTTAGTCTTAGAGACATCAGGAAGGGAATCAAGGATCACCAAAGTACCATCCTTCAACTTACTCGACAATGCCATGCAAAGACCCAAGCGACGGATTTTTTTATTCAAGGAATAACCGTGATCCCGAACAACAGGCCCGAAAATCCTAGCTCCACCACGAAATTGCGGAGAACGCAAACTTCCGTGCCGAGCACCACCACGACCTTTCTGCTTAAAAGGCTTTTTAGTGGTGCCGCTAATATCACTAATACCTTTGGTTTTATGAGTGCCAGCGCGACGTTTATCTCGCTGCCACTGAACCACTCGGGCAAGAATATCCGTGCGAATTTCCTCACGACCAAACACCGCCGCGTCAACATCAAGAGCGCCGACAACACTGCCTTCAGGGTTTTGTACATTAAGCTGCATCAGTACCTCCCGCAGGCGTATCTGTCTGAACGGCCTTCGCTAATTTAAAAGAGCCAGGCGCAGGAAGCTGCACAGGCTGCTTCTTCTTTACTGCATCCTTAACATACACGATAGTATTTTCCCCACCAGGGACACATCCCTTAACAAACAACAAACCGCGATCCACATCCACAGCAACAACCTTCAGGTTTTGCGTGGTTACCTGAACTTGCCCCATATGACCGGCCATTTTTTTATTCTTGAAGGTTTTTCCAGGATCTTGACGACCGCCAGTAGAACCATGACTGCGATGACTAATTGATACGCCATGACTTGCCCGTAAACCGCCAAAATTATGCCGTTTCATTGCCCCCGCAAAACCGCGGCCAATAGTCACGCCTGCTACATCCACAAACTGACCCGGAATAAAATGATCAGCCTGAAGCAATGCGCCCTGTTCTGGGGCATTAGCCGCCGTCACTAAGCATTCCTGCAAATGACGCCTTGGCTCAACACCCTGCTTGGCAAAATAACCACGCAAGGGCTTAGAAAGCCGGGATGCCTTCACCGCACCGAATCCAATCTGAACAGCCACAGCACCATTTTGCACTGTCGGGGCAGTACGCACCACCTGACAACCCTCCAACGTCAACACCGTTACGGGCAGTCGAGTACCATCATCGAGGAACCGCTGTGTCATACCTAATTTCCGAGCTAATACGCCAACACGCATCATGCAGCTCCTGACAATTTAATTTCTACGTCCACCCCCGATGCCAATTCCAATCGCATAAGGGCATCAACGGTTTGAGGGGTAGGATCAACAATCTCAATCAGCCGCTTGTGGGTACGAATTTCAAACTGCTCCCGCGACTTTTTGTCGATATGCGGAGAGCGATTCACAGTAAAACGCTCCGTTTTCACCGGCATGGGTACAGGGCCACGCAAACGAGCGCCCGTGCGCGCAGCGGTTGATACGATCTCCTTGGCCGATTGATCAAGGACACGATGATCATACGCCCGTAAGCGTATGCGAATGTTGTGGCTTTCCATAACACGCAAAAAAAACTGCGAACCAAGCCAAGGACACCGACACAAGGTATCCTTTGGAAAGATTCTAAACGCCAGGTGCCGACTTCTGTCGTGTCACCAAGGCCGGAAAATCGTACTTCTCAAACGAAGGGAAAGCAGTATTAGCAGACTAACTTACTTACCTCAACTCTTTTTTTTAATCTTACGTTTATTTTCTCGCTGCCGAAAAATTGAGTGGCGCTCTCGAAAAGCGCCACTCTTAACTGCATTTTACTTCACAATTGTCGCAACAACTCCAGCACCTACGGTACGACCACCCTCACGAATAGCAAACCGCAAACCTTCATCCATTGCGATAGGAGCAATCAATTCCACGACAAGCGGGACATTATCCCCCGGCATCACCATTTCACGACCCTCTGGCAATTCTACCGAACCCGTTACGTCCGTTGTGCGAAAATAAAACTGTGGGCGATAGTTGCTAAAGAACGGCGTATGACGACCACCTTCTTCCTTGGTAAGAATATACGCTTCGCATTTGAACTTGGTGTGCGGTGTAATGCTGCCCGGTGCGGCCAACACCTGACCACGCTCAACATCTTCACGCTTAGTACCGCGCAACAATGCACCAATATTATCACCAGCTTCCCCTTGATCAAGAAGCTTACGGAACATCTCCACGCCAGTGACAATAGTTTTCTGTGTCGGGCGAATCCCAACAATTTCAACTTCTTCACCGACTTTAATAATGCCGCGTTCAACCCGTCCGGTAACAACCGTGCCACGACCAGAAATGGAGAAGACATCTTCAACAGGCATCAAGAAAGGCTTGTCTTTTTCACGCTTTGGCTGGGGAATGTAATCGTCCACCGCTTTCATCAACTCAAGAATGGCTTTTTCACCAATTTCTTCATTACGACCTTCCAAAGCGCACAAAGCAGAACCCTTAACGATGGGAATTTTATCGCCTGGAAATTTGTATTGCGTCAACAGATCACGAATTTCCATTTCCACAAGATCAATAAGGTCTTTATCATCAACCATATCCACCTTGTTCATAAAGACAACAATGGAGGGGACACCGACTTGGCGAGCAAGCAAAATATGTTCCCGAGTTTGAGGCATGGGGCCATCGGCAGCGGAAACCACCAAAATAGCACCGTCCATCTGAGCCGCACCCGTAATCATGTTTTTCACATAATCGGCGTGGCCAGGGCAATCGACGTGGGCATAGTGACGGTTTGACGTCTGGTATTCTACGTGGCTAGTAGAAATAGTAATGCCGCGAGCCTTCTCCTCCGGAGCTTTATCAATTTGGTCATAAGCCATAGCGGTAGCACCGCCAGCTTTTGCCAGAACTTTTGTAATTGCCGCTGTCAAGCTGGTCTTACCATGGTCAACGTGACCAATGGTACCAATGTTACAATGCGGTTTGTCGCGGTTAAATTTCTCTTTGGCCACAGTAAAACTCCCTAGTTGCTTAAGCTGATTTTGCCAGTAGTTGTTCGGCGACGTTATTCGGCACCGGATCGTAATGGTCAAAGACCATTGTGTATTGCGCCCGCCCCTGGCTCATCGAGCGCAGCGTATTAACATACCCAAACATGTTTGACAAGGGCACCATTGCAGTAATAACCCGGGCGTTGCCCCGGCTATCCATGCCCATGACCTGTCCACGGCGACTGTTTAAATCGCCAATGACATCACCCATGTAATCTTCAGGCGTTACCACTTCTACTTTCATGACTGGTTCCAACAGAATAGCACCAGCCTTACGAACACCCTCCCGGAACGCAGCCCGCCCAGCAATTTCAAAAGCTAGGGTCGATGAATCCACATCATGAAACGCCCCGTCGATAAGTTGAATTTTAAAATCCACTACCGGGAAGCCAGCAAGAACACCGCTAACGATACTGGCGTTAATACCTTTTTCTACACCAGGAATGTACTCTTTTGGAATAGCGCCGCCGACAATTTTATTCTCAAAGGCATAGCCACCCCCACGCGGTTGCGGCTCAAACACCATTTTAACCCGCGCAAACTGACCAGCACCACCGGATTGTTTTTTGTGAGTATAATCAACTTCAGCAGTTTTGGTAATCGTTTCGCGGTATGCGACTTGCGGCGCGCCGACATTGGCTTCAACCTTAAACTCGCGACGCATTCTATCGACAATGATTTCTAGGTGCAGTTCACCCATTCCTTTAATAACGGTCTGCCCGGTCTCATGGTTGACCGCCACGCGAAAGGAAGGATCTTCTGTAGCCAAGCGCGCCAATGCGGCCGACATTTTTTCCTGATCGCCTTTAGTTTTTGGCTCTACTGCAACCTCAATAACCGGCTCGGGAAATTCCATGCGCTCAAGAATAATTGGCGACTTGGTATCAGCCAAAGTATCACCCGTAGTGGTATTTTTCAGACCGGCCAAAGCGACAATATCCCCAGCAAAGGCCTCCTTTATGTCTTCGCGGTTGTTAGCGTGCATCATGAGGATACGCCCAATACGCTCCCGCTCACCCTTTACGGTGTTTTGAGCATAACTACCAGCCTCTAGCTTGCCCGAATAAATCCGAATAAACGTGAGCGAGCCAACAAAAGGATCGGACATAATTTTAAACGCCAACGCGCTAAAAGGAGCATCGTCTTTGCAAGGACGGCTGTCCGGTTCCTCTGAATCAATTTTGTGCCCCTTGACGATACCAATATCAATAGGCGACGGCAAATAAGCCACTACGGCATCGAGCATTGGCTGCACGCCCTTGTTCTTAAAAGCACTCCCGCACAATACGGGCACGAAAGCACTTTTCAACACACCTTTGCGAATACACTTTTGCAAGGTAGCAACATCAGGCTCCTTACCGTCGAGATAATCTTGCATCGCGGTATCGTCCATTTCCACGGCCATATCCACGAGTTGGGCATGATACTCATCCGCTTTAGCTTTTAGATTTGAAGGAATATCCTCCTCAACAAATTTCGCGCCAAGAGTTTCTTCCAGCCAGCGATAGGCCTTCATCTTAACCAAATCGACAACACCGACAAAATCTGCCTCAACCCCAATAGGAAGCTGCAACACCATAGGGCGAGCACCAAGACGATCCTTTATCATTTCCACGCAACGCCAGAAATCCGCGCCAATGCGATCCATTTTGTTCACAAAACAGATACGAGGCACATTGTACTTGTCAGCCTGCCGCCAGACGGTTTCTGACTGCGGCTCAACCCCGGCAACACTGTCAAAAACGGTGACAGCGCCATCGAGAACACGAAGCGAACGCTCCACCTCAATAGTAAAATCAACGTGACCAGGTGTATCAATAATATTAATTCGATGATCATTCCACAAACAGGTCGTGGCCGCCGAAGTGATAGTAATCCCACGCTCCTGCTCCTGCTCCATCCAATCCATCGTCGCCGTGCCTTCGTGCACTTCGCCAATTTTGTAGGACTTGCCAGTATAGTACAGAATACGCTCCGTAGTCGTGGTTTTCCCGGCATCAATATGTGCCATAATACCAATATTGCGGTAGCGTTCGAGAGGATGTGAGCGAGCCATAAGAATACTAAATATCGTTGTAATAAGGAAAACGGTTCATGGCCTAATCACGGCAAGATTGCAAGCAGAAAATATACTCTTCCAAAAATGTTGACACACCCTAATCATCTTTACGTACTGTATACGGGTTCCGCAACGCTGCCTTGCGAATGGCCTCGGCCAAATCTTTATCGATGGCTTCTGGTAAAACAATCTTAAGACGCACCAAGTGATCACCTTTAGCTTCAGCGGCATGGACACCCTGACCCCGCAAGCGCAACATTGTGTCTGCATTAGATTGCGGCGGTATCTTGAGAGCAACCTTGGCATGAATCGTTTGCACCGGAATCGATGCTCCGTCCAAGGCCTCCAGCAACGTTACAGGGATAGTACTGATAATATTAAGACCTTCTCGTGCCAAGGCGACATGAGGCTGAATCATTACCCGCACCAGAGCATCCCCCGGCGCACCAAAACCACCGGACAATCGACCCTGACCCTTAAGGCGCAGCACTTGAGCCTCTTCCACCCCCGGCGGCACCGTTACTTCCACCACACGATCCGGGGCAATTTGCACTCGCTTTTTCGTCCCCAGTGCTGCTTCCAAAAACGAAATAGTCAAAGACTGTTGGATATCCAATGAGGTATCACTAGACTTCGCCGATCCAGCCCCCGATCCCGCACCGGGGCGGCCACCCTTGGGGTTAATGGTACGAAAAATATCATTGAACAAATCGCTGTCAAAAATATCATCATCACTAGGGCGTTGCTGCCGAGCATGACCGCCCTGCCCGCGAAAACCACTGCCGCCGAAACCTGTAGGGTTTCCCTGAGCATCAATAGACCCCTGATCATACTGACGACGTTTATCCGCATCACCCAAAATGGCATAAGCAGCCGAAATATCTTTAAAATGACGCTCATTCTTTGCATCACCGGGATGAATATCCGGATGATGTTGCTTGGCTAGGCGGCGATAGGATTTTTTAATTTCCTCGACACTCGCCGTTTTCGCCACCCCTAGCAGACGGTATAACTCCATATAATGATTATTTCACCACTCGCCAGCTACCATCCTTCTCACGGCAAGCGCTACCAAAAGCCTTCTCTTGGTTGCCTTCTACCTTAACGGTTTGCTGGAATTCCCGGCATGTGCGCCCCTCGGAACCCTTAAACGACCGCGATGGTGTCAACGTACCGCTATTACCCGAATCTGGATTACGCCAAGAGGATACTTGGCCAGAAGCCTGGGTTTCAAAGGCAAATTGAGCATTACGCTGGGCATATAACACATCGGCTTTGTCCAAGCCGTTGCCCATACTAGTGCCCGCAAAAGCACCCAACATTGTCCCCGCCAAGTCCTTAGGGGTGCTGGTTTTCACGGCATTGACACTAGTGCGAGAGGGCTGTGGCTGTCCGGCACAACCAGCAAGCGCAACCACCATAACAGTACAAAAAATTCGCATCATAACTTTCACCCTCCGGTTTTAGTTTTTAAGAAGACTATCAAGTTCGCCCTTTTTATCCAAAGCGTACAAATCGTCACAGCCCCCAATATGAATACCATTGATAAAAATCTGCGGCACCGTTGTGCGCCCCCCAGCCTTGGTCAACATTTCCGCTCGCTGAGTGGGGTCAGCTTGAACATTTATCTCTGTCCACGTTTGGCCTTTTTGCCGAAACAGCAACTTAGCTCGATCGCAATACGGGCACGCTGGTTTACTATAAATCGTGATAGCCGCCATGGATTATCTCCCTTATAAAGTTGAACTATGAGCGGCAACATTTTTTTTGGCAAGGGGCAAACTGCCCTTATTACTGGAGGGCGAACCCGACTTGGTGCTGCCTTCGCTACGCACTTAGAACAGCGCGGCTATGCCGTCCTGCGCCACAGCCACACAAATACCCCAGGCTTTCTGGGTGCTGACCTAGGCAAGCCCAGCGGTGTACATACACTATTAGCACAGCTTTCCGCCCCCGTTAGCGTCCTCATTGCCAACGCCGGTGTGCTCTGGGGAAATGACGATAACACAAAAGCAATGTGGAGAGTTAATAATACAAGTCCTCGTGCCCTCGCCTTGGGGCTCGCCGCACGCTGGCCAGATGCTGGCGGTATTATCATCTTTATCACCGATGCCCAGCCCCCGGAAGACGAGGCTTTCAGCCGCTATCGCGCCAGCAAACGGGCGCTGCAGAAGGCTCTTTTGCCTCTGGCTCAGCAACTAGCACCCAAGTGGCGGGTACACGCCCTTGCCCCAGGGGCTGTCCTGCAAGCCCCCACGGAAAGCCTAGAGCATTTCGAGACCATGCGGGCCAAAGCACCTCTGGGGGGTATCGGCATCAACGATTTGACGGGGGCGCTGGATTTCCTCCTCACCGCGCCGAAAGTGACGGGGCTTAGTATTGCGGTGGATGGGGGGAGTCGGTTGTGCCGGTAGAATACAGCAAAAACAGTATTTTCTAAACCCTCGCCGCTCTTGCCTGTGCATCCACAACGGCCAACGCCGCCATGTTTAAGATACCCCGCACCGTTACCGATGGCGTCATGATATGCGCCGGCATCGCCGAACCTAACAAGATAGGTCCAATGCTCAAACCATCGCCGAGTTCTTTGAGCAAATTGAAGCCGATATTTGCCGCATCCAAAGTCGGCATAATTAGAAGGTTTGCTTCGCCCTGAAGCCGGGAATTGGGGAATTGCCGCTTACGCAAGGCCTCACTGATAGCCGCATCGGGGTGCATTTCCCCCTCCACTTCGAGATCAGGAAGATTCCGGCGGATCAACGCCAGTGCCGCCTGCATTTTTTGCGCCGAAGGGGTTGGAAAACTGCCAAAACTAGAGTGGGAAAGCAACGCAACTTTTGGTGTCATTCCAAAGCGTTGGACCTGTTCCGCTGCCATCGCCGTCATGTCGGCCAGTTCTTCCGGGGTGGGGTTTGGGTTAACATAGGTATCGCAGATAAAATACGTGCCGCGGGGCAAAAGCAGCGCACTCAGCGCAGCACAGCACTGCGCCCCCGGTGCCCGTCCCAAAACATGCTCAATATGCGCCAGATGACGGTGATACCGGCCAATAGAGCCGCATATCATGGCATCCGCCTCACGGTTTTGCAGCAGCAACGCCCCCACCACCGTGGGCCGTGACCGCACCACCGCTTGGGCGTAATCCGGGCTGACCCCTTGGCGTTCCATCCGTTGATGATAAAGACGCCAGTGAGCTTCAAAATTTGGATTGTTGGCCATGTCAATCACACGGTATTGGGTTGGCTCTAGGCGCAGACCTGCCCGCTGAATCATGCCTGAAATAGTATCAGGATTACCGATGAGAATCGGCTGTGCAATTCCCTCATCCACCACGGCCTGTACGGCACGCAGCACCCGCTCTTCTTCACCTTCGGTGAAAACCAGCCGACGGGGATTTAGGCGAGCCTTTTCAAACACCGGCTTCATCACCAGCCCAGAACGGAATACAAACTGATTCAACTTTTCTTCATAGGCCTTAAAATCAGTGATTGGGCGGGTTGCCACGCCACTATCCATCGCTGCTTTAGCCACAGCCGGTGCCAATTTCACCAACAACCGAGGGTCAAACGGCTTAGGAATGAGATACTCCCGGCCAAATGTCAGGTTTGACCCAGCGTAGGCCAGTGCCACGACATCCGACGGCTCGGCCAGTGCCAATGCAGCGAGAGCCTTAACGCAAGCAATCTTCATCGCCTCATTAATCGTCTTCGCCCCAACGTCCAGCGCACCGCGAAAAATATAAGGAAAACAGAGGGCATTGTTAACCTGATTGGGAAAATCGGAACGCCCCGTAGCAATAATCGCATCCGGCCGCACCGCCCTAGCCGCATCAGGCATGATTTCAGGAGTGGGGTTGGCGAGAGCAAAAATAATAGGTTGCGGTGCCATGCTGGCCAAAAATTCAGCTTTCAACACACCTGCGGCTGACAGGCCTAAAAAAACATCAGCATCCTTGATAATCTCCCCCAGCGTCCGAGCCGGAGTATCCTTTGCATACTTATCTTTACGCGGATCCATTAACTCATTCCGGCCTTTATAAACCACGCCAGCAATGTCGGAAACAAAGATGTTCTCAACCGGAAGGCCAAGGGATACCAACAAATCGAGGCAGGCTAAAGCCGCCGCCCCTGCCCCAGAAACGGCCAGGCGCACTTGACTCAACTCTTTACCTACCAATTTCAGGCCATTCAGCAACGCCGCCGCCACAATAATAGCCGTTCCATGCTGATCATCATGGAACACCGGGATATTCATGGTTTCCTTGCACTGCTCTTCTACTTCAAAACATTCTGGAGCCTTTATATCTTCTAAATTAATGCCGCCAAAAGTTGGTTCCAAGCTGCGGATTATATGCACTAACTTTTTTGGATCTTTTTCATTTATTTCAATATCAAAAACATCAATGCCAGCAAATTTTTTGAAAAGCACGGCCTTGCCTTCCATAACTGGCTTAGCTGCTAACGGACCAATATCGCCAAGACCCAGCACCGCTGTCCCATTGGTTATCACAGCCACTAAGTTAGCCCTAGCCGTTACCGTGGATACCTCTTCGGGATTTTGAACAATCGCCTCGCATGCCGCCGCCACCCCCGGGGAATACGCTAAGGCGAGATCACGTTGATTTGCCATAGGTTTTGTGGACACAATAGCCAGCTTTCCTGGTCTTGGTCTACGGTGATAATCAAGAGCGGCGGCATTCAAGCTGTCATTAGAGGTCATGGGTCATTCCTTCTCAAAAAAAACGGTAATCGTCCAGTCGAATTACCCGATCTGTGCGATCGGCAATCGCTGGATCATGGGTAACGAGGAGTACAGCGCTCGCCTGTTCACGGGCTTCGGTTAATAGCAAGTTCAAAACAATTTTCGCATTTTCAGGATCAAGGTTGCCTGTCGGCTCATCAGCAAGGAGGAGTTTTGGACGGTGCACCAAGGCGCGCGCAATAGCAACGCGCTGCTGTTCACCTCCAGATAAACGGGCTGGTTCTTGATCCAGACGCGCAGAGAGTCCAAGACGCTCCAGCATTGTAGTAGCCTTAAGTGTCGCAACATTTTGGTCAAGACCTTGCAAAAGCAAGGGCAACATAACATTTTCGCGTGCAGTAAAATCTTCCAGCAAGCCGTGAAACTGAAACACAAACCCCAAATGATCCCGTCGCCAACGGGCGCGCGTCGCCTCATCCCACCGGGTTGTATCTTGCCCCGCCAATAACACTGCTCCTGCCTGGGGCGTGGCCAGCAAGCCTGCAAGAGCAAGAGCAGTGGATTTACCACTGCCTGATGCCCCAAGTAGAGCCACCACTTCCCCGGCGGTTACGCCGACGCTGGCCTGACGCAAAATATCAAGCCGCACCCCCCCAGCAACATAGAAAAAACTGACATTATTTAATGATAACAATGAATTATCCATAACGCAAAATATCCAGAGGCCGCACCTGGCTGGCTTTATTGGCCGGATACCACGTTGCCAAAGCCACCAACACCAGTGCCATCACCGCAATAAGAGCCACCGTACCCGGCGCAACCGCGCTAGGCATCTCATTCAAGAAGTAAATTTCATCAGGAAACAACTGCGTTCCGGTCAGATGTTGCACCCAGCGGCGCACCGTCTCAATGTTACGGGCAAACAGCACCCCTAGGGTAACGCCCACGACAAGACCGCTTCCCCCTAAGCATAACCCAACGGCCATAAAAATACGGCGAATACTGTTGGGGGTAGCCCCCAACGTACGCAGCACGGCAATATCTCGGGTTTTATTTTTAACCAAAATCACCATTGTAGAAATAATATTGAACGCAGCCACCAGAATAATCAGCGACAGAATAATAAACATCACCGAGCGTTCCACCTCAATAGCGGCAAACAAGCTCCGATTAGCATAACGCCAGTCCCGCACGCCCACACCAGCCGGCAGATTATCCACAAGCCATGCCACGGTCCTATCCATAGCATCGGGATTACGCAAAAATATCTCTGCTGTGTTCCATTGACCCTCAGCATGAAACAATAGCCTTGCGTCAGGGAGATCAATAAACGCCACGTTGGTATCATAATCATACAGACCACTGGTGAATAAGGACGCTAACCGAAAGACCCGTTGCCGGGGCAACGACCCAAATGCACTCGCGGTTCGGTTCAGGGTGGTAAGCGTGACAGAATCACCCACCCGAAGGCCGAGCCGCTCCGCCAACCGCGCCCCCAACACTAACGACGGAACATCAGGATCAAGCGATCCGGGTAACGGCGGCGTTAAACTGGCTCCAACAATCGGCTTTTCATAAAGAGAACGAATGTTCATTCCTTTTATGAGAACGCCCTGGTATCGACCGCTCACCGTCAGAAGAGCTTGCTGCTCCCACATTTCGGTGAACAATTGTATATTTTGCTCTTTAGTGAATGATTGCTTAAAAGCCTCAAGCTGCGCCGCTGCTCCCTGCCCTTCCGGGGCGTATAGACTAATGTGACCGTTCACTCCAATAACCTGATCGAACAGTTTTGCCTTAAATCCATCCATAACCGACAAGACAACGATAAGCGTTGCCACGCCGAGACCGATACCCAGCACCGCAAAAGCTGCCACCACACTAACAAAACGTTCCTGCCGCCCTAGCCGCAAATAGCGGCCAGCAATGGTTCGTTCGGCTTTAGAAATGAGCATAAAGATTCTCAATTGCCTCTAGCGGCACCATCTCTGTCGCCCCATCCCGGCGGCGTTTCCATTCTACAAACCCGTCTTTGAGGCTTTTTTCGCCAATCAATAGAAGATTGGGGATTCCCAACAGCTCCCAATCGGCCAACTTAGCCCCTAATCTTTCCTGCCTATTATCAAAGAGCACGTCGTTGTCTTTAATCAATTTTTCATACAGTCGTTCCGCCGCCGCGCTCAACTCTTGGTCATCAGGCCGCGCCGTGGTCAACAACACCCGATACGGAGCCACCGCTGTCGGCCAGACAATCCCTTTGGCATCATGATGCGCCTCAATCAACGCCCCCACCAGACGCGACACCCCAATACCGTAAGCCCCCATCTCCAGAGGAATGGTTTGACCCGAAGCAAGGGGAACCGTCGCCCCCAGTGCGGCACTGTACTTCGTCCCAAAATAAAAAATATGCCCCACCTCAATACCCCGCCGGGTGGTTAACTGATCCGCCGCCAAGGGACACATGGCCGCATCGTGCATTTCATCTGCTGCCGCGTAATAGGACAGGGCTTTTTCCAGCGTCAAGGTTGACGGGTCTTCGGCAAAATACTTTTTATCTACCGTCAGTTCACTTTCGCCGGTATCGGCCAGAATGTGGAACTCATGGCTTAAATCACCGCCAATCGGGCCGGTGGCAGCACGAACGGGCACCGCCTGCACCCCCAATCTTTTAAAGATTTTGAGGTACGCCAAAAACATCTGCTCATAACACGCCCTCGCCGAGGCCGCATCCACACTAAAAGAATACGCATCTTTCATGAGGAATTCCCGGCCCCGCATCACCCCAAAGCGTGGCCGAATCTCATCCCGAAATTTCCACTGAATATGATAAAGCATTTTGGGCAAATCACGATAGGATAACCGGCTATCGCGCACCAACGCCGTGATCATCTCCTCATTCGTCGGCCCGTAGAGCAAATCGCGATCGTGGCGATCTTTGATCCGCAACATTTCTTTGCCGTACGAATCATACCGCCCGCTTTCTTTCCACAGTTCGGCTGGTTGCAACGTCGGCATGAGCAGTTCCGCGCAACCAATCGCGTCCATCTCTTGGCGAACAATAGCCTCTATTTTTCGCAGCACCCGCAAACCCATGGGCAGCCATGTATAAATACCGGCCGCGTTCTGGCGAATCATCCCCGCCCGCACCATCAGGCGGTGGGAGGCAATTTGCGCTTCTTTAGGATCAGCACGAAGGGTGGGGAATAAAGAATGAGATAAATACATGATACAAAAGCCTAGCTACTTCGGTCGGCTAAGGCAACCCCAGGCCGGGAAAAATTGCTGAAAAATTCTCACCCTGGATTTTACACTGGCGCGCCCGAGAAGATTCGAACTCCTAACCTTCTGATCCGTAGTCAGATGCTCTATCCAGTTGAGCTACGGGCGCACAGTAGGGAGGGAATCTAGCGATCCCTTGAAGAGATGCAAGGACTTTATCCGCAAAAATTCTTATTGCCACTGCACCACCGACATGATAGCGGCTTTCTTATTGCGATTAATTCGCAATAACACCGCTCATTCCTTAGGGAGAACCTCATGAATATCCATCGTTCCGCCTTATTTAGCCTTATTTTCAGCATTACTTTCAGCACCGCTGCCTCTGCCGAAAATAAAGCCATAAACCGCTATACCCAAACCAACCTCATCGCCAATACTGCCCACTATAAGGCCGCCAAGGTTGATCCTGCTCTCATCAACGCTTGGGGCATTGCCATTCGCCCGGCGGGGGCCGGCGGGCATTTCTGGGTCACGGGCAAAAACACCAGCTTTCAGTATGTAGGCGACGTACAGCAATCCCCCGATCCCGCCCTGCGCCGCCTGCATACGGACAGCCTTGCCCATATCGCCCTCCCAGTAGGTGGGGAGGAGAATTTCGCCACCGGCGTGGTGTTTAACGCCAGCAATGAGCACTTTACCATCACCCAAGAGGTGAAAGATGCCCCCAGCATTACAGCCCCCGCCAAGTTCCTGTTTGCCTCGGACGGCGGGATTATTTCCGCGTGGACAGAGCGCAAAAAAGCCGATGGCTCCTTTGACCATCCCGACAAGGCCATTCCCGTCATTGATCGATCCAACGCCGGTGTGCAGTTTTTTGGCCTCGCCATCAGCCATGATTACGATACCCTGTACGCGGCGGATTTTGGCGAAAAACCTACGATTCATGCCTTTGACGGCAACTTCCAACCAAAAGCCATCACGTTTGATACCCCCTTCGATACCAATAAGAATGGTCAGGTTGATCCGGGTGAGTATGCGCCCTTTAATATTCAGGCGTTGAAAACACCCGCCGGGGATAATCATCTGTTTGTCACCTACGCCAAAACGCAAGCCTGCCCCAAGGAAGAAATCACTAAAGGCACCTGCGCCAAAGGAGCCTTGTTTGTCGGCGAAGAAGACACCAGCAAACCAGGGCTGGGGCGGCTTGCCGAATTCACCGAAGACGGCAAGCTGGTGGCGGTGTGGAACGACGGCGGCAAGCTGAGTGCGCCGTGGGGCGTGGTGGTTGCGCCGGAAAACTTTGGTGCCTTATCCGGGACATTGCTGGTGGCCAATTTTGGCGATGGTCGTATCCCCGCCTACGATCCTGCCACCAAAAAATTTGTTGATTTCCTGCGCGATAAAAAGGGAAAACCCGTTGTTATCGATAAAATTTGGGGCTTACTATTCGGCAATGGCGAGAGCCTGGGCGATAAAAACGCTCTATACTTTGCCGCCGGCCCGGACGATGAAAAAGACGGGGTATTCGGCAGCTTGCGGAGTAGTAAATAATTTTAGTAAAATTTTATATATTTGGCCAAGCCTTCCCCGCCGCGCAAAGCGGGGGGAAGGGGGGATCAATGCCCGCGATCCGTAGGGGATCGGAACTCCCGTTGTGGGGTTGAACTTGCTTTCCCAATATCTGGAAGCTTTTGTACTGCCTGCAATCACAAGGGGGAGAGAATTTTCTTCTTTCTCTCCCGAATCTTGTGTCGTACTTTCAAAAAACGCCTTCCTGGAAGGTCTTTTTGGAAGCTGTCCGCCGCTCTCTGGTTTTTTCTTCCC
>JBKDWF010000014.1:0-9260 GCA_046338525.1 Holosporales bacterium
TCGGTGCTACGATCGGGAGTTAAGAAAACCCAAAAATTCGACCTTTCGTTTTTGGTAATTGTTTCTTGGTACCTGTAAAATAAATATTGCCCCCCCCCTTTTTTTTTCAGGGGGGGGGCGATTTTTTTCCACCCCCTACACCACCCACGGCTTCCCACACCAACCCCTCCACCTTGGAGAATTCCCGGACGTTGTTCGTGACCAGCGTCGCGGTGTACAGCAAGGCCGTGGCGGCGATCTGAAAATTCATCGCGCCGATAGGCGTGCCTTTTTTCTCAAGCTCGGCGCGCAATACTCCCCCCAAACTTCCCGTTGCTTTTTAATGGCGCAGTCTTTAAACAAGAACCACTGCGCTAAAAAAACACCATGGGGAGAATTATTCATGCGCTTGTTATCCTTTCTTTTTTTTCTTGGATGCACCTTGATGAGTGCCCATGCTCCCTCTGCCCATGCCCAATCCAATAACAGCCCAATGGTGCAGGCAACCTTGCTGTCATCCCGTCAGGCGGCCGCGCCGGGAGAGAGCTTTTCCATGGCCTTGCGCCAAGATATCACCCCCGGCTGGCACACCTACTGGCGCAACCCCGGCGATTCAGGGGAGCAAACCCGCCTTGTTTGGCAATTACCTGAAGACTGGAACGTCAGCGCTATTGCATGGCCTGCACCTCAGGCAATAGCGATGCCGCCCCTTGTAAACTACGGGTTCAGCGGCACGGTCATCCTGCCCGTGACGGTGTCCGTCCCTGATAATGCTATTCCTGGAACGGTTATTCCCATTAAAGTTCGGGCGGTGTGGTTGGTATGCAAAGATGTCTGTATCCCAGAATCTGCCGATTTGGTCTATTCCCTCACCATTGATGAAAACAGCATTGAAGACGTTTCCGGGGCTGGTCTTATTGCCGAAACAAAGGCAAAACTTCCCCGCACCTTCAACGCGCCTTTAAGTTTGAGCCTTAACAATCAAGACTTGTTTCTCGATGTCTCTGCCTTACAGAGCAGCAATAGTAAAACCGTATACTTTTTCCCCTATGATAACGCTCTTATCGATCATGCTGCGCCGCAGCTACTCAACGATACTACGTTAAACCTAAAAGCATCAGGTGCTATCCGGGGATTATTGGCCAACCCCCCTGGTCAGGTCGAGGGGCTTTTGCGTATAACCACTACTTCCGGGGAAACCACGGATAAGCTTATTCAGGCCTCCTTCACGATTGCCGCCGCCCCCACAACCACGGAGGTTTCCCCTCATCAGCCTGTCGTCACCCCTTCCGGGCTTACTCTGAGCATGGCTTTGGTGTTTGCGTTGTTGGGCGGATTGATTCTCAACCTGATGCCGTGTGTGTTTCCCGTGCTCAGCCTCAAAGCCCTGAGCTTTGCCAGTGCCCATGATAAAGATTTGCCCGCCATTCGCCGGGAAGCCGTGGCCTTTGTTATGGGTGTGCAGGTGAGCCTGATGGCTCTGGCTGGTCTGTTGCTGGGTCTCAAGGCGAGCGGTATGGCGGTGGGCTGGGGCTTTCAGTTGCAATTTATACCCTTTGTAGCCGCCATGACGGTATTATTTTACCTGATTGCCCTCAACCTCCTTGGCATTATTTATATTTCAGGCAGCAAGCTACAAAACATTGGCCAAGCTCTTACCCACCGCACGGGGGTACGGGGCGCATTTTTTACCGGAGCATTGGCCGTTCTTGTCGCCACCCCATGTACCGCGCCATTTATGGGTGCGGCCATGGGCATGGCCTTTGCCCAACCGGGAATAACTACCATTTTGATTTTTATGGCTTTAGGTTTTGGTCTGGCTTTACCTTTTGCATTGCTTGCCCTTCGGCCATCTTGGGCACGTTGCCTGCCTAGGCCGGGGAAGTGGATGGAGACATTTCGTCAAGCACTGGCGTTCCCCATGTTGGCGGCCATGGCATGGTTGTTTTGGGTTGCTACTCGACAAGGCGGGGCGACAGTGGCGTTGTGGCTATTGACCTTGCTCATTATCATTGCCTTTCTTGCTTGGCTTCGGCGGCATGGTGTTCGGACAATTTTTCTTGTCCTTGTTGGTACGGTTGTGACCCTGGGGGTGCTTTCCGTGCTTGGCCGACACCATGTCGCCAAAAGCATAACACCCCACATCGACACTTGGTCGCCCGAAGCAGTACAAAAGGCTCGACAGCAAGGTCATCCTGTATTTGTCAATTTTACCGCTGATTGGTGCGTTACCTGTCTGGTTAATGAGCGCACCACTTTATCCTCCTCCTCGGTACAAGAAGCCTTTACCAAGCGCGGCGTGGTCGTTCTTACCGCCGACTGGACGAACCAGGACGAGGCCATCGCCGATGAGTTGGCTCGGTTTGGCCGTATCGGTGTCCCCTTATATCTACTCTACCCACCCGGTGTTATCGGTGAGCCGCAAGTGTTGCCACAATTGCTCACCCCCACGACGGTGCTGGACGCTTTAACCGCAACAAGGAAACCCCTGCCATGAAAAAAATCTTTTTTTTAGCCCTTCTTTTTGGAGGCTTTATAGCTCCTCCGGCTTTTGCCGCCCCCACCGTGGGGCAGCCCGCACCCGTTTTTACAGCAGTGGACAGCACTGGTAAAACCGTAAAGCTTTCTGATTATCTCGGTAAAACCGTTGTTCTGGAATGGACAAACCACGAATGCCCTTTTGTCCGCAAATTTTACGATGGTGGCACGATGCAAGCCCTTCAGCAGAACGCCGCTAAAAACGGTATCGTTTGGCTCTCGGTTATCTCTTCTGCCCCAGGCAAACAGGGTCATGTTACCCCTGCTCAGGCTAATGAAATCACCGCCTCCCGCAAGGCTGCGCCTACTGCGGTATTACTCGATGAGTCTGGTGCCCTAGGTCGTCTCTACGATGCCCGCACGACACCGAATATGTTTATCATCAACAAAAAAGGTACTCTTGTCTATGCGGGTGCCATTGATAGCAACCCAAGCAGTGATCCCAAAGATATTCCCGCCGCCACAAACTATGTCACCCAGGCGTTGGGTGAAATGGCCGAAGGCAAAGCTATCTCCGTGGCAACAACAAAACCCTATGGGTGCAGCGTTAAATATTAACCTTCCTGCCTTGGGCGTTTGAACCACTGGAATAACACGAATGCCCGACACACCATCCCCCAAACCCGGTTTCTGGAAACGGTTAAAGCAGGGGCTTTCTGGCTCGGCGGTTCGCCTTGGCGGCGGCGTGACAGCTTTGTTTACAAAACGAAAGCTGGACACCCTCACGCTGGAGGCCCTGGAAGAACTCCTCATCGGTGCCGATTTGGGGCCAACCTTGGCCATGAACTTGACAGAAAAGCTCCGCAAAACCCGCTTTGACAAAGAAGTGAGCGACACGGAAATAAAGGAATTCCTAGCCGCGGAGCTAACCACATTGCTTATCCCGGTGGCCAAGCCTTTTGCCTTTGGTACGGGGTTACAAGTCGTTTTAGTCGTAGGGGTCAACGGCAACGGCAAAACCACCAGCATCGGCAAGCTGGCGCACTTCTACAAAGCCCAAGGCCGCACCGTTGCCATTGCCGCCGCCGATACCTTCCGCGCCGCCGCTGTAGAACAACTTGCAACTTGGGCTACCCGCGCCGGGGTGCCTTTATACACTGGCCAAGATGGCACCACCGATCCCGCCGCCGTCGCGTTTCAAGCCGCCCAGCACGCTGTACGCGAGGGTATCGATCTTCTCTTCATTGATACAGCCGGACGGTTGCACAGTCAGGAAAACCTCCTTGCCGAGCTGACCAAAATCCGCCGGGTCTTGACGAAAATAAGCCCGGAGTTGCCCCAGCACACGGTACTCGTCCTCGATGCCACCACCGGCCTGACAGCCCTCCAGCAAGTGGCCGTTTTTAAAAAAGCCGCCCACCTCACGGGCCTGTTTATCACCAAACTGGACGGCACGGCTAGGGGGGGGGTTGTCTGCGCCCTGACAGCAGCCCACGGCCTACCCATCCATGCCGTGGGCGTAGGCGAAGGCATTGAGGACTTCCAACCTTTTTCAGCAGAGGCGTTTTCAAAGGGGTTGGTGGGGCTGGAATAACATGGGGGTGGAATAACATGGGGGTGGAATAACCGGAACCTAAAATTCCCTAAAATCCCGCTTGCTTCTTCCCTATCAACACGCTATGAGGTTTTCCTTATATTCTTTTTTCTGTTAAAGGTTGCCCCGCCCATGAAACTCGACATTCATCCTGCGTATCATGAAATCAACGTCATCATGACCGATGGCACGCAGTTTAAAACCCGCACCACTTGGGGCAAGCCGGGCGACACCATGCGCCTAGAGATCGATCCGAAATCCCACCCGGCTTGGACCGGCGGGAACCAGCGGTTGATGGATACCGCCGGGCAGTTGTCCAAGTTTAACAAGCGTTTCAGCAACTTGAATTTTGGCAAAAAATAACGCCCACGGACACCGTTCCTTCCCCCTCTTGTCACGGCTACCCTATACATAAGTCTCATGCGCCTATGGAAGGGCGCGGTGCAGCCCCCTATCCCCCGCTTGCGGGGGAGGCGCAAGGCCATCGGCCTTACGGGGAGGGGGTGAAAAGCACGAGAACAAGCTATTGGTTTTTCTCAAGGCACCTCTATTAACCCATTTATGGGGATGCGTGGCTAGAAAGGAATTTGCGAGCAACCGTAAGCGTACTCAAACGTACGTGCGGATTGCGAGCAAAGACCTGACGATGCCAATCGCCCCAGAAATGAGGTTAATAGAGGTGCCCCCTTATTTTAAACACCCCCTTCCTCACCTTCCCCCGCTGGGCGGGAGAAGGGATCAACAGGCAGCCGTTATCGTCTTCAAAGCAACGGCGTTGCACCGTGCTGGGCTGCTTTTATCAACGCCGGGTTGTCCGCGAGGCGAAAATCGTTGTCCAGCCAAACGAGCATGGGTGGTGGTGTCATGGGAGGTTTTTGAGTAGCGTGGGGGAGGAGCGGTTGTCTACTGTCCACGAGTGCCGGGGGGTGGAAGGTGTTTACCCTCTTTGATGCGCTACCGCCATTGACATAAACTGTTGCGCCATAGAAGGCTCGAGTGATGGCCGTTGAAAATCCTTTATTTGATTCACTGGGTTGGGGGGGAGTGGATCATTATTGCCAGCGGGCAACGCGAACCGTTCCTTCGCGCCGGGTAATTCCTGTGCGCGGTTGTTTTGGCCGCTGGGGAGGGTGGCGCGAGCTGCGTCCATGCCCGTCTCTACCATTTTGTTGAAAAATCTGTTATGCAGTGCATTTTCCATGCCATGAATAGCGTTCGCGGCATACAATTGGGCGCCGTTTTGTGCCTCATTAAGCTGGGAAAGAAGCTTGCGTATACCTTTCAGATTTTCTTGATTTTTTGCAATTCGTTGTCCGTTTTCTTCCAGCGTTTGTCGTGTGTCTTCTTGACGCAAATGCATATACGCCTGTACAGCAACCAGTGCTCCCGTTGCAGCAGGATGCGCCCCCATCACCGCCGTCAAAACACGGGCCCCATTGAATGCTGCGTTTCTTGCCTCATGCCCATCAATTTCCTTCCCTCTAGCCATATCAACACCCAGTGTGATCAGCCGTGCTGCCGCTTGGGCTGCCAATGCAAAGGGAATCGCATCCACGACGTATGTTCCAAAGCTGCTGTTGCCTGCCTCAGCCACGGCACGCACGGTGTTGGTAAGATTCTCGCCGTTCCTCACAAAGCCAAACTTCTGGGCATTTTCCATCCATGTAATAATGTTTTCTGTTCCTTTATGATAATGCCCATTTTCGAAAAAATTGAGCATTGCCTGACCGCCTAAACTCTGTGCGTTAAGGATATCTAAATAATTCTTCACACATCCCGCGGCAGCCCCTGCCGCAGCGGCTATTACATCCATAGGTATTCTTTTTCCTTGTTGTACGGCAGGGGCTTCTTGCGCCGGAGGAAGTGCCGCAGGCTGCGTCGCTGCACTAGGGGATGTTCGTTGCGGCTCAAGCGGTGTTTGTTTCAATCCTTTTGCCCGTGCCGCAGAGTTAAAGTTGTGCCTTGCAACCTCTGCGTCTTGTTGACGGGGATTTAAAGCTCCATACGCTTCGTTAATTTTATGTAATTTTTTTTCGGCATGCTTTTGCGCAACAGGATCATTAATGTAAGAATCCGGGTGATATTGTCGCGCCAAAGCTCTGTAAGCCTTTTTTATCTCTTCTTGTGTGGCGTTTGGGGACACCCCTAAAATACTATAAGGGGTCTCCTCGTTACGTTTCTTGCGCTTCTCCCCCGGCTCGTTGTGCCTTCCGGTTGGTTTTGTCTTGGTCACCGGGCGTTCTGCAGTACCCTCGGGTTGTTTGTTTAGTGCATTATTATAATGCTCCTTAAGCGTTTGATAAGCCTGATTAATTTTTCGGAATTCTTCGGCTCGAACTGCAGCATCGGCTAAAGCGAAATTGTCTGGATGAGCTTTGGCCAACCGCTTGGTTGCTATTTCATCAAGATCACCTATCTTTTGCCTTTTTGGATTAAAACCCAAAATTTTACCAGCATCTTCCAGCTTCTTCATCTCTTGCGTTGCTGTCTTCATATATTCTTCCTTAATGTTAATTGCATTTTAATATATATGTGATTTCAAGTCAACTGCATTCCTCTTGGCACATTCCCCTTGCCCAACCTCCATTCCCCTTCCATATCTAATCCATGACCACTCATTCCTTATCTTTGGCTATCATCGGTTCCGGCGCGGCCGGGTACACGGCGGCGATTTATGCCGCTAGGGCTAACCTTAAACCTGTTGTTTTTGCTGGGGAAGCCCCCGGTGGCCAGCTCACCATCACCACAGATGTAGAAAATTATCCCGGCTTTGCCGCCCCGATTCAGGGGCCTTGGCTCATGGAACAAATGCGCCAGCAAGCCGAACACGTGGGCACAGAGATCATCTATGAAACCATAGACGCGGTGGATTTTTCCGATCCAAACGCCCACCGCCTGACCAGCAGCAGCGGCACTATCTACACCGCCCCGGCGGTGATCGTGGCCACCGGTGCCCAGGCCAAATGGCTGGGCGCCAAAGGGGAGGAGACGTTTCGGGGCTTTGGCGTTTCGGCCTGCGCTACCTGTGATGGTTTTTTCTTTAAAGACCAGAATGTTGCTATTGTTGGCGGGGGGAATACCGCCGTTGAGGAAGCCCTCTACCTTACCCACCACGCCGCGAAAGTTACCCTGATTCATCGCCGCGATACCCTAAAGGCGGAAAAAATCCTTCAAGATCGCTTGCGTAAAAACCCCAAAGTCTCTTTTATCTGGGACACCGAAGTCATGGAGATTGAGGGGGAAACAACCCCGACACCGATGCTCAAAAGCCTGCGTCTCAAAAATCTAAAAACCGGTGTTGAATCAACCTTGACCGTGGATGGTTTTTTTGTCGCCATTGGCCACCAACCAGCGACGAAAATCTTTGAGGGCAAACTCCCCACGGACAAGGCCGGGTACCTCAAACGCCACCCCGACAGCAGCCGCACCGATATCGCCGGGGTGTTCGTCGCCGGGGATGTCTGTGACCCCATTTACCGCCAAGCCGTCACCGCCGCCGGGATGGGGTGCATGGCGGCGCTGGATGCCGAGCGGTATCTGGCGGAGCATTTTTCTTGAGTGTTCTTTGGGCACCTTTACATCGCGCTGGAAATAAACTATTATCAGTAAATTCTTCGGGAGATTCCCCATGTTGTTTCAAGTCAATATACCAGACCCCCTATGGGGCCGTTTGCAAATCTTGGCGGACAAGACCCATGTTCCCGTGGAAAACGTCTTCTTCGATGCAATTGATTAGCGGAAAACGGTCATCTTCTGCCCCAATATCGCGATCATCCTTTGACGGGCAATTGGGCGGGCCACCGTGATTGTCATATCGCGCCCGATTGGTTGCTGCTCTATAAAATCGATAAAGAAAACCTGGTGCTGAAATGCACCGAAACCCACAGCGATCTTTTTGGCTAATACAACGCAACAGTTGCACTCCCCGCCCGGCTTCGCTAAACACAATGCATCTTTTGGGAGTCTGTCCAATGCCCGTTAATATCCTCATGCCCGCCCTGTCCCCCACCATGACCGAGGGAAATCTTGCCAAATGGCTGAAAAAAGAGGGGGATATTATCAAGGCCGGGGACGTTATTGCCGAAATTGAAACGGACAAAGCCACGATGGAAGTGGAAGCCGTCGATGAAGGCACCTTAGGCAAAATTATAATCGCCGCCGGGGCGCAAGGCGTAAAAGTGAACAGCCTTATTGCCCTATTGCTCAATGAAGGCGAAGATGCCAGTGCTTTGAGCGCGGTGAACACCAACGCTACCGCCGCTGCGCCGCACCCTGCGCCTGTTATCGCTGCGCCTGTTATCGCTGCAGCAGCTCCCGCAGCAACACCGCCCAGCACGGCCAACGCTGGCCATCGCTTGCTGGCCTCACCGCTGGCAAAACGCCTTGCTAAAGAGCAAGGCCTTGATTTGAAAAACATCAAGGGCACTGGGCCGCATGGCCGGATTATCCGTGCGGATATTTTAGTGGCAGCAAAAACTCCCGCAACAGTGGCTACGCCTATTGCCGTATCGAATGAGGACCCCTTTGCCTTGCCCTTGGGCAAATTCGACGGTCACACCACCATGCGTAAGGTCATTGCCCGCCGCCTGACAGAATCAAAACAGCAGGTGCCGCATTTTTATCTGGAAGTGGATGTCGAGCTGGACGCGCTCCTTGCCCTACGCAAGCAAATCAACGACCGGGAAGGTGCCCCCGCCAAGCTCAGCGTCAACGATTTTATCATCAAGGCCACGGGCATGGCGTTGGAACAGGTGCCCGCCGCCAACGCCTCTTGGACGGACGCGGGGGTACAGTATTACAGCCGCGCCGATGTCTCCGTGGCCGTGGCGATTCCCGGCGGCCTTATCACCCCCATCATTAAAAACGCCGGGCAAAAGCGCCTCGTGCAGATTTCCAATGAGATGAAAGACCTCGCCGCCCGGGCCAAAGACGGCAAGCTGAAACCCGAAGAATTCCAAGGCGGCACCTTTAGCCTGTCCAACCTCGGCATGTTCGGGGTCAAGAGCTTCTCCGCCATTATCAACCCGCCTCAGGCCTGCATCCTCGCCGTCGGCGCGGGGGAAGAACGCCCCGTTGTCCGCAAGGGCGCACTGGCCGTGGCTAATGTGATGACCTGCACCCTGTCCGTCGATCACCGGGTGGTGGACGGCGCCGTGGGGGCGCAGTGGCTGGCGGTGTTTAAGAAACTGGTGCAGAGTCCGCTTGAATT
>JBKDWF010000078.1:0-10993 GCA_046338525.1 Holosporales bacterium
CCACCTGCCGTAACTCCCATAATGCCCCATTCGCTTCCATCAATAATGCTCCTTTGAGCCTTATTCTGAAGCTCCTTCCCTCTCACCAAAAATGGACATTTTTTTTTGGCAGAGGCGGACATTTTTTTAGAGCGCTAACACGCTAGAGCCATCGTTGACAAAAATGTATTCCCAGGAAAAATTCCCCTCCTGCGCGGCTAGGGAACGCAGCACCGGCGGCAGGTAGGGGGCCTTATTATAGACCGTAACGACAATACTAACAGTTGCGCTCATAGAACCGTAGCGGTACATCGACCCAGCACGATAAACAAGGAAAAATCTTTTGACAGGAAAAATCCTATGATTTTAAGGGCAATCGTCGTCATGGGTCAGGGCCTTTTCAGGGACAGACCCTAGCGCGGCTTTTCCTGAAACACCACTGTTGTTGCCTCAATAAAACGCGGCGCGTCTTTAATGGGAAACAAGCTGCGCACCTGCCGCCAGAACGCCGGATCAAAAAGTCGCCAACGATGATACGCACGCCGCGACCACTTGGCAGCACGGCCAGCAGCCCGCCGGCAGGCGTATTGATGCAAATGCTGCGGCGTGTCGGGAAACTGCTCCAGAAAAAGAGCTAAAGTCTTATTCAACATATACAAGACACGGTGGTTTTTTTCAGACAAACGCCCCGGCGCCACGTCTGGCCAATGCGTGATCACCCCCGGGACGCGCACGAATCCACCTTGTTTTGCCAACCTGAGACTCAAGCTGTACTCCTGATTCCCATCGGAAATATCAGGATGCGGATCACACCCGCCGCAGGCAACTAAGGCACTGCGCCGTGCCAACATTTGCGAAGGATTGAAAATATATTTTTCAAACAGCCGTGGCAGAGGATCGGCAAGGTAAATAAAATCATTGCCAAGGGGAGACAAAGGGGCAAATTCCTCAATAATGGCATTAGGGATTTTTTTATAGTCACCGTAAGCAACACTGGCTTCGGGGTATGCCTGCAATCCCGCCCACAGCCGCGCCACTGCCGCCGGGTGAAGGACATCATCGGCATCAAGAAACTTTACATAATCCCCCGTTGCCGCCCGAATACCGACGTTGGCCGCCACCACTTGCCCCATGTTGGGCTGGTTCAGGATTTTCACGTTGGGCCACCCAGCGGTCATATCGTGAATCACGGCGACTGAATCATCGGTGGAGCCATCGTTGACAAAGATGTATTCCCAGGAAAAATTCCCCTCCTGCGCGGCTAGGGAACGCAGCACCGGCGGCAGGTACGGGGCCTTATTATAGACCGTGACAACGACACTGATGGTTGCAGGCTGCATAGTTAACCGCTAAAAAGTATTTCTTAAAAAAAGTAAAGGATAAAATCGTGACTACGTTGTTTACTTTTCCCGGTCAAGGCAGCCAAACCCCCGGCATGGGGAAAGCACTCGCCGAAAGTTTTGTGGAAGCCCGGGAGGTTTTTCAGGAGGTGGATGAGGCTCTAGGCCAAAACCTCAGTGCCATCATCTGGGGCGACGACGCCGAGGCATTAACCAACACCGCCAACGCCCAGCCGGCGATTATGGCCGTGAGCATTGCCGCCGTGCGGGTGGCGGCTAAGCAACTTGACCTGCGTATTGCCAGCGGCGCGTTTGTCGCCGGGCATTCGTTGGGGGAATACAGCGCGCTATGCGCGGCTGGTTCATTGAGTCTTGCAGACACGGCGCGGTTGTTGCGGATTCGCGGCAATGCTATGCAGGCCGCCGCACCTAAAGGTTTTGGGGCTATGGCGGCGGTGCTGGGATTGCCGCTGGAAAAACTCCAAAAGATTCTTGCCGCTTCACACGGTATGGGTATCGCCAACGACAACAGCCCCGGCCAAGTGGTGATCAGCGGGGCAGCAGAAGCCTTGCCTGTCCTCACGGAAACCCTCAAAGCCGCTGGTGCCAAGCGGGTAGTCCCCCTGAACGTCTCCGCCCCATTTCATTCTCGTTTTATGGAACCAGCCGCCCGCATCATGGCGGAAGCGTTGGATCAGACCTCGGTGCACTCTCCTACCCCTGCTCTCATTGCCAACGTCCATGCCCATGCCGTCACCGATCCGAAGGCTCTTCGCGACGGCCTAGTGGATCAGGTTTGCGGCACGGTGCGTTGGCGGGAAAGCTTGCTTTACGCTGCGGCTGAAGGGGTGACGCGGCAGGTCGAGTTTGGCAACGGCAAGGTGCTAGCAGGACTCGCTAAACAGACAATCCCCGATGTTTCCAGCTTTAGTATCGGCAGCCCGGGGGATTTAGAGCAGTATATACCGCTCGCACATTAAAACTTCCCCTCTCAATCTTGCGAGCGGTACAGCCCGCGCGGCGCTTGAGCGAAGCCCTTGCACATTCTTCATGTGCAAGGAGTATAGCGCGTTATAAAAAAGGGGGTACGCTCCACCCCCTTTTTTTTCCGATATATACAATAAGCACCCTATGCCGCCAGAAGAATTGTTTCCAGCTTTTGCGTTGCTTCTGTTTCATCGATGGCTTCAATAGCCGCAAGCTCACGCGCCAAGCGATCAAGAGCCGCTTGGTAAATTTGCCGTTCGCTGTACGACTGATCAGGAAGAAGGGAATTTTTGTGTAAGTCCCGAACGACCTCAGCAATCGAGGACGGATCGCCAGAGTTAATTTTCGCCTCGTATTCCTGCGCCCTGCGGCTCCACATGGTTTTTTTGACCCTAGCCTTACCCTTGAGGGTTTTAAGAGCCACATCCATTTTAGTCCGCGAATAAATATGACGCAAACCCGCCGTCGCCGCTTTATGATACGGCAACCTGAGGGTCATTTTCTCGCGGTCAAACTGAACAACGATAAGCTTTAATTTTGTTCCGGAAATTTCCTGTGTTTCCAGGCCTGTTATTTTCCCCACACCGTGTGTTGGATAAACAACATAGTCACCAGCCTTGAAGTTTACTTTGATGTCGCTCATGCACTAAACCCAATATAAAATGTTGAAGGTTGCGTTTATCGTGCCCTCCCCAAACACTATCTTTTTTTATCACTGTTCACCGTAACAGAAAAATTAGCACAATGCACGAAAAATTGTAAATCTGTCAGCGCAAACGGCGTTGTTGCATAAGTTTTAAGCTGCCCTTGGCTTAGGCGGAAGTTGTTGTAAAAATGCCACAAAAATTCATTTTTGTTATCAACTACTTGCGAATTATGCAACAACGCCAGCGCAAACCTTACCACCCACCAGTGTTGCCTAAGAGCCAAGGAACAATCATCCCTTCGGGGCGGCAACCATCACCATTTGTCGCCCCTCTAGACGAGGGGCAAGCTCTATCTTGGCGACATCGGCCAGATCATTTTTAGCGTTTTCCATGACTTGGGTTGTAATTGCTTGATGTTCAAGCTCCCGTCCACGAAAGCGCAGCGTCACTTTGACTTTGTTGCCTTCTTCTAAAAACCGACGCATCGCCCGAAGTTTTACCTGATAATCGTTAGGCTCAATCCCTGGGCGGAGCTTAATTTCTTTTATTTCAATAACTTTTTGATTGCGCCGAGCCTCAGCCTTTTTTTTCTGCAACTCATATTTGAATTTGCCAGAATCAAGAATCTTACACACCGGCGGCTGTGCATTGGGAGAAATCTCAACCAAATCCATGCCAGCCGCTTGGGCTTTGGCAACGGCTTCCCGTACCGACATTAGACCCACGGCAGTGCCATGTTGATCAATAAGGCGCACCTGCGGCGCATGAATATCAAAGTTAACCCTAGCGCCCCCTTTAGCGGGGGGTTGAGGCATCATAGGCGAGCGAGCGATGGTAACAAATCCTTCTGCTAATTAAAATTAATATATCCCATGAAAGGCGTAGACGCTCAACTTGTCAAGAGGACTTCTTGCAAGACACGCATCTCATCCAAACACTTGCCGGTGCCTAGCACCACGCATTTCAACGGATCCTCCGCGAGAAACACCGGCAGCCCCGTATTTTTACGCAATACTTTGTCCAAATTAGACAACAATGAACCGCCGCCCGTCAGAACAATACCCTTATCCACAATATCAGCGGCCAATTCCGGCGGCGTATGTTCTAGGGCAACTTTAACGGCCTCAACGATAGCGGCCACAGGTTCGGCCAAACTTTCGGCAATCTGACGTTCCGTCACATCAACTTCCTTAGGAACCCCATCATTAAGGTCTCGACCTTTGACCTTCATAGTCTTACCAGGGATATTCGTGCCGGCGGCATCCTGGGGGCTTGCAGCAGAGCCAATTTCTTTTTTTATCCGTTCCGCCGTCGCTACGCCAATTAATAAGTTATTATTACGACGGATATAGCTAATAATCGCCTCATCCATCACATCGCCACCGACCCGGACGGAACGAGCATAAACCACCCCACCCAAAGAAATTACACCAACCTCCGTCGTGCCGCCGCCAATATCCACCACCATAGAGCCGGTAGGCTCCGTTACCGGAAGCCCCGCGCCGATAGCGGCGGCCATCGGTTCTTCAATCAAATACACTGCCCGTGCACCCGCACGTTCGGCGGATTCTTGAATCGCCCTACGCTCCACCGCTGTCGATCCCGACGGCACGCAGATAACAATCTGGGGTGACGTGAAGAAGCGGCGGTTGTGCACTTTCTGGATAAAGTGCTTAATCATTTCCTCGGCAACATGAAAATCGGCAATCACACCGTCACGCAGTGGGCGAATCGCTGTAATATTGCCCGGTGTCCGACCCAACATCTGCTTGGCCTCATCACCTACGGCGAGAACAACCTTCTTACCCTTAACACTGGTAATGGCCACCACCGATGGCTCATTCAGGACGATACCTCGCCCAGGTACATAGACCAGCGTATTGGCAGTTCCTAAATCAACCCCCATGTCGGCTGACATCCATCCGGTAAATTTACTGAACATTCGAGTGCCCCTTTTTTATCGTGCGGTCTTTGTCATGGCGTAAAGAAGTAAAAGGAGGATTAACAGCACCCGCTAACGTTTGTCATTATTTTTTATGCGAGCCGTTTATCTTTTGCGGCGGCCTTGTCTTCAAGACCCTTATCCCCTGCGCGCTGGCGCAGCACCGCCTCCACATCCGCCGGTGTCACGCCGCCATCAAGCCACAAAACCAGTAGATGGTACAAAAGATCACAGCTTTCCTCGATAAGCTTGCCCCGGTCGGCACGTAAGGCTTCAATCACCACCTCCACGGCCTCTTCACCGACTTTCTGGGCAATTTTTGGCGTGCCCTTGGCCAATAGCCTAGCTGTATAAGATTTTTCAGGATCGGCCTTAGCCCTAGTTTGCAACACCAAAAAAAGATCATGAATAAAATCTGTCATACGAAGATTTATAACCATAACCCACTAAAGAATCCATCATGTTTTTGTGTTTACTTCTTGCACTATGGCTTGTTTCCGGCTTTGTTCGAGCCGAAACACGCTCATTTTAGGTACGCAACATATGGAGATATTTAACAGTTTTCTTGCTAATTTTTTATCGCCAGGAATTCTCTTCTTTTTATTGGGGATTGGCGCGGGTTTGTTGCGTTCCAACCTAGAAGTTCCCGAAAGTATTAGCCGCTATCTTTCCATTTACTTGATGATGGCGATTGGCTTTAAGGGCGGCAATGCCTTAGCTAGCAGCCAAAGCATAAGCAACACCGCGATTTTACTGATGCTTTCTGGGGTTGCATTGGGCTTTATCATGCCTTTTATTGGCTATTTTTTCTTGCGCCGAACGACGAAACTTGATGCCCTTAATGCTGCTGCTGTGGCCGCTCATTACGGTTCTATCAGCATGGTGACTTTTGCCACGGGTGTCTCATTCTTGACCGCCAAGGGCATTGATTACCAAGGTTATATTGCCGCTGTCGTGGCGTTGATGGAGGCACCGGCAATTATCTCTGGTTTATTATTGGCGCGACTATACACGCCCGTCTTGGCTAAGCCGCACCCAAGCCGCCCTGGACTTATTCATGAATCCCTAACCAACGGTGCCATTTTATTACTATTAGGGGCATTTGTTATTGGTTGGCTTTCGGGGGATAGCGGTATGCAAAAAATGAAGGTTTTTCTTATAGACCCATTCCACGGCGTGCTGGCTTTGTTCTTATTGGATATGGGCTTGTTGGTGGTCAAGCATCTTTCGGGGTTGCGGGGATTTTCAATTTCATTGATACTGTTTGGTATCTATATGCCGTTTATTGGCGCAGCGTTGGGCTTAGGGATTTCCGATATTCTACACCTCGATCCTGGCACGGGATTTTTGTTTATTGTCCTTATGGCCAGTGCTTCGTACATTGCTGTTCCTGCAGCATTGCGATTGGCCTTGCCTGAGGCAAACCCCGGTCTGTATGTGCCGATGTCCCTTGCTATTACTTTTCCATTTAACATTATTATCGGCATCCCATTGTATTACAGTATTGCTGTGCCCTTCTTGCAACATTTGACACCATGACGGGATTAACGCCACTACTGGATGCTCTCGTCACGCCTATGGCCGAAGTCGAGGCCTTAATCATTACGAAAAGCGAGAGCATCGCACCGCTAATCCCGGAAATATCAAGGCACCTTATTACTGCTGGCGGCAAACGTATCAGGCCTTTACTATTAGTGGCGACTGCGCGTCTTTTTAACCCAAATGCTACGCCATATGCTCTAGCCGCAGCGGTGGAGTTTATTCATACGGCAACCTTACTACACGATGATGTAGTAGACGCCAGCAATACCCGCCGTAATAAGCCCAGTGCCAACGCCCTATGGAACAACAAAGCGCCTGTTCTAGTCGGCGATTTTCTCTTTAGCCGAGCTTTTCAACTCATGGTGCAAGCCAATGATATCGCCATTTTAAAAGTGCTGGCCGATACCGCCAACACTATTGCCGAAGGCGAGGTCTTACAACTTGCGGCTCAAGGCAATGTGGATTTAACCGAAGCACAGTATCTAGAAATCATTAACGCAAAGACAGCAGTGCTTTTTGCCGCCGCATTAGAGGTTGGCGTTAGTGCCGTGTGTGCCGATACAACCACTGCCATCAAACTGCACCAAGCCGGAGCCTGTTTGGGTATGGCTTTTCAATTGCTGGATGACGCGCTGGATTATGATGGGGATGCTGCACACCTGGGAAAAACAATAGGTAACGATTTTTTTGAACGAAAAATGACCCTGCCGCTCCTATTGGCCTTAAACCGAGCCACCCATCAGGATCGCACCACCCTCATCAATAACCTTAGGGGGGAAAAAACCGCCAATTTTGTCGAGGTTTGCGGCATTTTACAGCGCACCGGGACACTGGAGGAAACCCGCGCCCGAGCTTCCTCCTACAGTCAGCAAGCTTTAGATATTCTCGCCGCTTGGCAGAACACGCCATTAGGAGATGCTCTTAGGACTGCCGTTGCTTTTCTAGCCACCCGATCAACTTAGTCACCGCTTCATCTTTAGAAAGCCCCGCTAGAGGCATCCTGTGTTCGGCTTCAGCATATTTCGGCTGGCGCGCCGCTGCTAGTGCCAAAAACCCTTTTTTGTCGCCGAGAAGAGGGCGTGAACCTGGATTTTTCCGCAGTCGTTCCCAAAGCTCTTCCCCTGGAACATCAAGCCAAACAGTTACCGCGTGCTCTTTCAAAAAAGCCCAGCCTGACGGGTACGTTACAATGCCGCCGCCGGTAGCAATTATCATCCGAGAAATTGATAAACAAAGTTTTTTTAAGGCTTTCTCTTCCCATTGGCGAAACACGGCCTCACCATCCTCAGCAAAACACTCAGGAATGGTTTTTCCCATCAATTGTTCTGCCATCACATCGCTATCTGCCGCAACAATACCCAACCAATCGGCCAACGCCTTGGCCAGGGTAGTTTTGCCACTTCCCATCATGCCCACTAATGCTATTGGTCTTGTCAAGACGCTCATCGGCTATTAATGCTGCACGCGTGAGGTTTTATGAAGCGTTTTTTCCTATTGGTTATTGTCTTATTACTGCTCAGCGGCGTGGGGATTATCGTTTCTGCTTTGAACGCGGCCCCGACAAAAAAAGAAAAAATCGTTCCCATTCAAATATATTCATCAAGACAGCTTTAGCGTTATCCATTGGCAAAACACAAAATTAACCTTTCAATTGTAGATTATTACATTATAATCAACCATTGGTGTATTTTTGAACCCATCTGGTACTCAACTTGCCAAAACCGTCGATCATGCTAGCCGCTTCTACGCGGAAAAATTGCGATGGTTTTTCACGCAGCCCACCATCACTGGTGAGAGGGTCAACGATGGT
Source organism: Holosporales bacterium (assembly GCA_046338525.1). Lineage (GTDB taxonomy): Bacteria > Pseudomonadota > Alphaproteobacteria > JAJTHO01 > JAJTHO01 > JBKCUA01. The sequence goes on from JBKDWF010000078.1 coordinate 8,248, forward strand.
GACCTTGCCGCGTTCCTAAGTTATGGGCAGCCCCTCTCCCACGAGCCACCACCCCTAAAGGAACAGCTTAGCCGCATTCGATTTCGTCGGCATCTTGAGCCTATCGATCTGGCTGATGTTGCAAACACTTCGGATAGTTTTGAGCAAGAGCATCACGATCTTTTGGAAATCCTCCTTAATCGCACCGATACCCACAACCACGTTACAGCCAGACTACTTTATCTTTTGGAACAATAGCTTTAGGCACCCCTATTAATACCATTTTGCAAAATTCTTCGCTCAAACGCCGCGCGGGCTATACCGCTCGCAATATTGAGAGGGGAAGTTTTGATGTGCGAGCGGTATAGCCACTCATCCCCATAAAATGGGCTTAGAGCTGGCCTTTAGGATACACACCAAGAATCCGAATATCCTCCGAATAAAAATGTAATTCTTCCAATGCTTGCTGGAAACCCATGCTTTCTTTATGCGCATTGGCATCCACAATAAAAGCAGCGGCAGCAAATCGGCCACCACGGAGATAACTTTCAATCTTGCTAAGGTTGATACCATTAGTGGCAAAGCCGCCCAAGGCCTTGTATAATGCCGCCGGAACATCCCGCAGGATAAAAAACAGGGTTGTTTTATACGCACCTGTGTCCTCATACATTGGCATCCGTAGCGCAGGCTCCAACACAAGGAAACGGGTTACGTTATCAGCAATATCAGCAATATTTTTGGCTAACGGGACAAGCCCGTAAATCTCGCCCGCCGCGTGCGAGGCAATGGCAGCATTGCGCGGATTTTTCCAATAAGCTACATCTCTAGCCGCACCTGCTGTATCGCTGTGCACTACGGGTGTTAGCTGATGTTGGCGCAAAAAGCTGCGGCACTGAGTTAGCGCCTGAATATGGCTATGCACATCTTTGATACTGTCCAGCGTTGCCCCCGGTACGCTGAGCAGGTGGTGCACAATCGGCTCATAGTGTTCGGCGGTGATAAAAAGTCCCCCCTGAGGAAGCAAGGTATGCATATCTGCCACCCGGCCAGCAGTGTTATTTTCCACCGGAAGCACTGCATGGCTTGCCCGACCTTCACGCACAGCATTAAAAGCATCTTCAAAACTAAAACACGGTAACACTTCAGCCTCAGGGAACAGCACCCGGCACACCTGATGCGAATACGCCCCGGCGATACCCTGAAAAGCGACAATAAACGAAGATGAAAGCGGCGTTGTCATAATAAAAATAAAATTCCTGTTGGTGTCGCCCTGCGGGGTTAGTATAACCGGAACGCTTTTGCAAGCTGGGAGACTATATGGCTTCATTGGAATGGAATAAACTTTTTGCTGCGGCCTTAATTGTCGGGATCACCGTTTGGGGCACAAGAATAGTGGCAAAACATCTTTTTGCAGACGACGGTCATCCTGGTGATGCCGCGCCCAAACACGCTTATGAAATCGCCGAGGGTGTTCGCCCAGTAGAAACCAGTGCTGCTGCTCCCGCTGCGGCGGTAATTAATCCGATTGCGCCACTACTAGCCAGTGCCAGTGTTGAGGAAGGCTTTAAAGTTGCCCGCAAATGTTCAGCCTGCCACAGTTTTGATAAAGGGGGCGTTAACAAGATTGGACCAAATTTATGGGGCATCGTTGGGGCGAAGCACGCGCATATTGATAGTTTTGCCTATTCATCGGCATTGAAAACCTTGCCCGGTCTTTGGGATTATGAATCACTCAATAAATTTCTTTATGAGCCAAAAACATATGCGCCAGGCACCAAAATGGGGTTTGCCGGCCTGAAGAACGATAAGGAACGCGCTGATATGATTTTATATTTACGATCGCTCGCCGACAAGCCTATTCCCTTGCCTTAAGGCTGCGTCTCGTGTACTCTAACACTCAAGATTGGATAGTATTTTCATGAACATGAAGCGTAATCGTATGCGTCCCCATGGCGGGGGTGGTGGCCGGGGTTTCAACCCACCACGATTTCAAGGACAAGGCGGCGGCCGCCAGTTTCACAACAATAGCGTTGGCAACAACCCCGAAAACGATCGTCGCATTCGGGCTAATGCACTTAAAATGATTGAAAAATATCAAAACATGGCCAAAGACGCGCTGATGAATGGCGATGTAGTAATGGCGGAGAATTACCACCAACACGCCGATCATTTTCAACGAGTGCTCAACGCTCATGCTCCGCGTTTTCCCGAACAAAATGAGATTCCAGAACAACAGCAATCTCATCAACCGCAACCCTCATTTCCCCAAGACCCTTCTCCTGCCCCGGACGAACCCCCGCATCAGCCAGGCCGCTTTCCTCCTGATGATTTTTACCCTGAACCATCGCCTAGACATGCTCATACTCCTACGCCGCGCCAAGCACCTGCGCCTCGGGCACCGCAACCGACGGAAGCTGTAGAAGCCCTGCGGGATGTCCCTTTTTTATCGGGGGCTTCTCTTGCCCCCCGGATTGCTGCTCCTGAGGAAGAAGTCTTGGTATCAAAGACACCGTTAGAGGTGTCCTCCAGTGAGGGAGGCATTGTACGTCGCCGCCGCACCCGTATCCCCCGCCGCCCCACAGAAAATAACACTACACCTGAAGATTGAGGGGAACCTCTATTAACCGGCTCTTTCCCAAAATGGGTGGGTGGAACACGCACCCCATTCAGGCAATATTTTACAGCTCAGCAACCTTTCAGGAAGAAACTCCGTCTTGGCGAGGCGCGGAGCGCCGTGGCCATCCAGAAAAAATGAACGCTGGATCGC
>JBKDWF010000066.1:0-45817 GCA_046338525.1 Holosporales bacterium
GTCTTCACCCCGCCAAGCACCTCGCTCACAACCTTGAGTTTAAATTCCTTCCCGTACGCCTTCCGGATCTTCGTCATCATCGGTCTTCCCTACCATAATTTGGACCTTATTTACTGGCCCGAATTTTGGGGGGTAGTTCATGTTGTATCGCTCCGTACGTAGGTGTCTCAAGGTATTTGCACACATGCAAGTACACCGACAGCATTCTTTCAAACGGATTGCGCACAACCTGCACCCGCAGCGTGTCTGGATTCTTAAAATCATGCCTCGCATTATAAAAATCAATATCTTGACTTGGATCTTCAGAATCGCCAAAATACGTCCACTGCACATAATCGTATGGCCACGGAGAAATAGTACCGGGGGCTTTAGCAGACTCAAGGATATTTCGATCAGATGCTTGATTAGGATGCCAGTTATGATCTTGTTGTTGTTTTTTATTTCGCCAATCAAACATCACAGGTAAAAACATATGACTTCCGTCAAACGCTGTATGCGAATACCACACGCCCTTTCCCTCTGGGGTGATATTGCTGACATAAACATGATGCGGATACAGATCTTCTCTGGACAGTGGCGACATAAGAAAACAACTCCTCAAGGTAAGGGGGCGAGAGAACAATGAGGAATATGATGTATTTTTAAAAAGTTTGCAATGCTTTTCTAAAAATTACTTCCCACCCCTCGGCCCCAGCCCGCAGGTGGACGGTTAACTCTAGCCCTTCTTCACCCCCACAAATTCGACATGGGAATAGCCCATAAGTTCTTACCAAAGGGTACAACGTCCCGGCCACGATAGAGGACAACACCACACGCAAAGTCGTTGCCGGTCAGCGTTTGTAGCTCCATCAGCCCTTTAAAATCATGCCGATCAACACGGTCGTGCTTTTTCACTTCAATGCCGGCTAGGTGGCCGCTGGGTTTTTCAAGAACAAAATCAACTTCCTTATTATCGCCTGTTCTAAAATGCAGCAGATTAAGTTTCTGGGCGTTGTTCGCAATGAGTTTCAACAGTTCCGTCGCGACAAAATTCTCTAAAACATGACCGAAAAGTTCGAGCCTGTTCCTTTCCAAATCGTCCAAATCGTATTGTAACAGATGGCACAGCAACAGCGTATCGATGACGTATGCTTTTGGGGACTTGATCAGCCGTTTGCTGATATTGCGATACCAAGGCGCAAGTTCAAAACTTAAAAACAACATCTTGAGAAGCGTCTTGTAATTGCGCGAAGTAACCGGATTAAGACCTGCATCCCTTGCAATATCCGCGTCATTGACCAATCCCCCGGCGCGGCTCGCCAAAATACGCAGCAAATTTGGCAACGTGTTTAGTTTTGCAATATCCGCCAGCGCGCGAACATCACGCTGCAGAATAGTGCTCAGATACCCATCAAACCAGTGGGAACACTCCTGCGCAGACCCGCCAGAAATCTCCGGAAACGTTGCCGCCCGAATCATGCCGGTGATTTTATGTTGCTCCCTATCCGTCGTAAAATCTTCAGCAAAGAGCCTTTCGATAAAATCGCCTTTACCCTGCGCGATCTCTGCGCTTGAAAAAGGATATAGGGTGAGCACGCCCATCCGCCCTACCAACGGATCCGAGAGCTTGGGCAAGGCCATGATGTTGGCCGATCCTGTCAACAAAAACCGTCCTTTAACTTTACCGCCTTGTGTATAGCGCAATTCATCAACCACCGTTTTAAGAGCACGAAAAACTTCTGGCACGAGCTGCGCTTCGTCAATAATTAACGCGCCTTTGCGCTCCAGCAGATAGCTCTCCGGCGATAGCATCGCCGCGGCACTTTGTGTTGTATTATCAAAGGTGACGTATTCCGCCGGAAATTCTTTTTTGGCAATATCTTGCACCAGCGTACTTTTGCCTGCCTGACGCGGGCCATTGAGAAAAATGACAGCGTTGGCTGCCAATGCCGTTAAAAGATTGTTTTGAATGTGTCTTTTGATGCGCACCATGGTTGCATTCTTTCAGCTGCAGGGGAATTTTTATAAATTATAAAACTAACTTTTATAATTGCAAGAACACTCTACGGGAAAGTAACAATTAACCCCTCCCCAGCATCGGCCCCAGCCTTTTCCCCCCAAACAGATGCACATGAAAATGCGGCACGTCCTGGTCGCCGTTGCTGCCGACGTTGGCGACGGCGCGGAAAAAGCCGATGAGTTCATCGGGGCTGGCGGCGGCCGCAAAATCCTGTGGCTCATTGATGCGCCCAAAGCGCGCATCGTCTTGAAAAAACAGCGCAAGAGGCAGACCTAAAGCAGCGGCTTTTTGTTGAGCCTGCGCAATGATTCCAGGTCAGTTTTTTTAAAATTTGCCTGGGCAACAGGGTCGTCGTTCGGATGCTTTGGACGTGGTGCAATTTTTCGCCAGCCGTGGCGGTGCAACAAACGATACGCCGTTACGGAAGGCACTGTTCTTCCAAGTTTTTCTTCCATTGCCTTGCGGATTTTGCTGACCTCCACAATGCCGCCGCTCTTGTCCGCTGGTTCCAGAGTGGCCAGCAATTGCTTCTCCTCCTCCAGACTAAAGCAACTGTTATAACGGCCACCTTTTTTCTTTAAAACAATGCTTTCAATTCCATTTCGACGGCACAGACTGTGAAGATTGCTCACCGTGCTCCGCGCCAATCCTGTTACCCGCACAATGCTTTCCACATCCATTTTCTCATTAACGCGCAGATGAATTGCCTGATAACGCTTGTATTCTTCAAGATTTTCAGCTTTTTGCATCTTTGCAAAAACTTCTTTCCCGTCAACGTTGAGCTCTTGATAGCCTCGCGACATAAACATCTCCTGTTTACGCCATAGTAGCATTATCTTATATTACTTAATAGAGTGTAAATTGGCTAGTCCCGCAAATGTTTTGCCAATTCCACCTTCACCCGCAGCTCAATATCCCCCAGCACTTCCAGCAGCAGCGGATCACTGCAGTGTTCTTTCTGGTTTTTGACCATTTTTTCTAAGTTCAGAAGTCTATCCTTCGGAATCCCGCCCATGAGCAAATCCCGGCGCAGAGCCTCTAGCGTGTCCAGCATGGTATTGCCCCGGCGGACGGCGCGGCGTTTGGATTCCAGCGCGTCGCCGACTTCCTGCATTGCCAAGATGGCTCCCATGGGGGTGAGGCTGGTTGAGCTGACAGAGGGTGGGGTGGAGGCCGGGGTATTATCGCTGCCGACACTGAACGTGCCGCCGTTGTTTTTGGGTTTGCCGTTGGAGGCTAGGGGCTTAGCAACGGGGGTGTTGTCGGTGATGCGCATGGATGCATTTTTTCTATGCGTGGGGCATTTGTTTTACGATACTTATCCCATAAATCAGTGCAATGGTGATGATGAGAATCGCTAGTACCGCTAGGTTTTTGCGCCGTTGCCGCTGGACGTGGGGATCAGAGATCATACCAGCACACTGATACCGTAAGTGAGGAAAAGCAAGAACAAATAGGCAATGGATACCGCAAACGCCCGTAGGGCTCGCTTACCAGGCGATGCTTCGCGAAGAATAGCTGTAACAAAGAAGAGAAACACGCCGCCCAAAAACACGGCAATGACACCGTACCACCATGGTGCATAGTGCAGTAAGGTGGGCACCACCGAAACAGCTACTAAAGCTAAGGTGTACAGCACCATTTGGCGCAGAGTGTATAGGTCTCCCCGTACCACAGGCAACATGGGAATCCCGGCCTTAGAGTATTCGCCGCCGCGTACCAAGGCCAAAGCCCAGAAATGCGGCGGTGTCCACAGGAAGATCATCAAAAATAATAACCACGGCTCTAACGAAGCAACAGAGCCAGTAACAGAAGCCCAGCCGATAACCGGGGGCAGGGCACCAGCCGCGCCGCCAATGACGATATTCTGTGGTGTCCGGCGTTTCAGCCAGATAGTGTAAATACCTGTATAGAAAGCAATGGATATAGCCAGCCACAGTGCGGCGGTTATATTCAGAGCCAGCGCCATGAGGGTGACGCTGGCCACGCAGAAGCTCACGGCAAAGGTGAGGGCATCTTCGGGCATAATGCGGCCAGCAGGTAAAGGCCGGTTAGCCGTGCGGCTCATCAGTGCATCGGTGTGCCGCTCAAACCACATGTTAAATGCGCCGGCACCGCCAGCCCCCAAGGCAATGCACAATAAAGCTATAAAAACCTGAAAGAGATGCAGGTGCCCCGGGGCAGCAAGCAACCCTATGAAGCTGGTGAATACTACTAGGCTCATGACCCTCGGTTTTAAGAGGGCAAGATAATCGCTGGCCTCAGCAGGCTTTGTTGCTGCTGAGGCCGCAAAAAGATTCAGTGTAGAGCCGGTGGTGGTGGTCAATGATGCCCCGGCTGCGCCTTGATGACGGGCAAGGTATCGAAGGTATGGAAGGGCGGCGGTGAGGACACTGTCCACTCTAGGGTGGTGGCTCCTTCACCCCACGGGTTGGCTGATACTTTCCGCTGGCGTATAAACATTTCCGCCACGACAATAAGGAAAAATAACGTGGAGACAAAAGAGAGATACGCTCCGATGGAGGAAACAAAGTTCCATCCTGCATATGCATCGGGATAATCAGGATAGCGCCGGGGCATGCCTTGAAGTCCCAAGAAATGCTGAGGGAAAAAGGTGATGTTGACACCGATAAAGAACAGCCAAAAGTGAATCTTTGCCAAGGTTTCATTGTACTGAAACCCGCTCATCTTGCCGATCCAGTAATAAAATCCGGCAAAAATAGCAAACACGGCTCCTAAGGAGAGCACGTAATGGAAGTGAGCCACGACGTAATAGGTATCGTGAAGCACGGTATCGATTCCGGCGTTGGCCAGAATAACCCCGGTTACGCCGCCAAGAGTAAACAAGAAGATGAACCCGATGGCAAACAGCATGGGGGTTTTGAACTCAATAGAACCGCCCCACATGGTGGCAATCCAGCTAAAAATCTTAATGCCTGTGGGTACCGCGATGATGAGGGTGGCGGCGGTGAAATAAGCGCGGGTGTCCACATCAAGCCCAACGGTGTACATGTGGTGTGCCCAGACAACAAATCCGACAAAGCCAATGCCAACCATAGCATAGACCATCCCGAGGTAGCCAAAAACAGGCTTGCGTGAAAAAGTAGAGACAATATGACTTATAATGCCGAAAGCGGGCAAAATCATGATGTACACTTCGGGGTGGCCAAAAAACCAGAACAAATGCTGGAACAATACTGGATCGCCGCCGCCTTCGGGGTTAAAGAAGTGCGTGCCAAAGTTCCGATCGGTTAGCAGCATGGTAATGGCGCCGCCCAAGACTGGCACCGCGAGTAACAACAAGAACGCCGTGACCAGCATGGCCCAGACGAACAAGGGCATTTTGTGCAGGGTCATGCCCGGCGCGCGCATGTTGAGGATGGTGGTGATGAAATTGATGGCACCCAGAATGGAGGAGGCTCCGGCTAAGTGAAGGGCAAATATGGCCATGTCCACGGCGGCGGAGGGCTGTCCGCTGGCGGCGGAAAGGGGGGGGTAGGCTGTCCAACCAATACCCGCGCCGCCGTCAACAAACGCGGAACCTAGTAACAGCAGGAACGATGGCACAATGAGCCAAAAGGAAATGTTGTTCAGGCGCGGAAACGCCATGTCTGGCGCGCCAATCATGATGGGCACGAACCAGTTGCCAAAGCCGCCAATCAACGCAGGCATGACAACAAAAAACACCATTATTAAGCCATGCGCCGTGATGAGAACGTTGTAGAACTGATTATCACCCCCCAGGATTTGCAAGCCGGGGTTCTGCAATTCAGCCCGGATTAGTACAGAAAAAAGCCCCCCGATTAATCCGGCAATCACAGAAAATATTATGTACAGCGTGCCGATATCCTTGTGGTTGGTGGACAAAAACCACCGACTCCAAAAGCTCGGAACATGATCGTGGTACGCAGTAGCCATGGTTTTTTCCTTCTATTCTTTGATAACAGCAGCGGTTTTTTGGGGCATTACCCCGCCTTTTTGTTTAATCCAAGCGGCAAATTTTTCCTTGGAGACCACTTCAACCGCGATAGGCATAAAGGCATGACCAGGGCCGCACAATTCAGAACACTGGCCGTAATAGACACCCTCTTTTTCAACTTTTGTCCAAGTTTCATTGATTCGCCCGGGAATAGCGTCTTTCTTGATGCCAAAAGCAGGGACAGCAAAACTGTGGATCACATCTGAGGCTGTTACCAGAAAGCGCACTGAAGTATTGACCGGTATAACGACACGGTTGTCTACTTCTAGTAAGCGCTTCTGGCCTTTTGCGGTATCAATTTGATCGTCGGGTATCATGGTTGAATCAAAGGCAATACCGCCGTGATCGGGGTATTCATAACTCCAATACCATTGACGTCCAATGGCTTTTACGGTCATTTCGGCGGCGGGGTCTTTGTCGGAGAAGTACAGTAACCGGAACGATGGCACAGCAATCACAATAAGAATTAACGCCGGAATGGCAGTCCAGATAATCTCAATAAGGGTGTTGTGGGCGTTTTTGCTGGGTTTCGGGTTGGCTTTGCGGTTAAAGCGCAGCGCTACATAGGCCAGTAATAACAACACCAACACCACAATTGCCGTCATGATCCACATCAACTCATGATGAAAACTGCCAATCATCTCCTTGACCGGAGTAACGCCTTCTTGCAGGCCAATACCCCAAGGATGGGCACCTGTTTCTGCCCAGACAGCAGCAATGCCAGCAAAAAAAACTACCAGCGCGGCAAGGAACAAGCGCATAAAACAACCCTTCTAGGACGCATGTGTATCAGTATCAGCGCGAAAAGCAACGGGGTTTATGCTGGGATTTTTTTCAAGGCCAACGCCGCCTGGGCCGCCGCAAGCCTAGCAATTGGCACGCGGTAGGGGCTGCATGAGACGTAATCCATACCCACCTGCTGGCAGAAGGCGATGGAGGCCGGATCGCCGCCGTGCTCCCCGCAAATACCGATTTTGATGTCGGGGCGGGCGGCGCGGCCGCGCTCGGAGGCAATCTTGATCAGCTCACCCACCCCGCCGATATCGAGGGTAACAAAGGGGTCATGCTCTAATAGGCCAAGCTCTTGGTATTTTCCGAGGAAACTGGCGGCGTCATCACGGGACAGCCCCAAGGTGGTTTGGGTCAGATCGTTGGTACCAAAGCTGAAAAACGCGGCGTGTTCGGCGATCTCCCCGGCTTTCAGGGCGGCCCTAGGCAGCTCAATCATCGTGCCCAGAATATAGGGGAGCTTTGCCTGATGCTCGGCTTCAACGTCGGCCACAATGCTGGCCACCTGTTTTTCGAGTAGCACCATTTCCGGCTTGCCGTGGATGAGGGGGATCATGATCTGCGGGATGATATTCTGACCGGTTTCCTTGCGGACAATCTGCTGGGCTTCAAAAATAGCCCGGATTTGCATGGCGTAGATTTCCGGGTAGGTGATTCCGAGGCGGCAACCGCGATGGCCTAGCATGGGGTTGGTTTCATGAAGTTCCGCCGACCGTTGGCGGGCTTCGGTAAGGCTGATGGAGCAAGCCCGGGCGACCTCTTCCAGCTCTTTATCCGTAGGAGGCAGAAACTCGTGCAGCGGCGGATCAAGCAGGCGCACCATCACCGGCAACTCACCCATAATGCGGAACAGTTCCGCAAAATCGTCCCGCTGCATAGGGAGGAGCAGGGCCAAGGCGGCCTGACGCTGGCCTTCTTCCCGGGCAAAAATCATCATCCGCACGGCGAGGATGCGGTCCTCATGAAAGAACATATGCTCGGTGCGGCACAGGCCGATGCCTTCGGCCCCGAACTGGCGGGCAACCCGGGCATCGTGGGGCGTTTCGGCGTTGGTGAAGATTTTGAGGGTGCGGCAGGCATCGGCCCACTGCATCAAAATGGCAAAGTCCCCGGAGAGTTTTGGCTCAATGGTGGGGACTTCGCCGAGGAAAACCTCGCCGGTGGAGCCATCGAGGGTGATTTTATCGCCCTCCCGGCAGATGGTGTTGCCGAGGGTTAACGTGCGTTTCTGGCCGTCAATTTTGAGGTCTGTGGCACCAACGACGCAGGGGCGGCCCATGCCTCGCGCAACCACGGCGGCGTGGCTGGTCATGCCGCCTCGGCTAGTGAGAATGCCCTTGGCGGCGTGCATGCCGTGGATGTCTTCGGGGCTGGTTTCGGCCCGGACAAGGATGACGGCTTGGCCGCGCTTGGCCCAGTCGGTGGCGGTATCGGCATCAAAGACCGCCGCGCCGCTGGCCGCGCCGGGGCTGGCAGGAAGGGCTTTGGTGAGGCGTTGCCGGGGGGCTTTGGGGTCAAGCCCGGGGTGGAGCAGTTGATCGAGGCTAGCCGGGTTGATGCGGCGGACGGCTTCTTCTTTGGTGATGAGGCCTTCTTCGGCCATGGCGATGGCAATGCGCAGCGCCGCCGCCGTAGTGCGCTTACCGCCCCGGGTTTGCAGCATCCACAGCTTGTTATGCTGTACCGTAAACTCAATGTCCTGCATGTCGCGGAAGTGGTTTTCCAGCGTGGCGGCCACTTGGACAAACTGCTGGAATACCTCCGGCATGGCGTCTTCCATGCTGGGCAGGGTGGCCTTGGCGGCGGCAGCAGCCAGGCGGGTCATGGACTGAGGTGTGCGAATACCAGCCACAACGTCTTCGCCCTGGGCGTTGATGAGAAATTCGCCGTACAGTTCCTTTGCCCCGGTGGAGGGGTTGCGGGTGAAGGCCACGCCGGTGGCGCAATCGTCGCCCCGGTTGCCGAAGACCATGGCCTGAATGTTCACGGCAGTGCCGCCGTCGGCGCTGATACCGTGGAGGTGGCGGTAGACAATGGCCCGCTGGTTCATCCAGCTAGAGAAGACGGCTTCAATGGCGCTCCACAATTGCTCATGCACGTCCTGGGGGAAGGGTTTGCCGAGGATGGCGGCCACTTTGGCCTTGTATTCCGTGACGATGAACTGCCAGTCGTCGGCGCTCAAATCCGTATCAAGGGTGTAGCTTTTGCGGTGTTTGTGCTGCTCTAAAATCTCTTCAAAGTGGTGGTGATCAACGCCCAAAACCACGTCGGAGTACATCTGGATAAAACGACGGTACGAATCAAAGGCAAAACGCGGGTTGTTGCTGGTTTTAGCCAAGCCCTGAACCGTTTGATCGTTGAGACCCAAGTTCAACACCGTGTCCATCATCCCCGGCATGGAATCGCGGGCACCAGAACGCACAGAAACAAGCAGCGGGTTGGCGGCATCACCGAAACGGCAGCCCAATGCGGCCTCTAACCCGGCAAGCCCAGCCGCCACATCGGCCTTGAGGCTGACCGGGTAGGTTTTGGTATTGGCGTAATAATAACGGCACACCTCGGTGGTGATGGTAAAGCCGGGGGGCACGGGCAAGCCCAGGTTGCTCATCTCCGCAAGGTTTGCCCCCTTGCCGCCCAGCAGGTCGCGCAGGGAGGCCGCGCCATCGGCACTGCCATTGCCAAAACGGTACACCCATGGGGTCATCGGCTGGTTATCCTTCAATCTGGCTAAAGTCTGCATAGCTCTCTAATAGCGTCCTTAGTAGGCTAAGTAAACCCAGGCGGTTGGCCCGCCGGGCGGGATCGGGATCGTTGATGAAAACGGCATCGAAGAAATTGGCGGCGACGAGGAGGATGTCCTTGTCTATTATTTTGAAAAAGCGGTGTGGTTCATCCCACCGAATAGGACTTTCCTCTATATTTTGTCGTACGTAATTTATTTTTCGGTATAAAGTTCTTGCTGGTTCGGGATCTGTATTAAGAAGTTCTGTGTCAATATTGATCGCGTCATAAGTTTGATTGTCTCTTTTTTCTTCGATGCTTAGGATGGAGCCAACACGTTGGTGTAGTTTCAGGGTTTTGATGCCTTCATCGGTTCTTAATGCCGCAGCAAAAAGAACAGCTTCCTCTAAGAAGCGGTCAGAAAGAAGGTTTTCAGGCTCTTGTTGTCTGTCCCCGAAGCGATTTCCATAGATTAAGGCACGGAAGACTGATGGGGGAACCTGATGTTTTTCATGAAGGTAGGCTGCCGCTCGTTCCAGTAATATATCGAGTGCTTCTTGCTCAAAATCGGCTCTGTTGGGTTGAAAAGCAGGGGTAATAGCAACTCCAGCAGTATAAAATTTTTGGAAATCTTGTGGAAGCGATAATATTTCTGGCCTGTAGGAAGGTGGGTTGCCGGTGTGCAGAAGGCGCACAATGCCCGATGCCATCCGCCGTAATCCCAATGGATCCCGGCTGCCCGTAGGGCGTTCCCCAGCCGCCAGAAGCCAGTAGAAAGAATCCATTTTGTCAAATAACGCCAGTGTTTTGCCCTTGTCGCTGGAGGGTAGGGGGCTGTTTGGCCCTAGCGGCAGATAATGTTCCCGCACGGCTGTTGCACTATCTTCGCGCCCCGGTGCCTCATTGATGAGGTAGCCGCCGATGATGCCCTGCAACTCCGGAAACTCCCGCACCGTGCCGCTGGCTAAGTCTGCCTTGGCAGCGTGGGCCTCAAAAGCATTAGGGAGGAGCTTGATCAGGCGTTCGGATTTGTCAAAAACGCTGCCCAGCTTTTCATGAAACACCATGCTCCTTAGTTTCTGGCGGTGTTCTTCGAGGGTGATTTTTTTGTCGGATTCCCAGTAAAATTGCGCGTCGCTGAACCGGGCGCGGAGGACTTTTTGGTTGCCGTCAATAATCGCGTTGTGCGTATCCGGTTTTTGGTTGTTGGCAATCACTAGAAAATGGTTTGACAGCACGCCGTCTTTATAAAGCGGAAAATAGCGTTGGTGTGTCCGCATCACCGACACGAGAAGTTCCGGGGGCAGATTCAAAAACGCCGCATCAAAAGTCCCCAAAATGGGTACGGGTGTTTCCACTAGGCCGACAACTTCGGCTAAGACACCCTCGTGCCATTCCGCTGTGAGATTGTGGGCAGTAGCCAAAGCATTGCCTTGTTCTTGAATGATCGTGCGCCGCTGCGCGGCATCAACAATAATGCCTTGCTCATTTAGGAATGACCAATAGTCGGCAGGGGACGCCGCAGTACGGGCCGGTGAGCCATGCTGGCGCGCGCCCACGGTGGCGGTGCAAAAGGAAATGGATACGGTCTCGCCGAGGGCGATGGAGCCGGATAAAGGATTATTATCAAGGAACGCTAAAACTGATCGCACCGGCCGTCCCCATTTTAGGGTGTACGCGCCCCACGTCTGGCTCTTGGCCCAAGTGATGCTTAGAAGCGCGTTGGTTAATAATAGGGGAAGGATGCTGGCGAGGGGTTGTGCGGGAGAGTGCTGGTTCAGGAAATAGAACGCGCCCTTGTCGGTGGTGCGTTTTTCGAGGGCATCGATGGATATTTTGTTGGCACTAAGAAACCCCTCCAGCGCCGCCGCCGGGGCATCGGCGCGGGGGCCTCTTTTTTCAAGCGATTGCGCCGGTTTTTCGGCGGGGAGTTCCGTAATCGTCACCACCAGACGCCGGGGGGTATGGTGCACCGTGAGGGTGTTGTAGGAAAGCCCGGCCTCACCTAGGGCTTTGGGCAGCAATGCCTCGACCTGCTTTGCGGCACTGGCCTGCAACCCGGCGGGGATTTCTTCGCTGAGAACCTCAAGCAACAGATCAGGCATGTTCAATATACCCTTCGCAGCAGCCCCGCGCCAAGGCACGCACCCGGCCAATGAGACCGGCGCGTTCGGTGACACCCACGGCCCCCCGCGCATCGAGGAGATTAAAGGCGTGGCTGGCCTTCAGGCATTCGTCGTAGGCGGGGAGGGGGAGTTTTTGCTTGAGCAGCTCCTCGCATTCCTTTTCGGCGTCTTCAAAATGGCGACGGAGTTTGGCAATATCGGCGTGCTCAAAGTTGTAGGCCGAATACTCGCGTTCATTGCGGTGGAAGACATCGCGGTAGGTGATGGTATTTTCGTCTTTACTTTTGTCTGTGTCTTTTTGGTGGAAGACCAAATCAAAAACGTTGTTCTTGCCTTGAATATACAGGGCTAGGCGTTCCAGCCCGTAGGTCATCTCCACCGAAACCGGGGCGCAGGGGATGCCGCCAACCTGCTGAAAATAAGTGAACTGGGTGACTTCCATGCCGTCGCACCAGATTTCCCAGCCTAATCCCGCCGCGCCCAAGGTGGGGCTTTCCCAGTCGTCTTCGACAAAGCGAATGTCGTGGTGGGTGGGTTCGATGCCAATGGCCCGGAGGCTTTCTAAATACAAAGACTCAATATTGTCCGGGGAGGGTTTGATGAGCACCTGAAACTGATAATAATGCTGCAACCGGTTGGGGTTGTCGCCATAGCGGCCATCGGTGGGACGGCGGGAGGGCTGTACATAAGCACACGCCCAAGGATCGCGGCCCAGTGCCCGCAACAGCGTCGCCGGGTGAAAAGTGCCTGCCCCCACCGGCATATCATAAGGTTGCAGTAGGGCGCAGCCGTGGCTCGCCCAAAACTTCTGGAGTTCTAAAATCATGTCTTGGAAGGACAGCGGTGTGAGCATATAAAGACGAATGCAAAAAATTGCCCCATTTAGGCTTTCCTTATGTTAGCCGTCAAGGAAAACCCCGTGCGTTCGGCATCCGGTTCTTTTGAGGGAACCGTAACAGCGGAGTTTCAAGCGGCCTTTTCGGCACTAGAGCATGATCATGCTCATGTGGCTCTTACGGGAGCGGCAGGGACGGGGAAATCAACTTTCTTGCGCTATTTTCGCCAGCAGACGGCCAAAAATGTGGCGGTGGTGGCACCCACTGGTGTGGCGGCTCTTAACGCGGCTGGGGAGACAATCCACTCGTTTTTCAAGCTGAAACCAACTTTTATCCCGCCAGAACAGCTGTTGCGGGCGACCAATAAGAAGGTGCTGCAGCAGCTCGACGTGCTGGTGATTGACGAGATGTCCATGGTACGGGCCGATGTGTTTTCGGCAGTATGTCGGTTGCTGGACGCCAATGGCCGGCGGGCAGGGGAGGGTGCTTTGCTGGGCGGGGTGCAACTATGCCTTGTAGGGGATCCTTTTCAGCTACCGCCGATTGTTTCGGAAGCAGAACGTGAACGGTTTTTTAACCATTTTAGTGAACCGGGCATCAAGGGAAGCCCGTGGGCGAAGCGTATTCCGTGGCGGGGGGTACGGTTGACCGAAGTGTTCCGTCAGAGCGATCCGGAATTCATTACGATTCTAAAACAGCTTAGGGAAAACGGGGTCTGCACGACGACGGCGGGGTATTTTAACAAGCGTGTCGTGCCAGTACACACGGTGCCGGAGACAGCGATTATTCTCACCCCCCGCAATGCCACTGCCGATGCCCTTAATAAGGAACGCTTAGCGGCCCTGAAAACCAAGGCGTACACCTATGATGCCGAAGCCAGCGGCAGCTTTACCGAAGGCACCGGCCAACTTCCCGCGCCCAAAACCTTGGTGCTCAAGCCCGGGGCTCGGGTCATGTTTACTAAAAACGATGTGGTGGAGCGGCGGTGGGTGAACGGCACCTTGGGGACCGTGAAGCATTGCGATGAGGACAGCGTGGTGGTGGCCACGGAGCGCGACGGCAAGATGCGCCATCTAGAGGTATCCGCCGAGGTCTGGCGCGCTATCCGCTATGAGCCGGGTAGCAACGGGACGTTGAAAGAAAAAGAAGTCGGCAAGTACGAACAACTGCCCCTGACCCTCGCTTGGGCGACAACGATCCACAAGGCTCAGGGACTCACGCTGGATCAGGTGGTGCTGGACGCCACCGGCGGGTTTTTCGCGCCGGGGCATTTGTATGTTGCGCTGAGCCGGGTGCGGCGGCTGGAGGATTTGTTTTTAAAGCAGCCGTTGCCGAAAGTTATGAGCTATGGCCGTTTTTAAAACGTCAGCTTCTCTTTACTAAAAAACGCCAGCTTTGCCGCGTACTCCGCCGGGTCTTTGACGATAATCTCGCCTGCTCGTGGTGCAATGCTGTCCTGCCATCGGGTGAGCAGAAACCGTAGTGCTGCACCCTGGCATAACAGGGGTAAGGCGGCGCGTTCCGCAGGCAAGAGGCTGCGAACAGCCTCATATCCTTCTAATATCGCTTGCGCCCACTGTGCCTGCCAAGTCCAAGTCGCATTAAAACACCAAGCGTTTAGGATAATGGCGAGATCGTAAGCAAAAAGTTCCGTGCAGGCGAAGTACCAATCAATCACGCCGCTTACCATATCGTTGCTGAAAAATACATTATCGGGAAACAAGTCTGTATGGCATATTCCGGCAGGCAGGTGTTGCGGCCAATAATCAGTAATTTGTGGGAGCACGGTGCGTACGAGATTGCCCCAAGATTCTGATGTGTATTGAAGATTCTTTAGCATGGTTGGCCATTGTCTGTGGCCAACACCGTTGGCACGAGCTGGGGTAAAATCTTGTCCTGCCAAGTGAATGTTGGCTGTTACTGCACCTAAGGCAGAAAGTGCGGTAAGGCTTGGCGCGGGATGTGGGCGACCATTGAGAAACGAGACAAGCAGGGTCGGCTTATCTCTGATATGTTGTGCAGCATTGTGGTTATTGTCTAAAAATGGTAGTGGACAGGGAACGTTGCGAGCGTGGAGATGCTGCATTAAGGCGACGAACCAAGGAATCTCCGATGCGGTCAGACGTCGTTCAAAAAGGGTTAAGATAGCCTTTGTTTTGGTTGTCTCGATACAATAATTAGTGTTCTCGACACCTTCAAGCAAGCCTGTTGCCTTTTGTAGAGTTCCCAAATCATAGCTTTCCAGAAACGTTCTGAACGTTGCTGTATCAACTGCGGTCAGTACTGCCATAGACTAGACTGCCAGTGCTTTCGGCAATTTGAATACAACATGCTCCTCGCCGACAGAGATGGTCTGTTGGGTCACGGTGTAGTGTTCCGATAAAGCGGCGATGACTTTTAGAACAAGCTCTTCAGGGGCTGAGGCACTGGCGGTGAGGCCTAGGGTATCCCCTCCCTTTAGGAGAACCCAGGGAATATCGGCTGCGCGCTGAATCAAGAGGGACGTTGTTGAGCCATAGGTTTTTGCGGTTTCCACGAGGCGCAGTGAATTGGAGGAATTGGGCGCGCCAATGACTAGAAACAACGCACATCGGGGAGCAATGGTCTGTACTGCCATTTGTCTGTTGGTGGTAGCGTAACAAATATCTTCCTTATGTGGTGCGCGCAAACCGGGAAAACGCCGCTCTAGCAGGGCAATAATATCTTTTGTTTCATTCACAGAGAGAGTTGTTTGAGTGATATATCCCACTGGAAGCTGAGGCTGTACCATTTCTGCATCGTGAAGGGTTTGCACCAAAGTAATTGATCCTTCAGGAAGTTGCCCGATAGTACCAATGACCTCGGGATGATCGGCGTGGCCAATGAGCAGCAGGTGATATCCGGCTTCATGCAGGATTTCAGCCTCTTTGTGAACCTTGCTTACTAATGGACAGGTAGCATCAATGTAAAATAGCCCCTTGTCTGTAGCGGCGGTTGGGACGGCCTTGGGTACGCCGTGGGCAGAAAAAATAACAGGTCTATCCGCAGGGACATCGTCTATTTCTTCTACAAATACAGCTCCTTTTGCAGCAAGACCGGCCACCACATATTTGTTGTGTACAATTTCATGGCGCACGTACACGGGTGGACCATATTTGACTAAAGCACGTTCGACGATTTGTACCGCCCGATCCACCCCGGCGCAAAAGCCGCGGGGTGCCGCCAGCAGAAGGGTAAGGGGCGGAAGACTCACGCGGGCACGCGGGCGTGCTGGCCACGAATACGTTGGCGAATTTTGCTGAGGCTATTGTCTTGAGTTTCAAAATGCTCGGTATCGGTTAATACTGATTGAAGGCGGGCGGGAATCGCGGGCGTAATGCCTGTTGCTTTAAGTACCACATCGGGGAATTTGGCCGGATGGGCACAGGCTAGGGCAATTTGCACGGCCTCGACCTTATTGTGCTGTGCTGCGGCAATACCTACGGCGGTGTGGGGATCGAGAAGATAGCCGCTGCGTTGCCAGGTGTCGCGTATGGTGGTTAGGGTTACGGTATCGTCGATGCGATGAGCGGTAAAAATCTGACGTAAATCCTTCATATCGGCTTCACTTAGCGCAAAGGTGCCGTCATTGCGAAAACTTTTCATAACCGTGGCGACGCGGCCACCATCGCGACCGTAGATTTCAAAAAGAAGTCGCTCAAAGTTGCTGGAAATCTGGATGTCCATGCTGGGGCTGGCACTGGGACGGACAGGGTTGATTGTCATTTCTCCGCTATTGAAAAATCGCGTCAAAATATCGTTGTGGTTGGTGGCCACGTTAAGACGAATGATGGGGAGACCCATTTGCCGTGCTACCCATCCGGCGTAGACATTCCCAAAGTTGCCCGTTGGCACGGTAAAAGCTACGGGGCGTTCGGGTGCGCCGAGGCGTAAAGCCGCATAGAAGTAATACACAACTTGAGCCAAAATGCGTGCCCAGTTAATGGAATTAATCGCTGTCAGGTGCATTTCCTCAGTCAGGGCGGTATCGGCAAATAGCCCCTTGACGATATCTTGACAGTCATCAAACGTGCCTTTTACGGCAATATTGTGTACATTGGGGGCATTTACGGTAGTCATTTGCCGTCGCTGAATAGCTGAGGTTCTGCCTTCTGGATGGAGAATAAAAATATCCATGGTTTTCTTGTCACGGCAGGCAGCAATGGCTGCGGATCCGGTGTCGCCGCTGGTTGCGCCGATGACGGTGATATGCCGTCGTGAGCGTGATAGTAAGGTATCAAATAGTCTGCCCAAAAACTGTAGCGCATAATCCTTGAAGGCTAGTGTTGGGCCGTGAAAAAGCTCCAAGGCAAAAAGATTATCTTCAAGCTGCACCATCGGGGCGATGGCGGCATGATCGAAATCTCCGTAAGAATCAATTAGAATATCCCGCAAGTCTTCTTCACTAAGGGCATTGCCAACATAAGGTTGTAGCAAGGTAAAGGCCAGCTGGGTGTAGGACAGCCGCGCCATAGACCGAAGATCACTGCGAGAAAATTGTATAAATCGTTCAGGAACATAAAGACCACCGTCCCGCGCAGTTCCCGACAGTACAACATCAGAAAATCCAAGACTTGGAGCATTGCCTCGCGTGGAAATGTATTTCATTGCCGCACCTCTGTGCCTGTGATAGGTGCACTCCCTAGCATGTCTTCTATCACTTTGCCAGTCTCTGGATTGCGTTTGTACGCTTCGCGGCGAATGCTGGCTCAATTGTTGTTAGGTTTTTCGTCGGGTCTTCCTTATCTTCTTGTTTTTTCAACTTTATCATTGCGACTACGTGAAGCAGGGCTGAGCCTCGCAGCAATTGGATTATTCTCTCTCGTCAAGGCTCCGTACACTTTTAAGGTTTTTTGGGCACCGCTTTTAGATCGCTGGGCACCGCCGTTGCTTACCCTATGGTTGGGTCGTCGCCGGGCGTGGGCATTGCTGTTTCAATTGGGGTTGATGGGATGTTTGTGCGGCATGGCGATGACAGACCCGAAAACGGCACTGGAAAACCTTGCTTTTTGGGCTATTGGTGTGGCGTTTTTTTCCGCTAGCCAGGATGTGGTGCTAGATGCCTACCGCAGTGAGATTTTGCCTGAAGGGGAGCTTTCGGGCGGTGCGGCGGTGTTCGTTACCGGTTATCGTGTGGCCTTGCTGGTCGCCGGGGCTGGTGCTACGGGTCTAGCCGCGACAGTGCCGTGGGAGGCGGTTTATCTCATCATGGCTGGGGTTCAGGGTATTGGGATTATTAGTTTGTTGTTGTTTTCCTCCCGTCCTGCGAGTGATGAAAAGGCTGTGCGGGATACCCTGTTTTTTGTAGCTCCGATCAAGGCTTTTTTTACGCAAAAGGGTGTCTTGTGGATTTTGTTGTTGGCTCTGACGTATAAGCTCAGTGATGGG
Organism: Holosporales bacterium; assembly: GCA_046338525.1. GTDB lineage: Bacteria > Pseudomonadota > Alphaproteobacteria > JAJTHO01 > JAJTHO01 > JBKCUA01. The sequence continues at coordinate 17,857 of JBKDWF010000066.1, forward strand.
TTTTTGGGCACCTTGTCGGGGCCGTTGTATCTTGATTTGGGTTTTGATAAGCCAACTATTGCTTGGGTTTCCAAGGTGTTTGGTTTTGTGGCAACGATTGCTGGGGGGCTTCTTGGCGGGTGGCTGGCGCCGAAGATAGGGTTAAGGCTAGGGCTGATTGTGGGGGCAGTGTTGCAAACGGTCTCCAACGGTTTTTATTACGTCTTGTTAGCATTCCCTGTAAAAGCGGTGCTGGCAGGCTCCGTGTTTGTTGAGAATCTCTGCAGTGGTATTGGTACCGCTATGTATTTAGCCGCTTTTGGGTTGTTTAGTCGCGGCAGCCATACCGCTACTCATTTTGCCTTGTTAACATCGCTCATGGCGTTAACCCGCGACAGCCTTAGCGCGCTTAGCGGTTACGTGGCCGACGGGTTTGGCTGGGGCGGGTTTATCATTGTGGGCGTTGTTTTGGGATTGCCTTCTTTATGGGTGGCAGCCAAGGCGGGAATATTATTGGAGGTGCGTCATGGCCGAATACATGCTTAAGCCGTTGTCGGGCAAGGCTCCTCGGGCACTAGTGCTTTTTCTGCACGGGGTTGGGGCTAACGGCCGGGATTTGCTGAGCCTTGGGGAGGCGTGGCAGCAAGGTTTTCCCGATGTCTGTTTTGTTAGCGTTGATGCGCCTCATGTTTTTGACATGGCTTCCCAAGGGGAGGGAGCGTTCCAGTGGTTTTCCTTACGGGATTTTAGTTTAAATGCTGTGCGGGATGGGGTGATGGAGGCAGCTCCCGATTTTTATCGGTATCTGGACGATTTACAAAAGCGTGTTGGTGTATCCTCTGCACAAACATTTTTATGCGGGTTTTCTCAAGGGGCAATGATGGCACTCTACGCTGGATTGAGAACGTCGGAGCTACTGGGCGGGGTAATTGCTTATGCTGGAATTTTACTGAGCCTGGAGACGTTGCCTAAAGTGCTACCGCCTATTGCCCTTATTCACGGAGATGCTGATATGGTGGTGCCGGTGACAGCCAGCGATACGGCCGATGTGCATTTAACAAAAATCGGTGCAAAACATGCCTACAGCCGTATTCGCGGCCTAGGTCATGGGATTGATAATGAGGCGTTAGCTCGGGGGGCACAAGCACTGCACGATTGGCTGAATCCTGCATGAGTGCGGTGGAGATTTTCACCGACGGCTCGTGTCTTGGTAATCCTGGTTCGGGTGGCTGGGCGGCTCTCCTTCGCAGCGGTCAACATGAAAAGGAATTGTTTGGCAGCGAGTTGGCCACCACCAACAACCGCATGGAACTGCGCGCCGCTATTGAGGCTTTAACGGCCCTCAAGCGGCCCAGCACCGTTATCCTTCACACGGATAGCCAGTACGTGCGCCGGGGCATCACCGAATGGCTGCCGACATGGCAGAAAAACGGCTGGAAAACCGCTGCGAAAAAACCAGTACAGAACGTGGATCTGTGGCAGGCTTTGGTAGAGGCAGCGGCCCCGCACACGATTGATTGGCGGTGGGTGGCGGCCCACAACGGGCATGCGGAGAACGAGCGGGTGGATGCGTTGGCAAGGGGGGCGGCGGTCAGAGGTCAGTGAACAGTGAGCAGGAGTAGTAACTTCGGCGGGCACCTGATTTTGTGGTTTATTGGTGCATTTTTTGTTCATTATGATGGAGTTTTTTTATTAAGGCTTTAGCTCGGCCTGTTTGTCGGTGAAGGTGATCTGGGCCGAGGCGGCGAGTTGGTTGGTCAGGGCGTGCTGACTTGTGAAGACGAGCGATTCGCCGGGCTGGAGGGTTTGCAGGGTGTCGCTGGCCAGCCATTGCAAGACGGGGCGTTTGGTGGGATCGCGCAGACTTACAAGAACCTTGGGGACGGCCCGAGGCGTGGCGGCGTTGTTGATGACTTGGCCGTGTACAAGGACGGTGAAACTGTCGTCGCTGTTGCGGCGGGTGTAGAGTTCAATTTTATCAAAGGTAAGTCCTTCGCCTAACACCGGCACGGTGATGCCGAGGTGGGTGTAAAAGCGGGCGATAGGTTCCCATGCACTGACGATCTGACGCGGCATGGTTAATATCACCCCCCCGCCTATGAGCAGCACCATCGTTGCCGCTAACGCTAACCGCCGTGCCCGGCGGGCAAAGCCTTGGCGGCGGGCGGGGACGACCCTATTGGATTTTGCCTCAGCCGGGGTGAATACTTGGCGCGGCTCGGGGGTGGCAGTCTTATATTCTTGGCCAGTAATGAGTGTTTCCGGGGCTTGGTGCCACGTATGGCTGCAGCTTCCGCAGCGAACCTTGCGCCCTGTTGCGCCAAGCGCTTCATCAGGAACGAGAAAACGAACACCACATGCAGGGCAATTAACGATCACAGCGGTGTGTATATCATGGCTGATGAGCGGTGCAAAGCACGGCGGCGCGGCGGAATGCCTTAATTATTGCTGTGCAGAAGTTTGAGCCATTTTTCTGCAACGGCATCCCAGCGGTTAGGCTGTGGTAGCGGTACTAGTCCGAACGGGGTATCGGTGCACAATAATTGTTCTAAGGCTTTTTCAAGATCGTTGTTATTGTTTGCAAGAAAACCTGTTGCTTTGTGAGTCACTCGTTCCGTTAAGGCACCGATATTTCGGGCGACGACAGGTGTGCCGCAGGCGATAGCCTCCCCTGCAGCTAGGCAAAATGTTTCCGGTTTTTGCCATGGAAAAACAATGGCTCGGTGCTGGGCGAGCCAAGCGGGAAGATGCGGCCAAGACAGCGGCGGCGCAATAAAAATCCCGTCTTTCTCAAGAGCCGAATCTCCTTCCTCAGGTTTAAGAAGGGCGCATAGACGTGCATCAGGAACGCGGCTGCGGAGGCGTTTCCAGAGCGGTAAAAATTCCTTAAAACCCCGGTAGCGTTGGGTTGTCCAGCCGATGGAGGAGCCGGGGAGTATATTATTCACGGGCTGAAAAATATCGGCAATACCTAGAGGAATAACGCTGACCCCGCCAGAAAAAAGGCCGCGCCGAGCTTGCCACTGCGCATGCCATTGGCTGGATACGACAGTGTGAGGACGATAATACCAAGCACGCCAGAGTCGTCCGGTGCGAATCGCTTTAGGGAGTGGGGTAGGGTTATGTAGCCACATAATGAGCCGAACATTACTGTTTAGGCGATCGATAAGACGATGGTCGTTGATAAGTATTGCTGTGTCTATGCGGGTTGCTTTGGTGGGAAGGGGGGAAAAATAAAGGCCATTGCGGGATTGTACAGGGGCACCGTTGTAAATGGTGACGGTATGTCCTTTTTTGGAAAATTCTTTGGCTAATAAAAGAACGCTTGTTTCAATACCGCGCAAGCCTCCCGTGTAAAGTTGTTCTGGGAAATAAGGCGCGATGGCATCATGAACGAAAGCGATGTGCATTATGCCTCCAAAGGAAAACTAAGCTGTACGCGTAGGCCTGGAGTGTTATCGTCCAAGTGCACAGTGCCATGGTGTAGGCGAATGACGGCAGCGGCGAGACTAAGTCCTAGGCCAAAGCCTGGGGTGCTTCGTGCTTCTTCAAGACGCACAAACCGGTCGAAGACGCGGTCACGATCGGTGGCTGCGATACCAATACCGCTGTCGATTATGGTAATAGTGAGGGCATGGTGCTCTGTATTTAAGGTGACGCTGACGTTGCCTATAGTAGTGTATTTGATGGCGTTATCTAAAAGATTACTGAAGGCTTGGGCTAACAGGCCACGGTCGCCAGACATGACTATTGGATTTTTAGGAATGTTTAAGTTAAACAGTAATCCTTTTTCTTCGGCGAGGGGGGCATACAATTCTGCTAAGTCGTTCAGTAGTGTGGTGATGTTGACTGGCGTAAAATGGCTTCGGGATGATCCGGCATCCACGCGGGCAATGGTGAGCACATCCCCGAACATGCGTACGAGGCGAGCAATATCTTCTTGAGCTAAGCGAAGCCGTGCAGCAATCGGGTTGGGCGTATCTTTATCGCGACTCAAATCTGCTAAGGCTAAACTGAGGCGGGATAAAGGTGCGCGAAGATCGTGGGCGATGCTATTGCTTGTCTCTGCGCTTGTTCTAAGCAAGGTATCGATCCAGCCGAGCATAGCATTGAAGTTGATGGCTAATTGATCAAACTGATCCACCCCGCCGCCTTCGGGAAGTCGGTGGGTCAATTCGCCTTGCATAACGCGGCGGCAGGCACGGTTAACGGGGCGTAGCTTGTGACTGACAAAGATGATTAGTAAGGTTGACAAAAGTCCCGCTAAAAAAACGGCTACAGCAATATTGACGATAAGGGTACGCCAAAGCATCTCCCGCATTTCTTCAAACCGGCGCATGTCGTAACCGACGAGAGCTATGGCATCGTTATTATAGCGATATAATGCCAAGCGTACCGGAATTTCCCCTTCTCCTGAAGGTAATATAAAGTTTCCTACCTCCCAATATTTGCGGCGTTCTGGGGCATTTTTAAAATACTCAGTTTGAACATTACCAGTAAGGGTATCGCCCCGCAGGTAGCCTAGTAAAACATAAGGATCGGCATCGCCTAAGGCTCGTTCAATATACTCTTGCGCGTAGCCTGGGCCATAGCGTTCCAGACCATCGCCGATTTGTTCTCGGTAGCTATTCATAACCTCTACCATATCTTGTTCTGCAATCCGGCGAGTTTGGCCGTGCCAAAAAAATGTTAGGCTACATAATGCGACCGCAAGCACGGCAAAAGCGTATGCTCCCATGCGCAGGCTACTAGAGACAAGCAAGTTTTTAAGTGGCAACACCGAGCTTGTACCCTGTGCCGCGTACGGTGTGTAGTAGTGGTTTATCGTGTCCTTTATCGATTTTTGCCCGCAGTTTGCTGATTTGGGCATCAATAATATTTGTTTCGGGAAAAAAATGAAAATCCCACACGGCTTCCAGTAGCATAGTGCGGGTGACGACGTGGCCTGCATGGCGAAGTAAATATTCTAACAGGCGAAATTCTCTATTTTGTAGGGGAATAAGTGTTCCGGCTCGGCGCACCTCCCGAGTGAGAAGGTTCATGGTGAGATTATGGCATTGCAGGTGCGTTGCCTCCACGTTGTGCGGACTTGTTCGACGAGCAAGGCCTTCTAGGCGAGCTATTAGTTCGCTGAACGCAAAAGGCTTCGTTAGGTAATCGTCGCCGCCGGCTTTGAGGCCACGTACACGTTCCTCCACCGAGCTAAGAGCACTCAGTACTAAGGCGGGGGTAGCTTTGCCGCTGGCACGCAGGGCGGTAAGTAGCCCAAGGCCATCTAGTTTAGGTAACATCCGATCAACAACAAGCACATCATAGTGGCCTTCGCTAGCCATGTGTAGGCCATCAAAACCATCGCTAGCATGATCGGCACTGTGGCCAGCTTGCTGAAGGGCACTGACAATATAATGAGCTTGCGTCGCATCATCATCGATGACCAAAATTTTCATCGTCTTTTCTCATCCTTAAAAAAAACCGCGCCCAGATCACGCGGATAGGGCGCGGGCAACTATAGGGGCGAAAACGTCTAGGGGAAAGGGCGTTACGCCCCTGTCGTTGATGGTGTGCTACTGCTTTGCCGGAGTGGCTATCGGAGCAGTACTTTTATCGGTAGGTGTTGCCGTTGTTGGGGCAACTTTTTCCTCTTTTTTGCTCTCTTGGTGTGAGGTGGTACCAGGCTTGCTGACCACGGAGTCGGCAGCTTGAGCCAAGCCACTAGAAAGACCAAGGATAACGGTGGCGATAAGGGCGCGACGAGTATTCATAGGAACTCCTGTTTTCAAAGCTGCCACCATGGCTGCTTTGATGGTTTTACTATGCCATGCGGAAGCTTGCCGGAATGTCAGGCGAACATGAATTCTTGTTAATCTTGTAGGGTTACCGTTGTACCGCTTAATTGTATGATTGTGGTATTTTTGTTGATAATTATAGCCAGTAAACGCCGGCGCCATGGTGAATCTATAACATCAGTGTTTAAGTTGTGGCGCACCAGTGCGTCAATATCGCGGCTAGTCATGAACATTGAGGAATCAATACCTTCTGCGTCAGCGTATAGGGCGAGGGCTAATTTTAAAAAATCGGCCAACCGTTGTTGATTACGTGAAAGTAGGGCAGGTGAGGTGATGAGGGGCGTGCTATCAACGTTTTCGTTGCACAAAGCCCATACTAATGGAGCATCGATGGCGTTGAGGAATCGCCCTAGTGTGTCTGTGCTTCGTGGCGGCTTGCTAGCCCAATCAATTAAATTTTCATCAGAAAAAAGGTGACCTCGGGGAATATTGCGGGCGACGGCTTGATCTTCTCTCCAAGCAGCGAGGCGGGCTGCGCGGTGCTGTGCGCTGGGTTTGAGTTTGCTAATATTTAATCGCCGCCAAGCGGTTTGAGGATTGGGAAGATAGCTTTGCGGATCGCTCAAGGCGGTCATGTCTTCATCAAGCCAGGTGCGACGGCCGTTAGCATCAAGCTTTTTGGCTAGAATAGCCCATGCACGCCAAAGGTAACGTACGTCATCGGCGGCGTACCTCCATTGCTGAGGGGATAGAGGGCGGCGGCGCCAATCGCTAAATTGAGGGCCTTTGTCAAGCTTGATACCAAGCATATCATGGATAAGATTTTCATACCCCATGCCGCTTCGCCCTCCGCACAAGGCAATGGCGGTTTGTGTGTCCACCATGGGGGTTGGTATAAAGCCGGAAAGACGAACAATAATTTGAATATCTTGGTGAGGAGCGTGCCAGACTTTCACTGCTGATGAGTGTTGCAGAAACGCCCACAAGGGGCGGAGATCGATTCCCTCGGCAAGAGCATCAATGACGGCAATTTGTTCTGGTTGTTCTCCGGCAGCGATCTGGAACAAACATAATTCTGGAAAATAGCTTGTGGTGCGGTGGAACTCAGTATCTAGGGCTAGAATAGCGGCATCTTGATGCTGGTTAAGCCATGTGGTTAAGGCGACGGTGGTGGTCAGTAGTTGGGCATCAGGCATGTACGAGTTTCCGTGTTGCAAAAAAATGGCGCGCTGAGGGGATGGTTAAAGGGAGATGCTGTTGTAGGGTATAGGCATCAAAATCGGCTACAAGGGTAGTGGCTCCAGCATAGGATCGATCCATGCGTGTGGTCATGTAAGTTATTAGATCGGGGGTAACATTGATCTGCCGATCCGCGAAGAGCTTGACTAATAAAGTGGCTAACAATGTTTCGTCGGGTGGGAGGAGCTCAACGGTGCTCAGAGCCTTTAGGCGAGACAGGGCATCGGGGAGCATGGTACTGCCTTGCCAAAGGCTTGGTGGCTGCCGCCCGGCGGTGATGACGGGAATTTTGCGCCCGGTTGTTTCTAAAAAAAGCGCGTAGAGAGCCTCGGTTGTTTGGGTGCTGTCAAGATTATCTAGTGCCACAATAGTTGGCAGGGTATCAGGCGGAGGAATATTTGAAAAAACAGGGATACCATGCTTTTTGGCGAACCAGTGTAGCAAATGTGTCTTGCCGCTGTCGGCTGCACCGTAAATAAATATCCCCGGGGCGGGTAGATGGGGAAGGGCGCAGAGCATGGTCACTGCATCGTTATTTGCCCGACCAATAACGAAATCTTCAGGGCGATAGGTGGATAACACACGAGGAAATGGTAATAGCCCTTGGCTATGGCGCATACAGAGCGCTTTCCCGATATTTATCGATTAAAAACCGTATCAGCACCGCAATGCTTGCGCCTACTGGAACGGCTAAAACAACCCCTAAAAAACCAAAAAGACTACCCCCTGCGAGCAAGGCAAACATTATCCATACCGGATGCAGGCCAACCTCGTTGCCAACGAACCTTGGAACAAACACGTTACTTTCTAGAAATTGCCCAATACCGTAGATACCAGCGACCAGAGCAATACTTTCCCAACCATCGAGGCCGAATTGCGCGGTGGCAATACCAATACTTGCAATGCCACCAAGCAGAGAACCAACATAGGGGATAAACGTTAAAATTCCCGACAAGACTCCAATCAAGACACCAAAATCCAGACCAGCTAGGGTAAGGGTGATAGCATAAAAGCTTCCAAGAGTGAGGGCTACTAAAGTCTGACCCCGTAAAAACCCCGATACGCAAGCATCGGTTTCGTCAAGCATGCTGCGAATTATTGTGTAATGCCGACGTGGCCAGAGGGTATCAAGGATGCTGAGCATTTTTGGCCAATCGCGCAACCAGTAAAAAGTCAACACAAGGGTTAAGACTAACAAGGGGATTGCCGCTAAAATGGAGACACCGCTGTTGAAAATGGTGCTGACAAGGCTTCCTGCTAAGGAGACTATTTTTTCACCTTGTTTGGCGGCAGCTTGAGGAAGTGAATCCGATGGGGATGATCCGATAACATGCATGACTTTTTCTAGTAAAGGCAATAAAGTTGCTTCAATTTTATCGGCGTAATGGGGAACAGCGCCTATTAGGGCGTTGGTCTGTGCACCGATGATGGGGATAAACAATAGTCCAACACCGATGAAGATACTAAGGAAAGATAAAATGGAGATTAATGAGGCAATGCCTCTTGGGATTCCAATAGTGTGCAGGCGGGTTGCCATAGGATTCAGCAGGTAGGCAAAAATTCCCCCCAAGGCAAACGGTAACAAAATGGTGCGAAGTAAATATACAACACCCAAGGTAATGCCAACAATGAGAAGCCAGCTTAACGCAGACCTAGAAAAGAATGGTGTCATTGTTTAAGTCCCTGACGTAATGATAATCCTTGTGGGGTTTCTTCTGTGATGAGTCCTGTTTGCTCGAGATTTTCGCGTAGGGTTGTAATAGGTAGAGTGGTACGAAGCAATATCAAAGCTTTATCTTGACTTAAGGATTGGGGTTCTATTTCTAGGACACCAGCCGTTGAGGCGATGCGTTGGCGTAGGTTTACCCAGTTGGATAGGTCAGAAAATTGTACGGTGATGAGGATACTGTGGGGTAGTGAGGCGGCGGATTGCCCTCGTCCCGAAACCCCAATTTCTATGAGGTTTTGCACGGCTTCTGGACTAAACTCCACACTAAAGCGTCCGAGATAGCGTGTTCCTAGAAACTTTTCGGATTCAATGCGAACAGATGTGACGTAATCACCAACACGGCTATCAGAAATAACCGCCAAGGTAGGGGAAGGATCGGCTCCCGTGAGGCGTTCCAACAGTTGCCGTAATGCTTTTTTTTGAGCTTGTACGATGGCTGTGGCTCTGGAATCTCCTGTATTTTCAAGGTTAATTTCGACACCTTCAACAGAATAAGAACCAGCAAAGGCTAAGGGTGTCGATAAAGCGATTGCAATAAAGATAAAAATCTTTAGAATAGTCGAGCAGATAACGAGGTTACAGTAATGTCTCATCATCCCACCAGTGACAGGCGCTCGGTGTCCCGTCAAGCCCCGCTTAACTATAAAGAGGCCGGGGTTAATATTGATGCTGGTAATGCCTTTGTGGATATTATTAAACCGTTGGCGCGGAGTACAGCCCGTCTTGGGGCGGGAGCGGTGCTTGGCAGTTTTGGTGCTTTTATCGAGCTTGGCCCGTTGTTGCAACAATATGCTGAGCCGTGCTTGGTGGCTTCTACGGATGGCGTGGGAACAAAGGTTCGTTTGGCGGCTGAAACCGGGAATTACACGGGCATTGGTATTGATTTGGTCGCAATGTGCGTGAATGATATTTTAGTGCACGGGGCAGATCCGTTGTTCTTTCTTGATTATTACGCAACCGGAAGATTGAACATTGAAGCTGGTGCCGCAGTGGTGGCAAGTATTGCCGAAGGCTGCCGTGAGGCTGGCTGTGCTCTGGTGGGCGGTGAGACGGCGGAAATGCCTGGGGTATATAGCGATAAAGACTTTGATTTAGCAGGGTTTGTGGTGGGTATTGTTGACAAGAAAAAAGCCCTTACAGGCGCGGATGTTAGGGTGGGTGATGTGTTGCTTGGCCTTACCTCTAGTGGTGTTCACGCTAATGGTTTTTCTTTGGTTCGTAAAGTTATTGCTCGGCATGGCCTTGATCTGAAAGGGTCTTCGCCCTTCGCGCCTGGACAGAGTTTGGCGGAGGCATTACTCACCCCGACGCGGATTTACCGCAAGGCGATACAGGCGGCCATTGCTGTCGGAGGGGTAACGGGAGCTGTCCACATCACTGGCGGCGGTCTGGTAGATAATTTGCCTAGGATGTTTGGTGCCGATAAAGCCGCATTGCTTGATGCGGGTTCGTGGCCGACGCTGCCGGTTTTTCAATGGCTGCAACAAGCTGGAGACATTGATTTTTTTGAAATGCACCGCACGTTTAATTGTGGCATTGGAATGGTGCTGGTGGTGCGCCCGGAAGCGCTTCAGACAGTGAAAAAAGCTCTTGAGGTGGTGGGTGAGGCGGTGTTCCGCATTGGCGAGATTGTTGCTCGGTCAGAATCCTCGGATTATGTCCAGTTCCGCAATTAGGCGCATCGGCGTTCTGGTTTCCGGGCGAGGTAGTAACCTGCAGGCGTTGCTTGCGGCGGACTTTTCCCCTGCACACATTGTTGTGGTGGTTAGTGATAAGGAGAAAGCGGGCGCGCTGGATCATGCTCGTCATGCTGGGGTGGAGGCTGTTTTTTTGTCCCCCAAGGCTCACGAGGATCGGGTGGCATTTGATGCGGCAGTAACTGAGAAACTTCTTGAGCATCATGTGGATTTTGTTTGTTTGGCCGGATATATGCGCCTTGTAACAACAGAGTTTGTAGCAGCATGGCGGGATAGAATGATCAATATTCATCCGTCTTTATTGCCTAGTTTCAAGGGATTGCGCGCCCAATCGCAGGCTCTTGCCGCTGGAGTTCGCTTGGCCGGGGCTACGGTGCATATAGTAACTGAAGAATGCGACAGCGGCGCGATTTTGGGGCAGGCAGTTGTTCCGGTTCTGCCGAGTGATGATGAGGTCACGCTGTCGGCGCGTATTTTAACGGCGGAACATCGGCTGTATCCGTTGGTAGTGCGTGGCCTTGTGAAGAAGCAAATTACGATCGAAAAAGGGCAAGTGCGTTATCAAAAAGCGACGGTTGACGGTGAGGGTATCAGGCTGCTATCCGTCGGCACCGAGGTGTTTTTATGAGTGCTGATTCCGATCACGTCCAGATGTGGCAGCGTTTTTTGCGCGGTTTTGCCCTTGGTGGCGTTGTCGTAGCCGTGATTACCGTCGGTGTTATTAGCCTGATCATTCACAATAGTTAGCATCTTGGCGGAATATCGTCCTGGACTATCGTTGTTGATCCCGATGCGGAATGAGGCCGGGAACGTGACTCCGTTGCTGGAGGAGGTTGCTCAGGCTTTGCCGGGCGTGTTTGATTTGGAAGTATTGGTGGTTAATGACGCTAGTACTGATGCCACCGGGGCGGAGCTGGCGGCATGTGCACAGAGGTATCCGTGGCTTAGGGTGCTGGATCATCCTTATAGCCGGGGGCAGAGCAGGGCGTTGTTTGCCGCTCTGTGGCAGGCAACAAAAGAAACTATTGCCGTTATTGATGGTGATGGCCAGAATGACCCACGAGAGTTTGTGGCGGCGTGGTCTGCGTACCAGGCCTTGCCTGCTCCGGCGATGCTCATTGGCCAGCGGCAGCGTCGTCAGGATAGCGGCTGGCGGCATGTGGCCTCACGGCTGGCGGCGGCGTGTCGACGCCGGGTGCTGGGGGATTCTATTCGCGATTCCGGGTGCGGTTTCAAGCTGTTGCCGAGGGTGTTTTTTCAGCAGTTGCCGTATTTTGATCACATGCACCGTTTTATGCCGACGCTGGTGCGGCGGGCGGGGGGGAAGGTTCTGGGTTTTCCCATCAGCCATCGCCCCCGCACTCGGGGCGTTTCCAACTATAGTAACTGGGAGCGTTTTTGGGTGGGTATCAGCGATCTCGCGGGCGTGTGGTGGCTTACCCGGCGGAGCCGTTAAACGATGCCGCGCCATGAAGAAAGCCGCGTCTTGCCCCATCCGGTGCCAGCGGTGTTCAGTGTTGTTGCTGATGTGGAACGATACCCGGAATTCCTGCCGTGGTGTTTGGCCAGCCGCGTCTATGATCGCGCCGATGATACCTTCACGGCGGATTTAGTCATTGGCTATAAAGTCCTGCGGGAAAGCTACATCAGCCGCGTGCACACCGTGCCCCAGCAAAGCGTGCGGATTGAGTATTTATCGGGACCGTTTAAGTATTTGGAAAATACTTGGGGTTTTACCGCCACGCATGAGGGCGGCTGCCGCGTGGATTTTTGCATTGATTTTGAATTTCGTAGCCGATTGATGCAGCATCTTGCCAGTGGCCTGTTCACCGAAATTGTCCACGCGATGGTGCAGGCGTTTGAGAATCGGATTGCCGGGCGGGTGGGGTTGCTGTGAGATTTTGATGTTCTGCTATGTCTTTTTGGTATCTATTCAAGGTGAATGGTTCGAGAGAACAAAGCCCATTGACCAGACGCTATTTCAGGCTACACAACCATGACAGAAGATGGCCTGACAGGAGATGAATCTATGGGAGCATTGCTCGATCTGCGTGGAAGAAAATACCTTATTTTTGGGGTGGCGAACGATAAATCCATTGCCTACGGCATTGCTGAGAACCTTGCGGCGGCGGGGGCGACGTTGGCCTTTGCCTACCAGAATGAGGTGTTGCTGAAACGGGTAAAACCGCTGGCAGAAGGACTTGGGGTCAAGGCTCTGTACCAGTGCGACGTGAGCAGCGACGCCAGCCTTGATGCCGCCTTTGCCCAGGTGAAAAGTTCCTGGGGCACGGTGGACGGAATCGTCCACGCGGTGGCGTTTTCCGATAAGGATGAGCTGAAAGGCGACTACGCCGACACCAGCCGCGAGAATTTTCGCAACAGCCTTGATGTTTCCTGTTACTCCTTTACCGCTATCGCCCGGCGGGCGGCGGATTTGATGCCGGAGGGCGGCAGTTTGATAACCCTAAGCTATTACGGAGCGGAAAAAGTCATGCCGCATTATAACGTGATGGGCGTGGCCAAGGCCGCACTGGAGGCTTCGGTGCGGTATCTGGCGGCGGATTACGGCAAGCGCAATATTCGCGTCAACGGCATTTCCGCCGGGCCGATTCGCACTTTGGCAGCGGCGGGCATTGGCGATTTTCGCTATATTCTCAAGTGGAACCAGTACAACGCCCCGCTTCGCCGTAACGTAACCCAGGATGAGGTGGGCAAGGCCGCATTGTTCTTGCTTTCGGATATGGCGTCGGGGGTGACGGGGGAAATTCTCCACGTTGATGCCGGGTATCATGTGGTGGGGATGAAAGCCGTGGATGCCCCTGATATTAATGTTGTTAAAGACGAATGAGTTTCAACACCTTCGGGCAGTTGTTCCGTTTCACCAGCTTTGGTGAGAGCCATGGCTCTGCCATTGGTTGTGTCGTGGACGGGGTACCGCCGCGCCTTTCCTTGTCCGAGGCAGATATACAGCCTTATCTCGATCGGCGGCGTCCCGGACGGTCCCGCTTTGTGACCCAGCGGCAAGAAGCGGATAAGGTACAAATTCTTTCCGGCGTTTTTGAGGGGCAGACCACAGGCGCACCAGTGGCGCTATTGATTGCCAATGAGGATCAGCGCAGCAAGGACTACAGCGACATTAAAGACAGCTTTCGCCCCGGCCACGCGGATTTTAGTTGGCAGGCTAAGTACGGCATCCGTGACTATCGGGGAGGCGGCCGTTCTTCGGCTCGGGAGACAGCAGTGCGCGTAGCGGCCGGAGCCGTGGCGCGCAAGGTGCTCGGTGCTCACGTTATCTTTCGCGGCGCATTGGTGGAAATGGGTGGCCACGCGGTTGATCCAACCCGGTGGGACGATGCAGCCATTGAGGAAAACCCTTTTTTTTGCCCCGATGCGGTAACGGCTAAGGATTGGGAAAGGGAACTGGACGCTGCCCGTAAGGCCGGGGATTCCTTGGGCGGGATTGTTGAAGTTACCATCTTTGGCGTTCCCGCCGGGTGGGGAAGCCCTCTGTACGCCAAGCTAGACGCGGAGTTGGCCCATGCGCTGATGAGCATTAACGCGGTGAAAGGTGTGGAGATTGGTGCTGGCTTTGCGGCGGCACGCCTTCGGGGCAGTGATAATGCCGATGAAATTCGCATGAACCTAGACGGGAAGCCGCATTTTCTTAGCAACAATGCCGGCGGTATTCTTGGCGGCGTTTCCACGGGCCAGCCGTTGGTGGTGCGCTGCGCTATTAAACCTACCAGCAGCATCCTAACCCCCCGACGCAGTATTAACCAGACGGGAGAGGAAATAGATATTCAAACCAAAGGCCGCCATGATCCCTGCGTGGCCATTCGGGCTGTTCCCGTGGCCGAGGCAATGGTCGCGTGCGTTCTTGCAGATCAGTTCTTGCGGCATCGGGCGTTGGTCGGCTAAAGCTACACGCGCAAGGGAGAAAACTGATGCTGCGGTTTATTGGACGATGGTTGCGTCGGCTTGTCTTTGTATTTGGAATCATGAGCTTGATCAGTGTTTTTGGCTGTGTAGCGTTGGTTTTATCGTTGCGCCCGGATAGAGAGCATCACGCCTTACCCAAGGCTTTTGTGTTGACTGTTGATGCGGGGCAAGCGTTGAGCAGTGCCCCAACAGATCCTTTTTTGACGGAACTTCTGGGGGATACGCAACAGTTAGATTTGTACAGCACGTTGCAGGGATTGAATCATGCGGCGGGGGATGACCGGGTAAAAGCGGTGTTGCTGGACGTGACCGATTTGGCCTTTGATCCCACTACAGTGCAGGAAATCGGCGCGAAACTGACCGCACTGCGCAAGGCTGGTAAGTTAGTGGTTGCGTTTGCGGAAACTTTTTCGGAAGGCGAGAATAGCTTGTTGAAATATTTAGCCGCCAGTTACGCCGATGAAATATGGATGCAGCCTCACGGGATGCTGGCACTGCTGGGGGCAGGGGTTGAAGTGCCGTTCTTTAAGGATGCCTTGGCGAACGCGGGTCTGCGCGCCGACTTTGCCCGGCGGGATGAGGACAAGACAGCGTTCAATATGGTCACAGAAAGCGGCTTTACCCCGGCGCACCGCCGGGAAATTATCAAGCTTATCCAGGGATATATGGATTTGATTGAGCCGCAAGTGCAGAAAAACCGCCCTGATACGGCGGGATTGCCCGGGTTGCTGAGTAAGGGAACCTTTCTGGGAGAAGAAGCCGTGACTGCTAAGTTGGTGGACAGTCTTGGGTATATTAATGATCTGGAAGAAAAACTGATGTCTCTGGTTGGCGGCGACGAGGAGAGTGCTCCTGCTGAAGATTGGCGCGTATCGCTGGCCGAATACCACGCCGCTGTTGTTGCCGAAAAACATAGCCTTCTGAAGGATATCAAGAAAAAAGATAAAGAACAGGCTCGAATTGCTTTGGTGTACCTGAACGGTGAAATTATCCGCGATGCCAATGTTCCCACCGGGTCGGACAATTCGGTGATTAATGCCCCTGATTTTCAGGAGTTGTTCCGGGAATTGGCCGATGATGAAGCGGTCAAGGCTGTGGTGCTGAGAATTAATAGCCCCGGCGGCGGCTTTACCCCTTCGGATACCCTGCGGGCGGCGATTGCCGTGCTTCGGGATAGCAAGCCGGTGGTAGTCAGCCTTGGCGATGTGGCTGCTTCGGGCGGGTACATGCTGGCCATTGGTGGGGATACCATTATTTCAGCTCCTACAACGATTGTCGGCTCCATTGGGGTGTTGGGGGGCAAAATTGTCGCCCAAGGGTTGGTGGAAAAACTGAAAATTACCACGGATCGGGTGGGTGTCGGTGCGTTGGCGTATATGTGGAGTCCCTTGACGCCGTTTTCGGAAGGCGAACGGCAGGAGTTTAATCGCCAAATAGACGCTAGTTATGGGGCTTTTAAGGGTCTCGTGGCTGAAGCGAGGGAGCTGGATGCTAATCAGATTGCGGCTGTTGCTGGCGGGAAGGTCTTTTTTGGCCAAGAAGCCTTGGATCGCAGGTTGGTGGATAAAGTTGGTGGGCTGGAGGATGCCCTGGCAGAAGCCCGGCAGGCGGCGGGTCTAAAAGACACGGATACTGCCCCAGTGGCGTTGTACCCAAGGCCGCGGTTGCCGTGGATAGCCTTTTTGGAACAGCGGTTTGGCCAGACGATTCAGGCGCGAGTACTTGCGTGGCTGGGTTTGTCGCCTCGCATGGCTCTTCAAGCTCGCGCAACATTGCCAAAAATACATTAAAAAATTAGGATTCTTTTTTTCTTTATTTTAGGCCGGTCTTGTGTCATAGTAGTGACTATGAGCACATTTAATTTTAATAGTGGTAGTCTCTCAGCGATTGCAGACGGTCTGCCCCTTAGTGTCGTTGTGGCTGAAAACATGGCGGATACCGTTCCCTTAGAGGATGCCCCCCTTGTTGTTGCTGCGCCGAAGGTGCAGCGTTTTGCCTTTGTCGGTCACGTTCTGGTTGACGCAGCGCTGAGCGGCAAATACCGCTTGCCGGACAAAGCCTTGGCCATGGCGAAGCTGAGCCAGCTTCGGGAGTTGTTTGCCTCCCACGACGAGGGCAGCGATGATCGGGAACCCCTGACCTTGTGGATTCGCGGCTACGCCGTCACGCCGGAGGAAGAGGCCGAGAACGCCTTGGGCAATTTTGCCGTGCTCCACGTGGAAGCCCTCAATGAAAAACTTTTTACCATCAAGGCCATCAAGCTAGCCATCCCGGCGGCCAAACACCCCCAGCGCAAACGCCCCGTGCGCCCGCACCCCAATTGGGGTCATCCGGCGATGATTGCCATTAAAAAAGGCAAGATCTGGCCCACCGCCGCCGTGGCCCGCAACGTGCTGGACAAGCTGCACCGGGAATTTCCCCGGGTATCTATTCCGGGTGAGGACAAGCTCAGCATCCTGCTGTACTCCAAATCCCGCCTTGCCGAGGGTTTAAGCCCCACCTGGCAGGTGCAGCTACGTGTTGCCCCCAAGGACGACGGCACGGCCATCATCGAGTTTATTGAGCGGGGCAAAACTCGGCGGCCTCTGGGCGGCGCAAAGGTGGCTGCAGCGCAGGTGGCGGGTACGATTGCGGCGATGTCGGCGGGGCGGTAGGGGGGGGGCAATTCAATTAACAAATAGGGTGGCATTATGAGTTTGAAAGATAACGTAAGAAAAGTAGGGCTATGGTTGAGTTCTGGATACCTTTTCTTTAATGTCCTTGCTGCCGGGTCTAGGTTTCTCGGTAGCAGCCCACAGCCAGGTGAAAATGCGTTGAAGGCTGCATCAGGTGCGGCACTTCTCGTTTCTGTGGTGGGTACCATCAAAGACTCTGTACTTGATCCTGAACGGGAATTTTATAAAAAGGAAAGAGATGTTTCGCTAACGGAAAAATCTTTTCTGCTTGGCGGTATGTCGCCAGCCACGCATGCAACATTGTTGTATGGTGCGTTTAACACCGGGCTGATTGAACAAGACGGGCAACGGGTAAAGCCTAAGCCAGAAAACTGGGATGCCAGCGCGCCCTTGGGCGATAAAGCTTTTGGCGCGAAATTTGTTCCCACAGCGATTAATGATGATGCGCCTTTTGAAATTATTGACAGTATCCGCGATCCGCAGCAAGGCGGCCTTGGGGCGGTAGCGTATCGGGAAAAAGAAACGGGCAACATTCATGTTTTTGTGGTGGGGTTGGAGACGGACGTTGCGGGGCGTGATGCTCTCCCGGACGTGAAAAGCGTCGCACTAGATGGGATGCGGACACAAATCAGGGCACTGAATAAATTTGTGGATAGTGTTGTGAAAGACCATGGTGAGATTGCTAGCCTTACGGGGCAATCCATGGGGACGATTCCGGCGGCGGTGGTGGCGTATGAACGTGGTGTTCGTTATATCGGCGTTGAACCGCGCATGAACAGCACGCTTGCGGGTCAACTCTTTGGCAGTAGGCAAGTTGCTGATTTTCGTGAATGGTATCAAGACCAAGCCAATACAGTGGCTATCGAAGTGGGCGCGAACGCTTGGAACCGTTACCGGGTGACGTCTCTTGGCGAAACGCCGCCGTGGAACGCGGGTACGGTGTTGGCGGTGACGGATAATGGTAAGGTTGCGCAAGGTGCCCTATTTGTAGGAATGGGGATTGGTGGTCCTGGTGCTACGCACCCGGCATCAAACAGTGTGCGGTCGTTGGCACTGGAAAACCCTAATACTGGGTTGATACAGGTGAACCTGGAGACACTACCCACAAAAGCGGCGGAGGTGCTGCGTAGCCGTGGGCCGGGTGACATTGTGGTTGCAGGATTTGCAGGTGTGGCATTAGCGGCCACAACCGGCTTCGGGCTTGCTGCTGCGGGCACGGCGTTGTGGGGATTATTTCAGCGTCAGGGGCGTCAATGAAGGCGCAACAACTGCGAGGCTACCCCTCCCACACGTTCCTGATATAACTATCCAAAATTCGCAGCCCGAACGCCGTGGTGCCTTTGGGGCAGAGGAAGGTGTCCTTCTTCGTCCAGGTTACCCCGGCGATGTCGAGGTGGCCCCATTGGACGCCGGGCTGGATAAAGCGTTGCAGGAACTGGGCGGCGGTGATGCTGCCGCCCCCACGGCCAGAGCCGATGTTCTTCACGTCGGCGATGTCGCAGTCAATGTCCTTGTCGTAGTCTTCGCGCAGGGGCAAGCGCCACAGGTGCTCCCCCACTTCTTCTCCGGCCTGAAACAGGGCTTCGGCAAGTTTATCGGTGTTGCTGAACAACCCGCCAGTGATTTCCCCTAAAGCCCCAACAATGGCCCCGGGGAGGGTGGCGAGATCAATAACGGTCTTGGGTTTCCAAGTTTCCTGGGCGTGCCACAACACATCAGCAAGGACAAGGCGGCCTTCGGCGTCGGTGTTGAGAACCTCAATGGTCTGACCGGACAGGGATTTTACCACATCCCCGGGACGTTGGGCCGTGCCCGACGGCATGTTCTCCACAAGGCCGATGGCCCCGGCGACGTTGACCTTCGCCTTGCGGGAGGCCAGCGCCAGCAGGGTGCCGATGACCACCGCCGAGCCGCCCATGTCCCACTTCATGTCTTCCATGTTGGCCGACGGCTTGATGGAAATCCCGCCGGTGTCAAAGGTGACACCTTTACCGACGAGGGCCAAAGGAAACTGGGTATTTTTTTCAATGCCTTGGTATTCCATCAGGACGCATTTGGATTCCCGCGCCGAGCCTTGGCCGACGCCCAGCAGCGCGCCCATGCCGAGCTTTTTCATCTCTTTCTCGCCCAGCACCGTCACCTTAACGCCGTGGGGGGTGAGCAAATCCACCGCCGCCTGGGCTAGGGTTTCGGGGTAGAGAATATTCGCCGGCTCATTCTGTAAATCCCGGACGGCGGCAACGGCCTCGGCGAGTTTTTCACCCACGCCAAAGAGCTTGCGGGCCTTGCCGTATTCCGCCGTGGCGATGGTCAGGCGGGCTAGCTTGACCTTGGGGGCATCGTCTTTTTTCTTGGTCTTATATTTGTCAAAGGTGTAGGAGCGTAGCTTCGCCCCAGTGGCTAGGTGCGTGGCTAATTCATCTTCCCGGACGGGGCAGCCCTTGATGGGGGACAGCACCACGGTGGCCTCGGCCACGCCGAGGGTTGCCAGCCTAGCGTACAGCGCGCCGCCGACCTGCTCGGCGATGAGGGGTGTGATGGCCGCGCCCTTGCCGGTGCCGACGATGACCAGGCGATCGATATTCAGGCCAGCCGGGCGGATGAGGACTTCGCTGCTGCCTTTTTTGCCCGTGAAATGGGTGAGGCTTAACGCCTCACGAATTTTTTTGAGGTCGGCGTCCTTGACCCCGGCGGCGGGGGCGTGCAGGGGTTCATTCTCCGGGGCGAGCAGGACGATGGTGCCGCTTAAAGTGTTGGTAATGCTGGAAAATTGAACTTTAATCAAGGGGTTTCTCCTGAGGTGATGCGGTGGCGTTCAGCGTGGATAAGCCACAAATTGCGGGCGTATACTACCAACCCGGCGGCCTGACCGCAAATGAAAACCGGGTCCTGGCGAGCGATAGCATAAGCCAGCAGAATAATGCCCCCCGCCACGGAAAAATACCAGAACGCCAAAGGGATAACACTTTTTTTGGCCTTTTCGCTGTACCACCATTGCACCAGAAAGCGGCCACTGAACAGACCCTGACCGATGAAGCCGACGCTGAGCCAGAAGGTTTCCATGCGTTTCGCCTTTCTTATGGGGGCATCCATGATGGTCGGGGCGACTGGATTCGAACCAGCGACCCTCAGCTCCCGAAGCTGATGCGCTACCAGGCTGCGCTACGCCCCGACATGTTGTGGGCACCTCTATTAACCTCATTTCTGGGGCGATTGGCGTCGTCAGGTTTTTGCTCGCAATCCGCACGTACCCAAAAGTACGCTTACGGTTGCTCGCAAATCCCTTTCTAGCCACTCATCCCCATAAATGGGTTAATAGAGGTGCCCTTGTGTTATTTTAAGCCGTCTCGGACGACGGCCCATCAATGGTCGGAGCGACTGGATTCGAACCAGCGACCCCCACCCCCCCAGAGTGGTGCGCTACCAGGCTGCGCTACGCTCCGCCCGTTGAGCGGCGGATACTAGCGGGGTGGGGTGGGGTGTGCAAGGGGGTTTTAAAGGGTTGATTTTGTTTTGCGGGGCGGGGTTGGGCATAAAAAAACCTCCCGCCCTCTATGCGGAGAGGTGGAAGGTTTTTTTAACTAAGAGTCGACAGCTTTATAAGCCGAAATGCGGGAAGATAAGGGTTGTTAGTATTACCCGCAGATCTTCTACCAAAACATCACTCCCTGCAGCCTCTAGGTTGTCTAGATCGTGGAGGGCGCTTGTTCGTAGTTCAGCTTTTTCTTTGACATTGAGATCCTCTATGTCTAATTCATTGAGTTTCTCGATTATCCCGGCGAGGAGAAATGTTGTCTTTGCCAAGGGGCTTAGACTATTCAAATCAAATGAGTCGTTCATAATGTGCTAAGGAAGCTTCGCTTCCTAATGTTTAGGACGGGTCATGTGCTATAAACAAAAAAAATTGCTTCCTTTGTTTAAATGACTTGCCCCACTCTACCCCGGCCCGGCCCGGCCCGGCCTGACGATGACGATGATCACACTTGGCATAAAAAAACGGCTTCCGAATAGGGTGGAAGCCGTTTTTTGGGGGTAGGATGAGGGTTACTTCTTGTTGACGAGGTCTTTCAGGCTTTTCCCGGCGCGGAATTTTGGCTGGGTTGAGGCCGCGATTTTGATTTTTTGGCCGGTGCGGGGGTTGCGGCCTTCGGTGGCCTGACGCTTGGTGACCAAGAAGGTACCAAAGCCAACGAGGCGCACGTCGCCGCCCTTGCGGAGGGTTTTGCTGATGATTTCCAGTGCTGCGTCGAGGGCGCGGGTGGTATCAGCCTTGCTTAGACCCGAATGGTCGGCAATTGCGCCAATGAGTTCATTTTTGTTCATAATGTTTTCTCCGGTTGGTTGAAATCTGCCGCTTTGCAGGTCATTTTGGCCTAAAAATGGCTGATTTAAGCCAATCCATAAGCGCTAATATCTTTGCGTCAACTGAAAAACGGCTTTTCACCTCTATTTTTCGACGGTGAGGATTTTTTGCCACAGCATAGGCACTGTTTTCAGAGGTTCTTACGGTGCTTTTTAGAAAAGTAGCGTAGGCGGAGAAAAGACGCTTGACGCTAAAGTTATCCACAGATAACGTTGCCATCCGAATAAAATTTAGGTTAGGTAAATTTCTATGGCTCAGCATATTTCTGCTCAAAAACGCATTCGCACTACCGCCGTGCGGACGGAAGCCAATCGCGCACGGTTGAGTCGCGTTCGTACTTTTGTCCGCAAGGTTGAGGCGGCATTGGACAATGGTGATGTACAAGCAGCCACCGCTGCGTTGCGAGAGGCTCAGCCGGAAATTCACCGTGGTGTGACCAAGGGCGTGTTGCATGGTAATACCGCCAGTCGTACGGTTTCTCGGTTAGCCAAGCGCCTGAAAAAGATCGCTGGATAATCTTTATATCTTAATATCTTAAAAATTTTAATTCTCAAACTCAGCGGTTGCACCATCTGGGGAGGCTTTTTATGGCCGCATTAGACTGGCAAGGGGTTAAGCAGCAGTTACGCCGAGAAGTGGGTGAAGCTGCGTACCGTAGTTGGCTTCAACCTCTTGAGATAATGGAAAGTCCGACTGAAGACGAAGTGCGGCTATCAGTACCAACAAAATTTATGCGTAATTGGATTGAGACCCATTATGGGGATCGAATTCGTACGTTGGTGCGTAGTATGGTTCCGTCGGTGACGATGGTGGAAATGATTATAAGCAGTAGCCTTTATAAGAGCGAGGAAACTCCTGCGCCTGCTAATGATACTCAGTCATCTGTAGTTATTCCTGATGTTTCCAAGGTGGGTGTTGCTGGTGTAGAGGCGCTTGTGTCGCAATTGGATGCTCGGCTTACCTTTGAAAGTTTTGTGGTGGGCAAACCTAATGAGTTGGCCTTTGCAGCAGCGCGTCGGGTAGCTGAAGCTAGGGAGGTAACTTTTAATCCGTTATTTCTCTATGGTGGCGTTGGTCTTGGAAAAACCCATTTGATGCAGGCCATTGCGTGGCATATTGCCAAAAGTCAGCCGCAGCGTCGAGTGTTGTATCTATCTGCTGAAAAATTTATGTATGAGTTTATCAAGTCCTTGCGTCATAAAGATACAATGGCCTTTAAGGAGTTGTTTCGCTCTGTCGATGTGTTGATGATTGATGATGTGCAATTTATTAGTGGCAAGGAGTCCACGCAAGAAGAATTTTTTCATACTTTTAATGCTCTCGTTGATCAAAATCGTCAGGTTGTTGTTTCTGCCGATAAGTCCCCCAGCGATCTGGAGGGGATGGAAGCGCGTCTTAAATCGCGGCTTGGCTGGGGGTTGGTGGCGGATATTCACCCGACAACGTATGAGCTGCGGCTTGGAATATTGCAAAGTCGTACCGAAATTTTGAATATTCCCATGCCGAAACAGGTGTTGGAATTTTTGGCGCATAAAATTACATCGAATGTTCGCGAGTTGGAAGGAGCTTTAAATCGTATTGCTGCCCATGCAATGCTGATTGGCCGTGAAGTGACGTTGGAAGGCACGCAAGAATTGCTTAGGGATGTTCTTCGCGCCAATTTGCATAAGGTGTCCGTTGAAGACATTCAGAAAAAAGTTGCAGATCATTACAACGTTTCTGTACCGGATTTGTTGTCGGCGCGGCGGTCTCGGACGGTAGCTCGGCCACGTCAAGTAGCCATGTATCTTGCTAAGCAATTGACGACGCATTCCTTGCCTTCGTTGGGGCGTAGCTTTGGCGGGCGGGATCACACAACAGTGTTGCATGCGATTCGTAATGTAGAAAGTTTGCTTGATAGTGATCGCGGTATTGGCGATGATGTGAAGCTGCTGCAGCGGTTGTTACAGCAGGCTTAATGTGCAGGAGGCCGGAATGTGCGCCTGAACCGATATTTGTTCCGCCAAGCGGCGTTGGCTTTGTTGCTGGCTACGGTAACATTGGTGGCTATTGTTTTGTTGACCCAATCGTTGCGGTTGGTTGATCTGGTTGTTAACCGCGGTGCGCCTTTGCAGCTTTTTTTAATGCTGATGGTTTTGCTGTTGCCAGGATTTTTTTTACTTGTGCTGCCGTTGGCGTTGGCGGTGGCGGTGGTGTGGTTGGTACATCGATTGGTTTCTGATGCTGAGTGGGTGATTTTTAGTGCTGCCGGCCGTAGCTCCTGGCAGTTGGCTAAGCCCTTTTTGTTGTTGGCAGCAGGGGTGTCCGGGGTGTGTTATCTGTTGTCGTTAGTTATCCTGCCGCTGAGCTATAGTTCTTTTAAAAATTTGGAATCGGCACTGCGAACAGATATTGGTGCTGCGTTTGTTGAAGAAGGCACGTTTAATAAAATGGGGGAGGGAATGACGGTGTTTGCCGCTCGCCGTGGCTCTCAGGGAGAATTGCTTGGCTTGATGCTTGATGACCGCCGCAATCCGGAGAGACCCACGATAATTTTGGCGGGGCAAGCACGACTTGGGTTTGATGAAAACCGCAAGCCTTTTTTGCGAATTGAAAACGGAAGTCGTCAAGAACTCGATGCCGCGACGGGGCGGGTACAGTTTTTGTATTTTTCTGAATATATTTTGGATTTGGGTTCGCTGGTCTCGGTAGTGGCGAGTCGTGGCACGGAAGTTCAAGAAATGAAAGTTGCTGATTTGTTTGTTCAGTCTGCAGAAGAAAATGATGTGCGGCGGCGCGGTAAATTGCGAGCAGCCGGCCATAGTCGTTTAGCCAACCCATTGTTACCATTGACGATGACCGCAGTGGTTCTCGCCCTGCTTAGTGGGGCTGGCTATAATCGGCGGGGAATGGGACGGTCGTTAGTGGTAGCGGCAGGGGCGGTGGTTGCGTTACAAGCCATGGTGTTATTAGCAGAAAGCCTATCTGCTTGGGCTTGGGGATTCGGTGTGTTGCAGTATGCGGTGGTAGTGGTGCCGTTATGGTGGAGTATGTCATTTTTGCGTCGGGGGACGTGGGTATTGTGGTAGGGTCACTTGATCGGTATTTGTTGCGGCAGTTTGGTCGGCTTTTGTTGATAGTAGCGGCAGGGCTTTGTCTTATTGTTTTTTTGGCCGATGGAATGGAATTGTTGCGGCGTTCAGCGGGTAAAAACGGGATTTCGATGAATGTCGTTTTTTACATGGCGGCATTAAAATTACCTGGAATGTTAGAAATTATTTTACCGTTCGTGGTGTTGATTGCAGCACTTGCAACGCTGTATCGGTTGTCCCGCACGCAAGAGTTGACGATTATGCGGACAGCGGGGATTTCCGTTTGGCGGTTTTTGGTGCCATTGTTGATTGTGGCGGTGGCATTGGGCATGGGGCGATTGATGTTGCTTAATCCGCTTGCTGCCTATAGTTCAGGTCGATACGAGGCTATGGAAGCGAAATATTTTCGCGGCAGTGTCGATGCGTTTAGCGTCACCAAGGGCGGAATCTGGATACGTCAGCGCGATGGCAATGGTTTCTCTTTGTTGCGGGCAGAGCGGGCTAATGCGGTGAGCGGCGTATTGAAAGGGGTGACGGTGTTGCGGGTGAGTACCGATAATGTTCTGATTGAACGACTTGATGCGCAGCAGGCGATGTTGCAGGGGGCTTTCTGGCGTTTTTCCGATGCCGTGCGTAATCGTCCCGGGGTGGTGCCTGAGATTATTAAGGTAGCCTTCTTGCCGACAGATGTGACATTAGAGCAACTCCAAGACAGTTTTTCACCGCCGCAAACCATTCCTAGTTGGGCGTTGCCTAGGTATATTGAGGCGATGCAGGCGGCTGGTTTTACGGCACGTCGCCATGTGGTTTATTTGCAAAGTATTATTTTAACGCCTTTATTATTGGTTGTGATGATATTTATTGCGGCAAGTGCAGCATTACAGCCTGGACGTCGTCCTTCATTGCAGCGGTTGATTGTGGGGGGATTAGGGGCTGGGTTTTTATTGTATTTTGCCACCGATCTTGTTACCGCATTGGGAATCTCAGGACGTTTGCCCGTTGGTATTGCTATATGGTTTGTGCCACTCGCCGCTGGTTGTTTTGCTTGCTCGTCTTTGTTTTGGCGGGAGGATGGCTGATCCCGGCTTTTGCTAAGTCTTCATCGCTTAAAAATGATGAGCCCATTGAGGTGAGTGCAAATATTTTGCGTTACGAGCAACAGGGGCGGCGACTTTTGGCAACAGGGAAGGTAGAGGCTAGGCGTAGCGATGGTGTGGAGTTATTTGCCGATCAATTGATTTACGATCAGGATAGCCGCCGCATTATTGCTGAAGGTAACGTGTTTTTTCAGGATAAAAGTGGCCAAGCAACCACCACCGATCGGTTAGAAATTACAGATGACTTGAAGGATGGGCTTATTGGAGCGTTGGAAGCTAGGTTTGTCGATAAATCTCGCTTACGGGCGGTGCGGGGCAAGCGTGTTGAGGGGAATAAAAGCATTCTTGAGGATGCTTCATACACAGCGTGTGAAACCTGTCCGGGCGATACGAAGACACCTATTTGGGAGCTACACGCTGGTACAGTGACCCATGATCAGTCGGCGCAGCGGATTTTTTATGATGATCTCGTGTTGGATGTTTACGGGGTACCAGTTTTTTATGCGCCATATTTTTCCCATTCTGATCCGACAGTAAAACGACAGTCAGGCTTTTTAATGCCTAAGTTGAGCCAGCGTACTGAGCAGGGCGCTATCCTAGGGGCGCCTTATTATTGGGCTATTGATGAGCAGCAACAAGCTATTATTGAGCCACGATTTTTTACCAGTGCGGGTGTGATAGGGCTTGTGGATTATGAGCGACAGTTCGGCAACGGTACGGTGGCCGCCAATCTTAGCGCTGCTAATGTTAAAGAGCTTATTGCTGGTTCGCAAACCGATCGCACGGTGCAGCAAGGCCATTATACTGCCAGAGGCAATTTTGATATTAACGATGCGTGGCGGTGGAATTTTAGCGCGGCGCGAGTGAGTGATGCAAGTTACTTCCGGCGGTTTCAGTTGCCTTATGGCGGGGGGGCTTCCCTCACGCGCAACCTAACAGCAGAACGCTTTGGGAGAGACAGCTATTTTAATGCCAGTGGCTATAATTTTCAAACGCTGCGGCAAGGGGACAATCAACGCGCGGTACCAGTGGTCTTGCCGTGGTTGCGGTACAGTGATTTGAAAAGTCTAAATGGTTTCCCAGGAAAATTTTCTCTTGATACGAGTACGGTGGCTCTGACTCGTTTGAACGGTCAGGATACGCGGAGAATTAGTGGTGCTGCTGGGTGGCAAAATGAGAAGAGGTTGCCGTTGTCAACGCTGTTTACCTATGGTGCGTTATTGCGTAGTGATTATTATTGGTACGGAGAGACTCAATTAACCACCGATCCGACCAATCCTAAGTCAGGTGATGCAGGGCGGGCGGAGCCTATTGCGTATGCGAAAATTTCCCAGCCGTGGATTCGGCAGGCGCAAAGCGGTATGACACATCTTATTGAACCTATTGCCGGCGTGGTTGTTGCACGCAATCCAGGCAAGCAAGACAAAATCCCCAATGAAGATTTTAAGTCCTTTGAATTTGATGATAATAATCTCTTTGAAGCGGATCGTATTTATGCCCGGGATCGGTTTGATGGCGGTCAACGAGTGGATGTTGGTGTGAATAATATTTTTGAGAATTTTTACGGTGCTCGTATGGGTGCTTTTGCTGGACAAAGTTTTCGGCGTCAAAACAGTAATTTGTTCGCGGCAGGCAGTGGTCTTAATGGTACCCGTTCGGACTATGTTGGCCGGGTAGCTCTTTCCTACGCGCCGTTTTTTGATTTTGAAAACCATGCGCGGTTGAATAAAGACAATGGCCGCATTCAACGTAATGATGCTAATCTAACATTGAACTGGGCATCGTTTCAGATGAGCAATGATTATGTTTTTTTTGGAAAACAGACATCCTCCAATGAAAAAGATATAGAACAATTTTCCACAATGCTATCGACTTTTGTGAAGGAACGCTGGTTGGTGTCGGGGAAATATCCCCGGGATATTGCTGCTCCGGCTCATCGCTTGGCCCGCGGTGGGATTACTTATTTTGATAACTGTTTTTCTATTGTCCTTGATGTAACAAGAGATTTTACTGACGATGGTACGGTGGCTCCGTCCACGTCAGTGATGTTGCGCCTTGATTTTCGCACGTTGGGCAATAATGCGTGGTACGACAATTTTTATAGCCGGGATCGTCTTCGTAATCGTCGCTATACGCCGTATGAGCAGGAGTCGTTGGGTTTGGCGAAGCCATAGATTTATGGCTCTTTCCCAAAATGAGTGGGTGGAACACGCACCCCATTCAGGCAATATTTTACAGCTCAGCAACCTTTCAGGAAGAAACTCCGTCTTGGCGAGGCGCGGAGCGCCGTGGCCATCCAGAAAAAATGAACGCTGGATCGCCACGCGCTTCCGGCGCTCGCGAAGACGACCGAGGGCGTGGCATTGGCAGGTTTTCTACCCACCCA